>CAYYJK010000008.1:23044-32495 GCA_964472185.1 uncultured Prosthecobacter sp.
CCCACCATGCCGGCATCTCAGCCGGCTCATCCAGCGGTGGCAGGTCAGGCGGCGTCCGCCCACGGCCGACCTGCAGCCACTTCTTGATGTTGCGGACGGCGTAGCCGTAGCGGCCGGCGTAGTGGTCGAGCGCGTGCTGGTAGCGCTCGCGCGTGACCCGGCGCTCGACTTCGCCGGCGTCGGGCAGGATGTCGGCAATCTCGGCCTGCTCCTCCTTGCTCAGGCGACGGCCGGTGGCGTAGGCGTGCATCAGCGCCGCGCGGCGGCGCTGGATCAGCTCCTCGGTGAGCATGCCGTCGGCAATGGCGCGCTCCATCATCGCACGTTCGGAGCTGCTCAGGACGCTGCCTTCGCCCACCTTCTTGACGAGGTTGCGCAGGTCGGCGCCGATGATTTTGGTGGCCAGGTCGGCCGGGATCGTCGTGCTCATCGCATCGGCTGGATGGCCTCCAGCCACGCACGGTGGAAGGCCAGGGTTTCGGGGTCGTTGAAGATGACCATCTGTTCGGTGTTGTCGGAGCTGCGCAGATTGGCGCTGCCCTCGATCACGAAGTGGTCACCGGCCGCCGTTGGCAGGCAGATGACTTTCGCGTGGGATCGGGTGACCGTGATCGTCGCCAGGCCCTGGAGGCGGTTGGTCACGTCGCGGTACGTGGTGGTGCGGTCGACCTGCGCGAAGTAGTGCGAGCAGACCAGCGTGATGCCGCCGACCTGGTCGCGTGCGCGCAGGGTGGCGAGCGTGTCCGCGTTGCCGACGCTGAGGCCCAGCGTGGCGAGGTGCAGGTGCGGGCACCGGCCGCGGGCCTGGATGATCGCCGGGATCAGGTCGCACAGCACGAAGTCGCCGCGCAGGATGCAGTGCGTTCGCTCACCGGGGCCGGGCAGCTGCTCAACCACCGGCAGCGCGTTCCGCGGATGGATCAGCTTGCGGATCCCGGCGCGCGATCGCTTCTCCTCGGCCTTCGCCTTCCGAAACAGAAACAGGTTTCCAGCGAGGGCAAACTCCGGGCCCGGCCGGCCTTCATCCAGCAGGCTGAGGACCTCGGCGAGGTCGGTGCGTAGCTCGACGTCACTGAGGTCCATGCAGCTTCTCCGCTTTCAGGCCCAGGCCGGTCATACGCTCCAGGATGACAGCCACGAATTTTGGGTCGAGCTCGGTGGCCACGCACCGCCGGCCCGTCTGCTCCGCCGCGGCCAGCGTGGTCCCGCTGCCGCCGAAGAGCTCGAGGACCGTCTCGCCGCGCGCGCTTGAGTTCCAGATGTGGCGGGCGACCAGGCGCGTCGGCTTGATGGTCGGATGCAGGCTGCTCCCGGTGCCTTTCGGCTCGCGGATCACCGTGCTGTCGGTGCTGTTGCGCAGGTGGTTGACCAGCGTGATGAGCTCGCCCTTGCTCAGCTTCTTCAGGTTCTGGCTGTCATCGATGACAGTGCTGTGCGTGAAGCCGCCTTGCCAGTGGTGGCGGCCGCCGTTGCGCCAGCCGTAGATGATCACCTCGTGCTGCCACTGGTAGTCCTGGCGGCTGAGGACGAAGTCCTTCTTGGCCCACACCAGCCCCTGGGCGATGTGGATCCCAACGGCCGCAGCCGCCTGGCGGACCTCGACGGTGAAGGCATCGGCGTGGGCGATGTAGACCACGCCGCCCGGCTTGAGCTTGGCCACGCCCGCGCCGAACCAGGCCCGCAGCGACTCGCAGTACTTCGCCGTCGGCATGTCGTCGTTCTCGATCGTCGACGCCGGCACCTCGATCCTCTCGCGGCGGCGCTTCGTCGCGTTCGCGTCGTAGGCGACGTTGTAGGGCGGATCCCACCAGGCCACGTCGGCCTGCCCTCCCGGCAGCAGCAGCTCCCAGTTGTCCAGGCTGCCGCAGTCACCGCACAGCACCCGGTGGTCGCCGACCTGGTAAAGGTCGCCCGGCCGGACGCGCCACTTCTCCTGGAGCTGCTCGGCCTGGCTGACCAGCTGCTCGGTCTCCTCGACGTCGTCGGTTTGCACCGGGCACTCGACCAGGGCCATCAGCGCCTTGTGGTCGTAGCAGGCCAGCGCGGCGTCGATCCCGGCCTGGTCGATCTCGCCGGCCAGGCTGGCCAGGATCGACTGCTCCCACTCGCCGAGCTGGCGGTTGGCTGCGATCATCAGCGCGTAGTGTGTCGGCTCGTCCAGGTCGACCACGCTCACGTCGACATGCGTGTACCCCTCCGCGCTCAGCACGCGCCACCGGAAGTGCCCGCTCACTAGGCAGCCGTTCCGGCGGTTCCAGACCAGCGGCTCGAAGTAGGCGTGCTCCAGCGAGCGTTTCAGGATCTCCCAAGTCGGCGAGCCGGGCTCCGGATGCTTGCGCGGGTTGCGGGGGTGCAGTTGCAGCTGCCCGATCGGCAGGCGTGCGGTCTCAATGGCGGCGATTCTCTCGGTCACGTCCCGCGCCGAGTGTCAAAGGGCACAAAACTTTTTCACCCCCATGAGTGCAGGGAGCAAAGGGGACGCGACGACCGTTCCAAAACCGGCCGCGGGGAAAAGATTCCTTACCCCCTGGGGGGATAGGTGCCAAAGGTCGGGCGGGTCTGGCCGGCTCTGCACCACTGCGGGCACTTTTGAGGGATTGTCACTGTGCGACCTAAAACCTACCCAAACCACCCCAACCACCCAAGAAACCTTGGATTTACTAGCCTCCCAGAGGATGGGAGGTTTAGACCTTTCTGGCCGGTGGTCTGGTGGTTTGCCTTGATCCCCCTCTCAATCACTCGACGGCGCTGGCTCCCGAGGTGGGAGGTCCGGGAGGTTTCGCAGCTTCACCTTTGGTTTTTAAGGGGTCCGGGGAAGGCCTCGCCCTGGCGCCCTGCGGGCGCATCATTGCGGCGCTGCGCGCCGGTGCTGTCGCCTCCTGCGAGGCCTCCTGACCAGTGTGGCCGCGCGGATCTCAGACATGGCCATGCGCCCAGGCAAACGCAGCCGCTGCTCGCTCTGGATGCCGTGGGCCTGCGGCCGCGCTCCTGGTGCGGCCTGCTGCGCTGTGTGGCGGTTCGATCTTGCTGTGCGGCGCTTGGCGCCGGCGCTGATGCGTCCTTGTGGCCGCCTCACCAGATTGACCGCACGGCCGTCATGGGCCTGCGGCGTCGACTTCGCGCAGCGGCCGCGATCGATGACGACGTCGTCACCGCGTCTGCCGTGCTGCTCCCTCGGCCTGCTACGGCATGCGCCGCAGCCGGATCTTCGCCAGGTCGTTGCTGGCGCGAGAACCAACCTCCACGACGTCCCCGTTGTCAGCCCGCCAGAAGCGGCCGCCTGCGCAGCCGTGCTTGAACAGCTTGCCGAACTTCGAGCGCATCGACGGGTTCATCCAGCACGCGGCCTGCGTCTCCCGCCACACATGCTCATCGACGAACTCCGGGCACTTCTTCGTGACCTTGAAGCCGCCCTTTTCGTCCTCCGTCTCCAGCACGGCCTCCACGGTCCACAGGATGTCCTGGAGCAGCTTGTTGCGCCGGGCCACGGCCACCACCTCTTGCAGCGTGATGGTCACCTCCTGGGCGTCTCCGCTGGCCAGGCCCTCCGGCCGCGGCGGCATCAGCTCGCGGATCACGGCGCGGATCAGTCGCTCCAGCTCGCGCCCCTCCTCGTTGCCGCCATCCGGCGCGTTGTAGGGCTCCAGGCAGTTGCCAAAGCCGGCCGTGCTCACGATGGCGGGCACCACGCGTGACCAGCCCTCGAACGAGTTAAGCAGCCGCACGCGCTGGCGCTGCGCATCAAAGGCCGGCGGGCGGCCCTGATCGTCCCACCAGCGCACCTGCGCCCACAGCGCCGCCAGCAGGCGGGATCGGTGCTGCTCATCGGCAAAATAGTCATCGTCGAGGATGATGGCCTGGTCGGGCAGCACGCGCTCGCTCCCCTTCACACGGGAAAACAGGTCGATGATCAGCGTGCGGCGCTCCAGGTCGTCGTTCAGCTTGACCTGGTTGCCCGTCATCATCGTCGCCGCCTGGACTTGACCGGTGAACCGCTCCTTCGTGCCCATGACGCGGCACGACCACTCCGGCGCCGTCAGCCAGCGGTGCAGGTCCTCGCTGCGGACTTTCCCACGCGGCACGTCGTCAAAGAACACGTACGCGCCGAAGTCTTGCGCCACAGCGTCCAGGCTCTTGCGCACTTCGGTCTTGTCCTCGTAGCTGAAGCCGCTGCGCCCAGCGCGGCCGTGCACGGGCTGGATGGCCAGCTGCGCCAGGCGCGACTTGCCCGAGTCCGGCAGGTTGGCGTTCCACAGGACCATCGGGCTGCGTCCGCTGAACAGCCGCGCGCAAAAGATCGTCATCATCGCCGCCAGCTGGATCGCTCGGCTGCGGCCCGGATCGCCCCACGGAAAAAACTGCAGCAGCTTCGCCAGGTGCTCAGACGCCTCGGTCGGGTCCATGTCATCCGGGAAATCCAGGCCGCCCTGGATCGTGTAGGTGCGGCTCTGCTTGTCGTAGCCCTGCGGCAGCAGCTCGAGCTTGCGGAAGCCCTTCCGGCGCTCCTCGCCGCGCTCATCCAGCTCCGTGCGCAGCACCGGCATCTTCACGGCGTGGATGTTTTCCAGCACCGGCATCCGCACGCGCAGCAGGTCGCTCTCCAGGATCGTCGCGGCCTGGTCGAGCGTCAGCTCCCCCTTCATCGGTCGCTTCGTTTCGCGGCCTTCATCGTCGACGCTCTTGAGGTACTTCTCCACCGGCATCACCCCGCGCACGCGCGGCAGCCAGGTGCGGAAATTGCGGGCCGACATCGGCACAAACTCACCCGTCTCCTGGCTGATCGTGCCCAGCTCCCGGCCGCGGCGGAAAAGGCCCCAGCGGCCATCCGGCGCCTGGAGCAGGTCCGCCACGCGCGCCACGACATCGTCGATCGGGCGGCGCACCAGCAGCAGCGGAGCATCAAGCTCAGCATCCTCGCTCGGCGCCACGCCAGCCGCATCACGCAGCCCGGCCAGACCGGCCGCCAGCTCCTTGCGTGGCGTCTGCTCCATCTCTCCATCCTCATGCGGCTCCGTGCTCAAAAATCAGACCCTCCGAAATGCTGCGGAGCTTTTCCGGCTCCGGGTTGAAGTACCAGAGCGCCTGCTTCGCGGCGCCGTCGCGGAAGCGCACGAACTCCATCACCGCCCGTCCGTTTTTCCGGATCACCTGGCCGTGTTCGTCCCGCTTCCCCATGCGCTTGCCCTCACGGATCGTGTTCGGCAGGCGCGGGTAGACCATGCTTTGCAGCGCCTGCCCATCGCAGCCCAGGACGCACAGCAGCTCGCGCACGCCTTCGTCCTGGATCTCCGCTTGCAGCTCATCCTCCGTCTCCTTGTCCAGGCGCACCAGCGCGTGCAGGCTGCGGCCGCCGCTGTGCGTGATCGACACGATCCGGATCCGCGCCCGCACCAGCAGGTTCAGCCAGTGCTCCGCCGGCACGCGGTCGCTCTCCAGCAGGATGTAGGGCCAGCGCGTCACGCTCGCCTTCGTGCGCCGGCTCATCTCCACCGCGCCCGTCGGCTTCAGCACCGGCCGCCACTGGCCGTCCACCGGCTGCATCAGGAAAGTCAGGCCCTCCGGCGATCCCGGCGGCAGCGCATCCAGCAGGCGGTGCTTGTCGTTCGGCGTCGGCCCCAGCTTCAGCGTCCGCTGGCCCACCACGCGGCCGAAGCTGCCTTGGTTACCCCACATCCGCTCAAAGATCAGCACCTTCTCGCCGGGCCGGTAGAGCGCGTCCAGGTACTCCACGGGCGTCACCTCCGCCGGCGGCCGCACCGACCGCTCCTCCAGCCACCGGCGCCAGTCCGCCGTCGTCTTCGGCAGCGTCGGGTCCAGCAGCTCGCGGATCTTCGCCAGGTCCGCCTCCTTGCTCCGGCTGCGTTTCGGCGTCGGCACGTAGCCCGTCGACTGGCCCTTCTCATCGCCCTCGCGCACCAGGTAGCCGCGCGGCTTGTTGTGGCTGCGCATCTTGACCGAGTTGCACATGCGCAACAGGTCGCGCTGCGACCAGGGCGGCTCGCAGCGGCCGTTGTACGTCAGCATGATCGGCAGGGCCTCCTCGGGCTCCAGCCCAAAGCCCCAAACCAGCGCGCTGGCCAGGGAAAAGGTCGTGGAGTTGCCCCCCTGCCCCTCCACGGCCGCCGGGTGCTGATCCGCCAGGCGATGCGCTCTTTCGATGATCGTCATGGCGTGTCAGGATCGGGCCTCCTCGACGGTCACGCCCGCCTGCGTCAGCAGCGGCACGTCGCCCTTGGGCAGCGGTGGCAGCTCCAGCCGCAGCGTCACGCCCTGGGGCGAATGCGCCGCGGCAAACAGCATGCTCTTGAGGTATTCCGGTGCTTCGAGGCCCATCTCTGCACCGGCCGCCGTCAAGGCAGCGCCGATCCGATCTGGCAGGGTCATTGTCAGCTTCATGGTTGTGCTCCTGGTTGGGTGTTTGCTCCTCAAGACTCAGCGCGCGGCGGCGTGGTCTCGTACTCCTCCCGATCCGCCGGCGGCAGCGGCATGAAGCCCTCCTTGTCTGTCTCGCAGCCGTGGCACAGGAACTCCCCGTCCTGCATGGCCTCCACACGCGGAATCTCCGGCTTCGGCACGCGGCAGACGACGCCACACCCGTCGCAGTGGTAGGCACCGTCGCCCTTCTCCAGCGGCCGAAACTCGGGCGGGCAGGCAGCGCCGTTCAGCCCGCGCTCCTTGTCGCCCTGCTCCAGGATGCCGGCGATGGCCACCTCCTCATTCCGCAGCTCCGTCGTCCGGTCCGGATCCGTGTCGCGGCCCTTCGAGACCATCTTCTTCGGCTCCTTCGCCGGCTTCTGCTTCGCCTTCATGGCGTCCTTGGCCTCGTTCTTCATCTCGCCCAGGCTCACCTCAAAGGTGCCGCACATCTTCATCAGCGCCGGCGCGCGCAGGCCCTGCCAGGCACCCTGCGTGGCCGCGGCCGCCATGATCACCGCCTGTACCTCACGCATCGCGGCCCCAGTCGCCTCCAGATGCGCCAGCAGCGTCGAGGCCAGGTGCCGCTGCTCGTAGTCATTCTTCGCCATCGGCGGAATCTCCACCTCCAGCGCGGCGGCCAAAATGCGCAGATGCTCCACCGTCAGCATGTCTCCCAGCATCACGCTCAGGGCCGCGTCCCACTGCTCTTGACCGGCACCGTCTGTCAGAGCCGTGGTGTAAATCGCCCGCACGGCCAGCAGCCGCGCCAGGTCCTCCCGCTTCTTCTCCTCCTGGGCCTTCCTCTGCGCTTCCTTGGTCGCCTCCGCGTCCGGGCGGTCACCGGCCTTGGCCGCCGCCGTAAACGGGCTTTCCTTGCCCTTCTTCGCAGCTTCCTGATTGACCGCCTCGATCGCCACCGACCGCTCCACCAGTCGCTTCGTCCGGCCCTGATCATCGCGAGCCAGCGCCAGCGGGACTTCCACGCCCTTCAGCAGCTTGTCCCAGGTCTTCGTCTTGCCGTCGTTCGCGTGGCCGACCAGCGTGTAGTCCGGCTTCGCATCCAGGTCCACGTACTTGCTGCCGTGGCGGAACGCCTTCGCGCTCTCCTCCGGAGCCAGCACCTTCACGCCAGCGCGCGCCGCCGCTTCGGACTCCCGCTCCCAGGCCAGTTGCAGCTTGCTGGCCAGGCAGGCCGGCTGCGTGCAGATGTCCGGCGCCAGACCCCGCGCGCCGGTCGCCTGCTGCTCGGGCGACGTCAGCTCGTCGGCAAAGAGCGGATTGCAGCCGGTGCGGTAGGGGCAGTCCGAGCACGCACCGCCGCGCAGGCGTTCGCTGGGCACCGTCTCGCTCATCTCCACCGGCATCAGCTCCGCGTCGTCCAGGTCGAAGCCGACCTCACGCAGCGACCGCATGTAGTCCGAGCGCACCACCTGGCGCGCCTGGCTGATGCTCGCCGGCTGGATCGCCTCCGGCTCATCCTCCAGCGTCTTGCGCGCATCGCGCTCCAGCTGTTGCAGGTCAAAGTCGCCACCGAACCACTCATCCGGGAAAAACACCAGCTCCAGCGTCGCCTTGCGACGCGCCAGCTCATCCGGGATACGGGCGATCAACGTCGCGATCTCCTTCGGCATCAGGCCGCGCTCAAACGCCAGGCGGGCCAGATCCGGCAGCCGCGCCCACTTCAGCGCACGATGCACCTGGTTCGTGCTGCGGTTGATCTTCGTGGCGATCTCCTCGGCCGTGTGGCCCATGTCCAGCAGGCGACGGTATCCATCCGCCTCCTCCAGCGGCGTCAGGTCCTCGCGCTGGAGGTTCTCGATCAGCTGGAAGGCCATCACCGTCTCATCGTCCCAATGGCGCAGACGCACCGGCACCTGGCTCAGCCGCGCGATCCGCACGCCGGCATCGTCCAGATCCTGGACGCGCTCCATCGCCAGCTCCACGGCGCGCCAGCGGCGCTCGCCCGCGATGATCTCATACTTGCCCGGCTCCGTCTTCGACGGCCGCACATGCAGGGGCGTCTCCACGCCCAGGGCCTCGATGCTGCGGCTCAGCTCCTCCAGCGGACCGGGGGAGAAATGCTTGCGTGGGTTCGTCGGGCTGGGTTGCAGCAGCTCGTGATGCAGCACCAGGTCGGTGCCAGGGGCCGTGACGACGTCGTCACCGGCGGTTTGTTGGGTAGCGCTCATGGCTTCTTGGGTGTGTCTCCTTTTTTGCGGCCGGATTTCCGGTTGTGATTGCCCGCCGCTTTGCGGGCAAAAGTCTTGCAGGCGCCCTCGGTCTTCTGGCCTGGCACGCGCGTCGCGCGGAAGCCCTGGGCCTTGAGGTAACCGCTGAAGAGCAGGTTCACGCGCAGGCTCACCGCCGCGCGCGTCTCCTTGAATAGCAGGGCCAGGTCGGTCTGGCTCATGTTGGCCAGCTTCTCGCGGTCGACGGCCCACACGAACGCGTAAAGGCGGCGCATCACCCGCTCCGGGTGCGGCCCCTCGTGGAAGAGGATGGTCAGGAAGCTGCGCCACGCCTCCATCCAGACCTGGAAATCATCATCCGTGGCCGCCGGCACATCGCTGCGGATCATGGCCATCACCGGCCGGCCGTTGTGCCGGGGCGCCTCCATGCCGATGCGGTGGTAGGCTGCGTCCAGCACACCGCTCATGTCATTGAGCAGGCCCTGCGTATCTGAGTCGTATCGCGTGTCGTCCATGCGGCTAGTTCGGGTCGTCGAGGGAATGGTCGCCGGCGCGGTGCAGGCTCTGGCGCATGCGCTCCAGCTCATCGGCGCTGCGGCTGGGCTCGTAGTTCGCCGGATGCAGTTCCAGGGCGGTCGTGGGCACATCCGCCGGCGGCAGCTCGCCCGTCATGCGTGCGGCGGCCACGCTCGCCTTCAGCTCGTTCGTCGCGGCGATCAGGCCGCACATGATGCTGTAGCCCGTGATGACCTCCATCGTTGCCGATTCCGGCAGCGGCATCCGGCGCAGCGTGTGCAGCACCGCCTTCATCTCCAGGCCCTGCTGCACGATCGCCTCGCAGGCGC
>CAYYJK010000009.1:0-8617 GCA_964472185.1 uncultured Prosthecobacter sp.
GCCGTCATCAACGTCGGTGCCGCCACCGAAACCGAGATGAAGGAGAAGAAGGCCCGCGTCGAGGACGCCCTGCACGCCACCCGTGCGGCCGTCGAGGAAGGCATCGTCCCTGGCGGCGGTGTCGCGCTGATCCGCGCCCAGGCCGCCATCGGCGACCTCGGTCTGGTCGGTGACGAGAAGACCGGCGCCGAAATCGTCGCCCGTGCGATCGAAGCCCCGCTCCGCCAGCTCGCCGCCAACGCCGGCGTCGAAGGCGCGCTGATCGTGGCCGAAGTCAAGAAGGGCAAGGGCAACCAGGGTTACAACGTCGCCACCGGCGAGTACACCGACCTGATCAAGGCCGGCGTCGTCGACCCGGCCAAGGTGACCCGCAGCGCCCTGCAGAACGCCGCGTCGATCTCCGGCCTGCTGCTGACCACCGAGTGCCTCATCGCCGACATCCCGAAAGAGGAGAAGGCGGATGCCGGTCACAGCCACGACCACGGCGGCATGATGTAATCCGGGAATAGGGCGTCCCTCCGGGACTCCCACCCACGGCGGTCTGCCCGAGAGGGCAGGCCGCTTCCCCAAGTTTTGTCCTGAAGGATCTGATCCCGTCTGCCGGGAGCTTTCGGAGTCAGAGCTCAGGACAATGCCCCAACCCCCCACGACGGGCCGGAAGCCAACGCTTCCGGCCCGTTCTGCGTACCGCCTCAGACGCTGATGCGGCGGTTGCGCGCGGTGATCGTCCAGCGGTCGACCGCCCGGCCGCCCTCGACCACCACGGCCTCGCCGTGCATGGACACGGTCGGGCAGACGTGGCGCGGGACGCCGTGGAGGACCTGGCCGATGGCGAAGGCGTGGGCGTGTTCGGTGTCCAGCACCAGGTGCTCCTCGCTCTGCATCACCGCCTCGGCGTCCGGCAGCTCCTCGAAGCGCACGCGCGGATGCGGCTGTTCGGGGGCGACCGACTTGTGGCCGAGATCGAGGGTCAGGCGGTTGGCGCCGGGTTTGCTGATGACCCGCGCCAGCAGCACGGCGGCGGGCTGGAAGGGCAGGTCGGGATGCTTGTCGCCGTAGCCAAAGTCCCAGAGCACGGTCGTGCCCGGGCTGAGGCTGCGGTCCTGGCTCTGGGCGTGGATGCCGAAGGTGGGCGAACCGCCGGCGACCAGCTCGGGCACCGGCAGGCCCTCGCCCTGGAGCCGGCGGCGGAAGGCCAGCACCGGCTCGAAGGCGGCCGTGCAGCGCGCCCGGCGCTCGTCGAGCGAGGCGTCGTGGATGTGGCCGTCGTAGGCGTGCAGGCCGCGGAACAGCACGCGCGGGGTGTCCTTGATGACGTGCGCCAGCCAGGCTGCCGCCTCGCCGGGAACCACGCCCGTGCGGCCCATGCCGCAGTCGAGTTCGAGGAACAGGCCGAGGTTGACGCCGGCCTGCTGGGCCGCCGAGGCCACGGAGCGGATGGTCTCCTCGTCGTCGGCGATGGCGGAGAAGCGGGTGTCCGGATGCCGGCGCGCCAGGCTGGCCAGGCGCTGGCCGTTGGGGCCGACGCAGGGCATGGCGAGCAGGACGTCCTGCGCGCCGCCGAGGGCGCACATCTCCGCCTCGGCGATCGTCGAGGCCTTGAATTTGGTGATGCCCAGCGCCACCTGGCGCTCGATCAGCGGCTGCAGCTTGTGGGTCTTCACATGCGGGCGCAGGCGCTCCGGTCCGCCGGCGATGCGCAGCATGAGCTGGAGGTTGTGCTCGATGCGCTCGCGGTACAGCAGCAGGGCGGGCGAGGCGATTTCGGCCTCGTTGTCGACGTGGAACCAGGCGTGGGTGGACATGATGGAACCGCAGGTGATAGCGATTGGGCGGCCCGGTTGCAAGGCCGCTCCGACAAATGCGTGCGGCCGAGCCTTTTCCGTGGCAGGCTGACCGGGGTCCGCTACACTCGCCTTCCCCCATGGTTCGTCTCATCACCCAGCAAGGACAGCTCATCGACTGGAGCGACGACAAGGTCCGGCCGTTCCCGGACAACCTGGTGTTTTTGGACCTGCTCAACCCCTCGCGGGCCGAGGAACTCGAGGCGGAGAGCTGGCTGGAGCACCAGCTGCCGACGCGCGAGGAGATGCAGGAGATCGAGGAGTCGAGCCGGTTGTACAGCGAGAAGGGCGCCCTATACATGACCGCGTGGATTCCCGTCGGGCTCGACACCGCCGAGCCCGACACCACGGCCATCTCGTTCGTGCTGGCGCCGGACTGCCTGACCACCGTGCGCTACGCCGACCCGATGGCCTTCCGCGTGCTGGCCGACCAGGTGAAGCGCCAGTGCCCCTGCCCGATGAGCAGCGACGCGGTCTTCCTGACCCTGTGCGAGCTGATCGTGGCCCGCATTGCCGACGCCCTGCAGGCGGTCGAGTCCGACCTCAAAAAAGTCGGCCGCGACGTCTTCAGCCTGAACCCGCACAAGGCCAACGCGGCGGTGGAGAAGGACCTGGGCGACGTCGTGCGCACGCTCGGCCAGCGCAGCGCCCTGGTGGCCAACCTGCGCGAGAGCCTGGTCAGCGTGAACCGGATGCTCCAGTACTTCCTCAACAATGCCGCCACCTGGATGCGCAGCGACCTCGCCGCGCAGTTCCGCAGCGTCATGCGCGACGTCAAGTCGCTCGACGACTACACCAACCAGCAGCAGCAGGAGATGACCTTCCTGCTCGAGTCGACCCTGGGCCTGATCAACATCCAGCAGAACCAGATCATCAAGATCTTCACCATCGCCAGCGTGCTGTTCATGCCGCCCACCCTGATCGCCAGCATCTACGGCATGAACCTGAAGATGCCGGAAACCGAGTGGGCGGCCACCTATCCGGCCGTGATCGGCGTCCTGGTCATGTCGGCGCTGGCGCCGATCTGGTTCTTCAAGCGCAAGAAGCTGCTCTAGCCCTGCTTCTTGCCGGCCTTGCGGCCGCCGCCGGCGGCCCTGCCGCTTGGCTTGGCCGGGTCGAAGGCCGGGTTGCGCACGGGCATGAGCGCGCCGACCTCGCGGCGCCAGGCGGCGAGTTTGCCGGCAAGGGCCGTCACCCGCTCGGGCTGGCTCTCCGCCAGGTCCTTCTGCTCGCCGGGATCGCTGCGCAGGTCGAACAGTTCGCGCCGGCCGTCCTCGTACCACTCGATCAGCTTCCAGTCGCCCTCGCGCACGGCGCCGCCCGGGGCGCCGCCCTGGTTGCCGTAGTGCGGGTAGTGCCAGAACAGCGGCCGCTCCGGCAGCTCGCCGCCGCGCAGCAGCGGCAGCAGACTGAGGCCGTCGGTCCGCACCGGCGCCGCCGCCCCCGCCGCCGCCTGCAGCGTCGCCAGGAAGTCGGGGCTCGACACCGGCGTGTGGACGACCGTGCCCGGCTTGACCACGGCCGGCCAGCGGACGAGCAGCGGTTCGCGGATGCCGCCTTCGTACAGCCAGCCCTTGCCGCCGCGCCAGGGCAGGTTCGAAGTGGGCGAACCTTCGCTGGTCGACAGGCCACCGTTGTCCGAGGTGAAGATCACCAGGGTGTTGTCCGCCAGCCCCAGGCTCTCGAGCTTCGCCAGCACCTTGCCCACCGCCTGGTCCATGGCCTCGACCATGCCGGCGTAGACGGCGTGCTCCTGTACCTGGCGCACCTCGCGTGTGTCCTCGCGGCCCCAGGCGGCCTGCAGGGCGAGGCGCTGGCGCTTGGCCTGATACTTCTGCTCCAGGTCCGGCCGCGCCTGCAGCGGCGTGTGCACGGAGTAGAACGAGAAGAAGGCGAAGAACGGCCGGTCGCGGTTGGCTTCGATGAACTTGACGGTCTCGCCGGCCAGGCGGTCGGGCAGGTGCTCGCCTGGCGGCCCGTCCGGCAGGCGCGGATTGTCGTAGGGGACGAAGTACTTGCCGCGCCCGTACGGCCCGCCGCGGTCGACCCCGCCGAGGTTGTGGTCGTAGCCCTGGTCCTCCGGCCACCAGCCCTCGGGACCGAGGTGCCACTTGCCGGCGAAGAAGGTGGCGTAACCCGCGGGTTTGAGCACCTCAGCCAGGGTCACCTGCGCATGCGCCAGGCGGTCCTGATACGGCGCCGGCAGCAGCCGGGTGTTGCGCTTCCACAGCTCCGGCGTCAGCGGCGCGCCGATGTAGTCGGTGACGCCGGTGCGCTGCGGCCACAGCCCCGTCTGGACCGCGGCCCGGGTGGGTGAGCAGACGGGGCAGGCGGCGTAGGCGTCGGTGAAGCGGGCGCCCTCGCGCGCCAGGCGGTCGAGGTTCGGCGTCTCGTAAAACGTGCTGCCGTAGCAGCCGAGGTCGCGCTGGCCGAGGTCGTCGACCAGGAAGAACACGAGGTTTGGCGGCGCGGCCTGGACGGCGCCGGCGGCCAGGCAGGCGAGCAGGACGAGGTGACGGAAAACGGACATGCCCCTGTCAACGCCGGTCCCGGGCGGTTCTGGCAGCCGAAGCGGTTCAGGCGAGCATCTCGCGGATGACGTGGCCTTCGACGTTGGTCAGCCGCCGCTGCACGCCGTTGTGCTCGAAGGTCAGCCGTTCGTGGTCGAGGCCGAGCAGGTGCAGGATGGTGGCGTTGAAGTCGTACAGCGGATGCACGTCGCGGATCGCGCGCTGGCCCAGCGGATCGGTTTCGCCGACGCTGACGCCCGGTTGCACGCCGGCGCCGGTCATCCAGCAGGTGAAGCCGTCGGGATTGTGGTCGCGGCCCTGGGCGCCCTTCTGGAAAAACGGCATGCGGCCGAATTCGGTGCACCAGACAACGAGGGTGTCGTCGAGCAGGCCGCGCTGGCGCAGGTCGCGGATCAGCGCCGCTGCCGGCTGGTCGAGGATGGCGGCATGGACGTCGTACTGCTCCTTGAGCGCGTTGTGCCCGTCCCAGTTGAGCTTGCCGCCGCTGGCGTAGGCGCCGTTGAACAGCTGCACGAAGCGCACGCCGCGTTCGACCAGACGGCGGGCGAGGATGCAGTTGCGCGCAAAGGCGGCCTTGTCCGGATTCTGCGTGTCGTCCGCGCCGTACATCCGCAGCAGGTGCGCGGGCTCGGTGCCGAGGTCGGCGATCTCCGGCACGCTGAGCTGCATGCGCGCGGCCAGTTCGTAGCTGGCGATGCGCGCGGCCAGCTTCTGGTCGCCCGGATTCGCCTCCAGATGGCGCGCGTTCAGCCGCTGCAGCAGCGAGCGCGCGGCGCGGTCCTGCGCGGCGGCCACCCCCGGCGCAGCGAGGTGCCGGACAGGCTCCTTGGAGCTCATGGTCGTGCCCTGGAAGGCGGCGGGCAGGAAGCCCGGCCCCCAGTTGTTCGATCCGTTCTGCGGCACTCCGCGCGGGTCCGGGATGGCGACGTAGGCCGGCAGCTCCTGGCTGTCGCTGCCGAGCGCGTACGTCGTCCAGGCGCCGAGGCTGGGGAAGCCGTCGAGCGTGAAGCCGGTCGACAGGAAGTTTTCCGCCGGGCCGTGGGTGTTCGACTTGCTGGTCAGCGAATGCACGAAGGCCAGGTCGTCGGTGAGCTCCGCCAAGTGGGGGATCAGGTTGCTGACCCACTTGCCGGTGCGGCCGCGCGGCCGGAACGCGTACTGCGGCCGCGCCAGGTTGCCCGCCGGCCCCTGGAAGGTCACGCTTGGGCCGCCGGGCAGCGGCTTGTTGTCCCAGGCGATCAGCTCCGGCTTGTAGTCCCAGGTCTCCAACTGGCTGACCGCGCCGGCGCAGAAAATGACGATGACGTTCTTCGCGGCCGCCGGAAAATGCGGCTGCCGCGGGGCGTACGGCCGCGCCGGATCGATCTTCAGCGCGGCGGGCGCCGCCAGCAGATCCTGCCGGCCGAGCAGGCTGGTCAGCGCGATCGAGCCGAGGGCCGTCGCACTGCGCGTCAGGAAGCTGCGCCGGTCGAGCAGCAGCCGGCCGGCGGGGGACAGGTGTTCGGGGGAGGGGCTCATGGCACGAACAGGAACTCGTTGCTGTTGAACAGGGCGCGGCCGAGGACGGCGAGGCCGTGCTCGCGGACGACGGGCAGGGTGTCGGCCAATTCGGCGGCGCTTGGCTCGCGGCCGAGGGCGAGCCGGTAGGCGTGGCGGATCTGCTGCGCAGGATCGGCTCCGGCCTCGCGCGCCACGCGCCCGGCGAAGGCGGCGCTTTGGTCGAGGGTGAAGCGGCTGTTGAACAGGTTGAGCGCCTGCAGCGGCGTCGTGCTCTCGCGCCGGCGGGCGGTGCTCTGGCCGGCGTCGGGGCAGTCAAAGGCGCCGAACACCGCCTCGCGTTCGCGCCGGACCTTGTGGGCGTAGATGAGGCGGCGCTGATTGTCGGGGGTCGAGACCTCCACCGGCTTGAAGCCGCTGAGGCCGCCGCGCTTGTCGAACAGGTCGTAGCCGCGGCCGTACATGGCGAGGTTGAGCCCGCCGCTGACGGCCAGCATGGCGTCGCGGATGGCTTCCGCCTCCAGCCGGCGCGAGGGGAAGCGCCAGAGCAGGCGGACGTCGGCGTCGAGCGTGCGCGCCCGGGCGTCGTCGTGGCGGCTGCTCTGCCGGTAGGTGCGCGACAGCACGATGAGCCGGTGCAGGTGCTTGACGCTCCAGCCGCTGCGGATGAATTCGGCGGCGAGCCAGTCGAGCAGTTCGGGATGGCTCGGCGCCAGGCCGCTACGGCCGAAGTCGCTGGCGGTTTCGACCAGGCCGGTGCCGAAGTGCCCCTGCCAGAGGCGGTTGACCATGACCCGGGCGGTGAGCGGGTTCTGCGGGCTGGCGATCCAGTCGGCCAGGGCGCGGCGCCGCGCCTGCTCGGGCGTGTCCGCCGCGAGCGCCAAGCCGCCGAGGGCGGCCGGCACCGCCGGCGCCACCGCCTCCTTGGGCTGCTCGGGATCGCCGCGGTTGAGCAGGTGGATGGCGTCGGGCTGGCGGAACTTGCCGGCAAAGGCGAGCTGGCCCTGCCCAGCCGCCTGAATGCGCTCCTCCAGCCGGCGCTTCTGTTCCAGCAGCCGGTTGGCGATCCGCGCCTCCTCCTCCGGCAGACCGGCGGCGCTGAAGACCGGATCGATGGCGCGGCCGGCGACGAAGGGCCGGCGGTCCGAGGAGTCGGCGACCCGCTGCCAGGCCCCTTCGGCGCCCGCGACTTCGATCCGGTACTCGGTCGGCATGCGGTCTTCCAGCTTGCCCTCGCGGTCGCGGCTCCAGACCACGCGGCTGATCTCGGCTTCGGCGGCGAAGGCCAGTTCGACCCAGCCCTTGCCGGGTTCGTTGCCGAGCCAGCTGCGTTCGTTGCCGTACTGGCCGTCGTTGAGGTGGTCGGGATCGTGACGGTCGGGCACGATCAGGTTGCCGGAAGTCGTGACCCGCGCCGTGCGCGCGACGTTCCGGCCCTGCGTATCGATGACCTCGAGTTCGTCCAGGCAGGGTTCCAGGCCGTTGGTGGCGAGCACGGTGAAGCGCAGGCGCCGGGCCGTCACCGGGGCGAAGCGGTCGGTGGTGAGCTTCCAGTTCACGGTGGGGCGCAGCGGCCGGACCTCGGCCAGCGGAGTCAGCGCGTCCCGGCTCAGTCCGGCTTCAAGCGTGAAGGCGGTGGCGAGGCGGTCCTTGAATTGGCCGAGCCGGTCGCGCCCCCAGACGATCCGGGTGAGGCGCGCGGGCCGGGGCAGTTCGAATTCCACCCAGCCGCGGCCGCGGCTGTCGGACATCCAGCTGCGGGCGTTGCCGTACTCGCCGTCGTTGAGGTGTTCGAGCCGGTGGCTGGCCGAGGTGCGGCTGCCCGAGGCGGTGACGCGGGCCGTGCGCGCGACGTTTTCGCGGCCGGCGTAGATTTCGAACTCGTCCAGGCAGGGCTCGATGAGCCCGAGCTTGGGATGCAGGTTGGCGTCGTGGATCGTGAAGCGCACCCACTTCGCCTCGACCGGCGCAAAGCGCTCCTCATTGCGCGCCGCGTCGGTGACGCGGGCCCGGCTGCCGGGCCGGGCCAGCGGTACGAACTGGGCGAGGCGTTCCTCCAGGGCCGCCACCTCCCGGCGCAGCGGCGCCAGCTCGCGTTCGCGGGCCGCGGCCTGGCGGGTCTTCAGCGGGCGGTCCGCGTACTCGACGCCGGCGACAAAGGCCTGCATGGCGTAGTAGTCCCTGGCGCTCACCGGATCGAACTTGTGGTCGTGGCAGCGCGCGCAGCCGAGGCTGAGGCCGAGGAAGGTCTGGCCGAGGTTGACGACGATTTCGTCGAGCGCGTCCTGCCGGGCCAGCCGCATCGAGGGCGCGTCCTTGCCGATCTGGCCGGGCAGCAGCACCGAGGCGGTGACCAGGAAACCCGTGGCGGGATCGGCTTCGGGGCTCAGCGCGTCGCCGGCGATCTGCTCGCGGATGAAGCGGTCGTAGGGGGTGTCGGCATTGAAGGCGCGGATGACGTAGTCGCGGTAGGGCCAGGCGTTTGGCCGCTCGGTGTTGACCTCGAAGCCGTGGGTGTCGGCGTAACGGACGACGTCGAGCCAGTGCTGCGCCCAGCGCTCGCCGTAGCGCGGCGAAGCGAGCAGGGCCTCGACCACGCGCGCGTGCGCCGCCGGCGAGCGGTCGTGGACGAAGGCGTCGATCTGGCCGGGGGTCGGCGGCAGGCCGGTGAGGTCGAAACTGACCCGGCGCAGCCAGGCGACGCGGTCGGCTTCCGGCGCGAAATCGAGGCCCTGCCCGCGCAGT
>CAYYJK010000009.1:8717-23849 GCA_964472185.1 uncultured Prosthecobacter sp.
CTCGTCGTCGGTGGTGAGGAACTGGATCAGCGGGCTGGCCGCGGCGTTGCCGGGCAGAATGTCGGGCCCGTGATTGTCGCCGCCCTTGAGTGCGGCCTGCTTGATGTCCAGGCGCAGGCCCGACTTGTGCTTGTCGGGGCCGTGGCAGGAGTAGCAGTGCTTTTCCAGGATCGGCCGCACCTCGCGGACGAAGTCCACCGGCGCGGCAAGCGCGGCGGCGGGCAGGAGCAGCAGGATCGGGCAGAGGCGGTTCATGCGTCAACGGTACGGATTGCCGGCCTCGAACAGGGCGCCGATTTCGGCGTCGCTCAGGGCGCGGCCCAACAGGAGCAGTTCGTCGACCCGGCCGCTCAGCTTGCGGTCCTGGCGGTCCCAGTTGCCGAGGCGGGCCGGGCCGAGGCGGGCGGGATGGGCCAGCTCCTGGCGGGTCTCCTTGTCGAAGCGGCCGTTCAGGTAGAAGCGCACGCTGCGGGTGTGGGCGTCATACACCGTGGCGAGATGCAGCCAGCGGCCGAGTTCGGGCAGCACCGGGGTGCGCGAGTCCGGGGAACCCTCGGTTTCGTCGGAACCGGCGGCCAGGGTGTTGCCGCGCAGGGCGAGCCGCATGGTGGCATGGCGCGTGACCATCCAGTGCACCTGACCGGGCTTGCTGGCTTCCCAGCCGTCGGTGTGCAGCAGCGACTGATAGGGCGCGCCCAGGCGGTCCAGGCGAACCCAGGCGGCGAGCGTCAGCTGCGGCCAGTCGCGGCCGCCGCCGGCGTCGAGTTTCAGGTGGTCGCCCAATTCGGCGAACTCGGGCGCGTGCGAGCCGGGCCAGCGGCCCTGGACGATGCGGAAGTGGCCCTCCTGCGGGCGGTCGCCTTCGAAGTCGAGCAGGGCGATGAGGGCGGGGTCGCGGCGCAACGCGGTCAGGGCGGCTTCGGAGCGGGCGCGCTGGCCGGCGGCGAGGGCGGCGCTCAGTCCGGGCATCTCCTCCGGCAGGATGAAGGCCGCGGAGCGCAGTTCGCGGGCGCTGCCTTGCGTGGCTTGCAGGGCCAGCGCCTCGCCGTCGCGCAGGCTGCGTCGCGCGCCGCCGGCGGCATGGGCGATGACCTCGCCCTGGAAGACGTGGATCTGCGCCTCGCCGTCGGGCGGCACGTCGACGCCGAACTGGGTGCCCAGATCGACCGCCTTGCCGTTTGGGGTGAGGATGGTGAAGCCCTTGGCCGGCGGCGGCACGTCGGCGGCGACGCGGCCCCGGAGCAGGCGCAGCCGCTGCGGCGATTCGAACTCGAACCGGGCCGGCGCTTCGATGACCACATGCGCGCCGCGCCGGGTGAGGAACTCCACCGAACCCTGCGTCAGTTCCTGCACGCCGCGCGTCAGCGGCTTACCGATCGTGTAAGCGGCGCCCGCGCTGCGCACCACGGTGGCATGCGGCGCGCGCGGCGTCAGAACCGTGAAGGCCAGGGCGATCAGCGCGGCGGCGGCCAGGGCCACCCGCCGCCAGCGCCGGCTTGGTGGGCTGGGCGCGGGCGCCCGCACCGGTGCCGTCCAGGCAGCCGCCGCCGAAGCCAGGGCGGCGTCCAGATTGAGCAGCTCCGCAAACTGGCGGCGCGCCTGCTCATCCGCCCGCAGCCGGTCGTTCAGCGCGCGCTTCTGGCGCGCGTCCAGCCGGCCTTCCAGATGGGCGGCGAGCAGCGTGTCGAGGTCCGGCTCCGGGGTCATGACAGCGGGTCCTCCCGGTGCAGTTCACGGCGGATGCAGTCGAGCAGCAGCCGGCGCATGCGGTGCAGCCACTGGTAGAAACCGGCGATGCTGCGGCCGCTGCGCGCCGACAGCTCCTGGATGCGCGTTTCGCCCTGGTAGGCCGCCATGAGCAGGTCGCGCTGGGGCGGTTCCAGCTTGGCCATGCAGGTTTCCAGGGCGTCGCGCTGGCTGGCCAGCCGCGGTTCGTCGCGGGCGGTTTCCTCCGCCAGCTGCGCCACCACGTCCTCGTCGAGCACCAGCCGGTCGCGGCCGCGGTCGCGCATCCAGGCCAGCACCTGGTAACGGGCGATGCCGAAGGCCCAGGCGCGGAAGTCGCCGTCCGGGCGGAAGCTCTCGAACTTGTCCCACAGCACCACCGCCACCTCCTGCATGACGTCGTCCGCATCGCTGCGCGCCGGCACCAGCCGGCGCACGTAGGCGCGGACGGCGGCCTCCTGCGCCGTGAAGGCGCGCAGGAAGCGGTGCTGGCGTTCCGTATCGGGGGTCGGCATGGCGGCTGTGCCAGGCAATCTCCGCGGCCGCGGCCGGTTTAACGCGGTTTTTTGCCGGCGGGCCTATTTCGCCGCCGGCGCCTTCAGCTTGGCGATCAGGTAGTCGTGCGCCTGGGCGTGCCGAACCTCCGGCGCTCCCGGGTAGACGAGCTCGCAGGGCACGCCGACCGAGGCGAGCTTTTCCTGGAGCTTGACGCCGAAGTTGGCGGTGTGGGTGGGATCCTTCTGCACCTGGCCGAGGGCGGGCGGGGCGCTGTAGAAGAGGTAGACCGGCGGATCGTCGGCGCTGACCTGGGCGTAGGGCGAGTACTCCTGAATCCAGGGCAGGACCTGGTCGCGGCCGGCCAGGAACTGGGCGAACTGGGAGTCGCGCTGCTTGGGGTCGGCCATGAAGCCGAAGGCATGGCCGCCGTAGCGGCTGTTGGGCGTCCACGCCTGCATCTGCTGCGGGTCGAGCGTGGTCTGCGCGCCCATGACGGCGGCGCACCACAGGCGGGTGGATTCGCGCGCGACCGGATCGCGGCTCGCCGGGTCGGCGAGGTCGTTGTGGAAGGCGAGCCAGAGGCTGGAGCAGGCGCCGGCCGAGCCGCCGGAGGCGCCGATGCGCGCCTTGTCGAGGTTCCACTCGGCGGCCTTGCTGCGCACGAACTGCAGGGCGCGCGCGGCGTCCTCGAGCGGCGCCTTCACCGGCGGCCGGATGCCGGCAGCCTGGGCTTGCGAGACGTAGCGGTAGTTGATCGACACCACCGAGATGCCGGCGGCGAGGTACTTTTCAATGTTGGCGACGCGGGCCTTGTCGCCGCCCATCCAGCCGCCGCCGTGGATGAAGAAGAGCAGGGGCGTTGGCTGCGCGGCTTCCGCCTTCCAGAAGTCGAGCACCTGCCGCTCGTGGCTGCCGTAGGCGACGTTCGCCAGGGTCGGTTTGGGCATCGGCGGCGCCTTGGCTTTGGCGGCGGCCTTGGCCGGTGCGGCTTGCGGTTGGGCGGGGGCCGGGGTTGGCGCGGCGGCGGCGGCCAGGGCCGTGCCGGCGAGCAGGCTGAGAAGAAGCGGGTGGCGGAACATGCTCAGGTAAACGGGCGCTGCCGCCGCTTCTGGCAGGGGGCGGGCGCGAAAGTGCCTCGCCCTGGCGGACAAGCCGCTGGACAGGCGGGCGTTTGCTCCGCTTCTTGCCGGCATGGACGATCTGGCCAGGCAGATGCAGCGCGATTTCGAGGAGATCGGGCGCACCTTCATGCCCTTCGGCCGCTACGGACCGCAGAACCATCCGCCGCACGGCGTGCCGATCTACGATCTGCCGGCCGAGTACCTCGGCTGGTTCGCCGCCAAGGGCGGCTTCCCGAAGGGCCGCCTCGGCGCCCTGCTGCAGATGGTGCACCAGATGAAGGCCGACGGCTCGGACCTGGTCTTCGACGTCTTCCGCCGCCAGCGCGGCGGGCCCACCCGGCTGCGGCCGTCGCGCCCGCGCAGCTTCGATTTTGGCGACGCCGGATAGCCGGGCGGCTGCCGGCGCGTTTGGTCCTGCGACTCCGCCATGAAACGCACCCTCTCCGCCCTGGTCGCGGCCGCTCTGGCGGCCGCCGGTTCCGCTGCCGCCGCCCTGCTGGAAGCGCCGCAAGACGGCGGCCTCAAACTCAGGAGCATCACCTCGATCAGTTTCGGCAAGGACGGCCTGCTGCTGGTCGCCGACACCGCCGCCGCCAGCGTCGTGGCGATCGAAACCGGCGACACCGGGCCGGTGCGTCCGCTGGCCGCGCCGGTCGCGGACCTTGCCGGCGTCGTGGCCGGCGGCCTGGGCACGACGGCGGACAACCTCAACCTGGTCGACATGGCGGTGAACCCGGCCAGCGGCCGCGTCTACCTGGCCGTGCAGCGCCGGCCGGACAACGCCGCGCTGATCCTCACCGTCGATGCCGGCGGCCGGATCGCGCCGCTCGACACCGCCGGCCTGCGCCATGCCAGCGTCACCCTGCCCGGCGGCAGCGGCAGCAAGGTGACGCGCATCACCGACGTCGCCTTTGACGGCGAGCGCGTCTTCGCCACCGGCTCCTGCAACGAGGAGTTCGCCAGCCGCATCTTCACCATCCCCGTGCCGGTGAAGCACGGCTCGAGCGCGAGCGTGTTCAGCGCCGAGACCTACCACGTCGCGCACCGCAAGTGGGAGACCAAGGCGCCGATCCAGAGCTTCATCCCCTACCATGCCGCCGACGGCGACTACGTGGTCGGCGCCTTCGCCTGCACGCCCGTGGCGAAGTTCCGCGTCGATGACATCGAGAACGGCGCCCAGGTGAAGGGCGTCAGCATGGTCGAGCTGGGCAGCGGCAACCGGCCGCTCGACCTGTTCGAGTACACCGACGCCAGCGGCAGGCCGTGGGTGGTGGTGCACACCCAGCGGTTCAAGGACAACCTGTTCGGGCCGAGCAAGTTCTGGGGCGTGCGCGTCAGCCTCGACTACCTCGACAAGGCCGGCGACCGGATCAACGAGAAGGCCGTCTGGCGCGACGTCCAGAAGCCGGCCGGTCCGGACGGCATCGAAATCGTCGACGCGCTGTTCGGCGCCGTGCAGGTCGACAAGCTCGACAACCGCACCGCGATGGTGCTGCGCGAGGCCGAGGGCAAGCTGACGCTGGAGGCGGTGGCGCTGCCCTGATTGCGCATGATGAGGCGGCTGGGTGGCATGCTGCTGTTGGCCGGTCTGGCGGCGCTGCCGCTGGCCGCGGCCGAACACGTTCCCGTGCTGGCGCCGGCGGGCGCGGCCGTCGAGCTGACGGCGGGCACGGCGCTGGAGGTGCGGGCGATTTTCAACGGTCAGCCCGGTCCGCCGCTCATAGGCCGGCTGGAAGCCCGTGCGGCCGGACTGCGCTTCGTGCCGGCGCTGCCGCTGGCGCCGGGCCGGGACTATGAGCTGCGCTGGCGCGATGCCAGCGGCAGCGCCCGGACCCTGCGGCGGCACTTGGAAGCCGGCCCCCTGGCGGTGCCGACAGTGCAGTGGCGTTCGCCGGCCCGGCTGCCGGCCAACGCGCTCAAGCTCTACCTGGAATTCTCCGAACCGATGGAGCAGGGCGTGTTTCTCGAGCGCCTGCGCCTGCGCGCCGCTGGCGGCGCCGAAGTGGCCGGACCGTTTCGTGAAACCGAGCTGTGGTCGCCCGACGGCCGACGGCTGACCGTCTGGCTGCATCCGGGGCGGCAGAAGACGGGCGTCAACCTGAACGCCGACGAGGGGCCGGTGCTGCGCTCCGGACAGCGGTATGAACTGCGTGTCGATGCCGCCTGGCGCAGCACGGCCGGCGTGCCGCTGGGCCGGGAGGCGGTGCTGACGTTCGCGGCGGGGCCCGAAGACCACACCCTGCCACGGTTGGCCGAGTGGCGCATCGAGACGCCGCGGGCCGGCACGCGCGCACCGCTCGGGGTGCATTTTGACGAGCCGCTGGACGCCGGCATGCTGCCCGGCGCGCTGCAGCTGTTCCGTTCCGACGGCACGGCGGTGCCGGCGGCGCGGGTGGCGGCGGAGGCGCGCTCCTGGACCCTGCATCCGGCCGAGCCCTGGGCCGCCGGCGACTACGAACTGCGCGTCGACCCGCAGCTCGAAGATCTGGCCGGCAACTCCCTGCAGAAACCCTTTGAGGTCGACCTGCAGGCGCCGCCCGCCGCCGCGCCGGCGCCGGTCTCGCGCCGGCTGCGGCTGGCGGACTGAGCCGGCGTCACCAGTTCCGGTACCGAAATGCCGCGCGCCAAGGTTTGGGTTGACGAAGACGGGCGGCAGACTCCGTATGCACCTGTCCGGCCGCGTTGTTTTGGGCGGCCGGCAACCCCTTCCTTCCAGCCATGTCCCGCCGCACCCTCGCCGAATCCTACGAGAAGATTCCGACGCACGTTTTCGACACCTCCGCCGCCGCCGCCAAGGCTCTGGCCGCCGAGGTGCGCCAGCTGATCGAGGAGCGCGCCCGGCAGGGCAAAAACGTCGTGCTCGGCATGGCCACCGGTTCGACGCCGGTGCCCTACTACCGCGAACTGATCCGCCTGCACAAGGAGGAGGGCCTGAGCTTCAAGAACGTCCTCACCTTCAACCTCGACGAGTACTACGGCCTGAGCGGCGACCATCCGGAGAGCTACGCCTGCTTCATGCGCGAGCAGCTGTTTGACCACATCGACATTCCGAAGGAGAACATCCACATCCCCAGCGGCACCGTGCCCGGCGACCAGGTGTTCGCCCACTGCCGCGAGTATGAGGAGCGGATCGACGCGGCCGGCGGCATCGACTTCCAGATCCTCGGCATCGGCCGCACCGGCCACATCGGCTTCAACGAGCCCGGCTCCAGCCGCGACTCGCTGACCCGGCGCATCACCCTCGACCGCGTCACGCGCCAGGACGCCGCCGCCGACTTCCGCGGCGAGGAGAACGTGCCGAACTTCGCCATCACCATGGGGGTGGGCACCATCCTGCGCGGCAAGAAGCTCGTGCTCATGGCCTGGGGCGAGAACAAGGCCGAGATGGTCGCCAAGGCCGTCGAAGGCCCGGTCACCGAGGCGATTTCCGCCTCGTTCCTGCAGGATCATCCGAACGCGCGCTTCTTCATCGACAGCGGCGCTTCGCGCGAGCTGACGCGCATCAAGCTGCCCTGGCTGGTCGGCCCGGTCGCCTGGACCCCGCGCGAGACCCGCCGCGCGGTCTGCTGGCAGGCCCTGGAAACCCGCCGGCCGGTGCTCAAGCTCACCGACGAGCACTACAACGAGCACGGCCTCAGCGACCTGCTCAGCGAGCAGGGGCCGGCCTACCAGCTCAACATCCGCATCTTCAACCAGCTCCAGCACACCATCACCGGCTGGCCGGGCGGCAA
This sequence comes from uncultured Prosthecobacter sp., assembly GCA_964472185.1. Lineage (GTDB taxonomy): Bacteria > Verrucomicrobiota > Verrucomicrobiia > Verrucomicrobiales > Verrucomicrobiaceae > Prosthecobacter. Next base: position 15,793 of record CAYYJK010000009.1, read on the forward strand.
GCCCAACGAGGACGACACCTACCGCCCGGAACGCGCGACGCCGTATCCGAAGCGCGTGCTGGTGTTCAGCCCCGAGCCGCAGGACGCGGTGGTGGCCATGGGCAGCACGATCGAGCGCCTCGTCGAGCAGGCGCACAACGTCCGTCTGGTCGCGCTGACCAGCGGCAGCCTGCGCGTCTCGGACAGCGAGGCCGACAAGTTCGCTGGCACGCTCCAGGAGCTGGCCGGTGTGGTTGCGGACAGCGCCGCCTGGTCGCCGCAGACCGCCTACGCCCGCGAGGTGCTGCGCCAGCTGGAGGAGAAGGGCGAGTTCGGCGAGGACACGCCGCTGCTGCGCCAGCTCAAGGGCCTGATCCTGCGCGGCGAACTGCGCGACGCCGCCCACGCCTGCAACGTCGCCAACGACCAGGTCACCTTCCTCGACCTGCCCTTCTACGAGCAGGGCCGCTACCGCCGCTTCCAGAGCACGCCGGCCGACGTCGAAGCCCTCGCCGGCCTGCTGCGCGAGCACAAGCCGCACCAGATCTACACCACCGGCGACGCCGCCGATCCGAGCAGCGTCTCCGGCATCTGCTTCCGCCTGCTCGAGGCCGCGCTCAAGGCCTGCGCCGGCGAGGAGTGGGCTGGCAGCTGCAGCCTCTGGCTCTACCGCGGCAAGGAGAAGCCGCTGGCCGCGCACGAGATCGACATGGCGGTGCCGCTGAGTCCGATGCAGCTCGAGCGCAAGGCGCGCGCCCTGGCCCGCTACGGCTCGCTGTCCTCGCTCGAACTGGCTTCGCCCGAATCCAACCGCCAGAACGCGCGCAACTACGACGCGCTCGGTCTGGCCGAGTACGAGGCGATCGAGACCTTCCAGCGCTGGAGCCGCGTGTGATCTGACGTCCCGCTTGCCGGCGAGTCCGGAACGGGGGGCTCGCGCCCCCGTGCGATCGATCCTGCCTCCGTGCAGCGTTTGCTTGGTCCCAACCATGCGCGCGCTTCTCCTCTGCCTTGCCGCTTCGCCCCTGCTTGCCGCCGACTGGCCCACCTACCGCGGCGATGCCGCGCGCAGCGGCTACACGGCGGAAACCATCCCCAACCAGCTGCGCCAGCGGTGGGCCTTCCGCCTGCCGGCGGCGCCCCGGCCCGCCTGGCCGACCTCCGACCGGATGGAGTTCGACCTCGCCTTTCAGCCGATCCTGGTGGGCGATCTCGTGCTGTTCGGCAGCTCGGCGGACGACCAGGTCTATGCGCTCGACGCCGCCAGCGGCCGCATCCGCTGGCGGTTCTTCACCGGCGGCCCCGTGCGCTTCGCCCCCGCCGCCTGGCAGGATCGCGTGTTTGTCGCCAGCGACGACGGACATCTTTACGCTCTCGCGCTGGAGGACGGCAGGGTGCTCTGGCGGCACCGCGCCGGTCCGGGGCCGCAGCAGGTGCTCGGCAACGAGCGGATGATCTCGCACTGGCCCGCGCGTGGCGGCCCGGTGGTCGTCGACGGCACGGTCTACTGCAGCGGCGGCATCTGGCCGAGTGACGGCGTCTTCCTGCACGCGCTCGACGCCGCCACCGGCCGGCCGGTCTGGCGCAACGGCGAGACCGGCGGCCTGTACATGCCGCAGCCGCACGGCGGCGCCGAGGCCGCCAGCGGCGTGGCGCCGCAGGGCTACCTGCTGGCCGCGGGCGACGCCCTGATCGTGCCCACCGGGCGCGCGGTGCCGGCGGTGTTCGAGCGCGGCGACGGCAGGCTGCGCTACTATCACCTGCAGAAGAACCAGCAGCGCGGCGGCACGCGCGTGCTGGTCAGCGAGTCGAAGTTCCTCAACGCCGGCGCGCTCTTCGAGCTGGCCACCGGCGAACTGAGCGCGCCGTTCGGTCTGGGGCCGGCGGTGGCGGTGCCCGGCGGCGTGGTGCGCGCCGAGGGCCGTTCGCTGGCCGCCTACCGCTGGAAGGAGGTCGAGAAGATCGACCGCAAGGGCAAGGCATCCAAGGCGCGCGTGCTCGAGCAGGACAAGGTCGCGCCGCTGGACCGCGAAGTGCTCGAGTTCATCGTCGCCGGCAGCGAGGCGGTGGTCGGCGGCGACGGCCAGATCACGGCGATCGACTACGCCGGCCAGCGCAACTCGTGGTGGAAGCAGGCGGTCGAAGGCCGCGTGCTCGGCCTGGCCGCCGGCAACGGCCGCCTGGTCGCCACCACCGATGCCGGCCTCGTCTATCTCTTCGACGGGGATCCCGCGCCGCCGCCTCCGCCGCAGGCGCCGGTCGCCGCCGAAAAGCCGATCGATGCCGCGATGATGGCCGAAACGAAAGCCATCCTTGAGGCCGCGGGCATCACCGAAGGCCACGCCGTCGTGCTCGGCGCCGCGCACGCGGATTTCGCGCTCGCCCTGGCCCGCCAGTCGAACCTGCAGATCCTCGCCGTGGAGGCGGACGAAGCCGCTGCGACCGCCGCGCGGCTGCGCCTCGCCGCCGCGGGGCTCTACGGCACCCGCGCGGCCGTGCAGATCGGCCGATTGGAAGCCACGCACCTGCCGAAGCACTTCGCCAACCTGGTCATCGCCCCGAAGCAGCCCTCCCCGGCCGTCCAACGCGAGCTTGAACGCCTGCGCCGCCCCTACACGGGAGTCATCTGCCACCGCGACGGCCTGCGCCTGGAACGGGCTGGGGCGCCCGCCGGGGCCGGCGAATGGACGCACCAGAACGGCAGCGCCGCCAACACGCTCTGCTCCGACGACGAGCTGGTGAAGGGCAAGCTGTCGATGTTCTGGTTCCGCGATGTCGAGTTCGAGATCGCCAACCGGCACGGCCAGGGGCCGGCGCCGCTCGTGGCGCAGGGCTTCATGGTCACCAGCGGCGTGCACGGCCTCTGCTGCCTCGACGCCTACAACGGCCGCAAGCTCTGGGAGTTCGACGTGCAGAACCTGCTCAGCGACTTTGACGGCATCCATCACGACGTCGGCGTCGGCGACACCGGCGGCCCGTTCTGCCTGGGCGGTGATTCGGTCTACGTGAAGAGCGGCGACCGCTGCCTGCGCATCGACCTGGCCACCGGCCGGCTGCGCGGCGAGTTCGCCACGCCGGTGCCGGCCGGGGCGGCGAACCGCAACTGGGGCTACCTTGCCTTCGAGAACGGCCTGCTGTTCGGTTCGGTGGAGAATCAGGAGCACAACGTCAGCCCGCGCTACCAGCTCAGCCGCCTGCGCACGGAGTCCGTGCGCTTCTTCGCCATCGATCCGGCCACGGGCGCCGTGAAGTGGCAGTTCGAGCCCCGGGGCTCCATCCGCCACAACGCCATCGCGATCACCGGCGACCGCGTTTACCTGATCGACCGGCCGCTGGTCGAGGCCGACCGCGTGCGCGAACAGCGCCGCAACGGCCGCGCCGGGCCCAAGCTGGCGCACCGCGACCTGCCGCCCGGCCGCCTGCTCGCCTTCGAGGCCGCCACGGGCCGGCTGCTCTGGGAAAACACCGACGACATCTGGGGCACCCAGCTCGCGGTCAGCGCCCGGCATGGGGTGCTGCTGATGAACTTCAAGGCCGTGCGCCACAACTTCTTCGAACTGCCCTCCGAAGTCGGCGGCCGCCTCGCCGGCTTCGACAGCGCCACCGGCAAGCGCCTGTGGGACCAGGATGCGCAGTACCAGACGCGGCCGCTGATCAACGATGCGACCGTCTATGCCCAGGGCGGCGCCTGGGACCTCCGGACCGGTTCACCGCTGAACTGGGAGATGCAGCGCTCGTACGGCTGCGGCCAGATCAGCGCCAGTCGCCACCTGATGCTGTTTCGCAGCGCCACGCTCGGTTACCTCGACCTCAGCCGCAGCGCCGGCACCGAGAATTACGGCGGCATCCGCCCGAGCTGCTGGATCAACGCCGTGCCCGCCGCCGGCCTCGTCCTCGTTCCCGACGGCTCCTCGAAGTGCCAGTGCAGCTACCAGATGCAGGCCTGGTTCGCCCTGCAGGGCGAGTGAAGGCTTGTTTAATTCGCCAAAATCGGCGAATTAAACGAAATTATGCGAACAATTCGCCATATACGGCGAATAAATGCACTCAGATTAATTCGCCAAAAATGACGAATTGATTGAAAAAAATGCTATAATTCGCCAAAATTGGCGAATTATGACATCTCCCACTAAACTTACAGATGAAGCCTTTCTCAAAAGCTTCGGCCATCGGTTGGCGGCGGTGCGATTGGAACGGGAATGGACACAGCAGAAGTTGGCGAAAGAGGCCAAGGTGGCCAAGCGCCGCATCGAACGATTGGAAACTGGAGAAGTGACCGCCAACTTGGCTGGTTTCGTGAGGATTTTGCGGGCTCTTGGCTTGCTTGAGAAACTCGACTTGCTCGTGCCAGATACCGGTCCCAGCCCTATGGAGCAATTGTGGGCTCAAGGGCGAAAACGGCGGCGTGCATCTTCAAAAAAAAATCAGGATGCCCGACCTGCGACCTGGCAATGGGGGGATGAGTCATGATCGCAGAGGTCAGACTTTGGGGGCGTGTCATCGGTGCCGTGGCACTGGGAGAACATCGTGAAGTTGGGGAGTTCCAGTATGATCCTGAATTTGCTGCGAGCGGCATTCAGATCGCACCGCTGATGATGCCTTTGAGCAAGAAGGTATACAGTTTCCCGGAGCTTCCAGCGGCGACGTTTCATGGGTTGCCAGGATTGCTGGCTGATTCGCTGCCGGACAAGTTTGGTAACGCTTTGATCAATGCGTGGCTCGCCACCCAGGGGCGGCCGCCTCAGAGTTTCAACGCCGTCGAGCGACTTTGCTACACTGGCACGCGTGGCATGGGGGCGCTGGAATTTGCACCAGTACGCGGTCCTCGGCCGCGCAAGGCGCATAAAATCGAGATCGACTCTCTCGTGAAGCTGGCTTCTGAGGTTCTGCAAAACCGATTCGGCTTGGAGGGCAATTTTGCTGAAAACAAACGTGAACAAGCACTCAAAGACATCCTGTCAGTCGGAACTTCCGCCGGTGGTGCAAGAGCCAAAGCGGTGATCGCATGGAATCGCGAAACCAATGAGGTGCGTTCAGGCCAGATCGAAGCGGGTGACGGCTTCGATTATTGGTTGCTGAAGTTTGATGGCGTGGCCGGCAACAAGGACAAGGAACTCGAAGATCCGAAAGGTTTTGGAACTGTCGAATACGCCTACTATTTGATGGCAAAGGCGGCGGGTATCCACATGAGCGAGTGCCGGTTGCTGGAGGAAAACGGCCGCAACCACTTCATGACGCGGCGCTTTGACCGTCTCGAGGGCGGCAAAAAGCTCCATATGCAGTCTCTCGGCGCGATGGCGCACCTCGACTTCAATCATGCCGGCGCTCACTCGTATGAGCAGGCCATGCTGGTCATTCACCAGCTTGATATGCCTGCGACAACAATCGAGGAGCAGTTCCGCAGGATGGTTTTCAACATCGTCGCACGAAACCAGGATGACCATGTGAAAAACATCGCCTTCCTCATGGACAAACAGGGGCGCTGGAGCCTTTCACCCGCTTTTGACGTCACCTACAGCCACAATCCATCCGGTGAGTGGACCGCAAGCCATCAAATGACGGTGAACGGCAAACGTGATGGCTTCACCAAGACCGACTTCAAAGCCTGTGAAAAAAGCTCCATGCTGAAACGTGGCCGGGCAGCCTTGATTCTTGAGGAAGTGATGGAGGCTGTGAGGCGCTGGCCGGACTTTGCGGCCAGCGCCGGCGTTTCGGATGCATGGGCTGCGAAGATCCGAAAAAGCCACCGATTGGAGTTTGCCGACTGATTCACAAAGCAAGTCTTCCACGCAGTCGCTTGATGGAGCAAACCATTGCCATACAACTCATCCGTCTTCGTTGTTACGGATGAGCTCCAGCCCGCTCAGCAGCGTTTCGCCGGCCACCGGCCGGAGGGCCAGGCTGAGGGTGCCGTCCGGGATCGCGATGCCGTCGGCGCGGCGGGTCACGGCGGTCAGCGGCCGGTCGAGACGGATCTCCTCCGTCAGGGCTTGGCCCTGCAGGTCCACGGCGAAGCGGTGCGCGCCGCGGTCCGGCGCGGCAAAGACGAGTTTGACGGTGTAGCGCCCCGGTTTGAGGCCGGCGAGGGTGAGCCGGCGCAGGCCCTTGACGCCGCTGGCGGCGACCCAGGGCCAGCCTTCGCCGCCCTGCATCCAGACCGAGTGCCGGTAGAAGGTCTCGGGCTGCGCCGGCTCGGTCTGGATCTCGATCTCGGGCGAGGGGCCGCCGACGCTCGGATGATCGAGCCAGAGCGTGCCGTCCCGCGTTTTGCGGTCGCCCGGCGCGCCGAAGTTGAGGCCGAGGCGCCGGATCTTGCCGTGCAGGGCGTCCTTGGGCACTGCGCCCCAGGTGGCCCACTGCTCGAAGGTTTCCGGCATGGAGTACAGCGCGAGCGCCATCGGCAGCGGGTAGCTGCAGGTGCAGCCCTCGTAGTAATAGGGCACGTTGAGGATGCCGCCGGCGGGGACGATGCTGTTGGTGCAGCCGCTGCGCGGGCCGCTGATGTGCACCGTGCCGCTTTCGACCTTCTTGTCGTAGAACGCCGCCGTGCCGCTGCGGAAGGTGTAGATGCCGCCGTAGTCGAAGCCGCCGTCGCAGCCGTAGCTCTTGGGAAACACGCGCGGTTCCTCCTCCAGGGTCAGCGGGTTGGTGCGCAGGCCGGCCTTCGGCGGGGCGGGCGACCAGTCGTTGGTCTGCGTCGGCGGGCGGTACTGGGCCGGCTGGATGCTTTCCTGGTCGACCGTGCCGAACTTGGCGCGCAGTTCGGGCTGCTCGTAGGCGTCCAGCACGCGGCCGGTGTAGATGTCGCTGAACACCGGCGCCTGCAGGCGGTAGTCGACCTTGCCCTTGCGGTTGGAGGCGTCGAGCCAGTCCTTGTCGCTGCTGATCAGGACGCCGTCGACCACCTTCGGCTGGGGCGAGCGCTTGAAGTGGCTGAGGGCGTCGTCGAACCAGAGCACGCCGAGCGGGGCCTGGACCAGCGGGTCGGTGTTGGCGTTCCAGTCGGCGAGGTAGTTGGTGCTGCCGGCGAGGGCGCCGCGGGTCTGCAGCAGCCGGCCGTCGAGGCTGACGAGTCTGCCGCCCATCGGCCGCAGCGTGTCGCCGACCGGTGCCGGGCCGAAGACCACGCCGGCAAAGTAGGGCGGCAGGCCCTCGGCGCTGTCGAGCACGGCGACCCGTTCGCCATACAGGCCGGCGCGGGTGAGCCGCGGGCGCAGCGCCGGGTCGCGGCTCAGCACGAGCAGCTGGAACTGGCTGTGCGCGGCCAGCGCTTCGATGAAGCCCGGCGGCCCGGCTTCGGTGAGCAGGGCCCAGCCGCGGTCCGTGCCGGCGGCGGCGATCAGCCGGCGGGCGCGGTCGTCATCGGCCGCCGCCGGCACGGCCTCCCGCGGCCAGTGCTTGGCCGGGCCGCGGGCGGCGCCGTAGGCGTGCAGCACGCCGGCTTCACTGACGACGAAGCACTTGCCGTCGGCCACCACGATGCTGTGAGCCCGGCCGGCCAGCCCGGGCCAGGCGAAATCAAAACTCCACTCGCGCTCCGCGGCGTGCAGGCGGCGCTGGACGCCCGCCAAACCCTCGGCGCGCGGCTTGTCCTCGTGGCGCTTGATGTTGACCTCCTGGTCGAACAGCAGGCCGCGGCGTTTGAGCTTCTGCGCCTCCTTGTCCGCGGGCGTCGAGGCGAACCAGCCGCCGGGCAGGCGGCCGGCCGAGGGCAGCTCGAACTCCTTGAGCGCGCCGGTGGCCAGGTCGAGGCGCGCCGGGTAGGCGTTGCTGCTCGGCACCACCAGGTCGTCGCCGTCGATGAGCAGGTAGCCCTGCGGCGCCAGACCGCCGATGGCTTCGGCGGCGTGCGGCTGGGTGCCGTACAGGAAGGAGCAGCGGTCGTTGCACCAGAGCTCCGCACCGGTGGCGGCATCGAGGCAGAACACGAACACGCCTTCAAGCGGCCAGACCCCGGCGGCGAAGTAGACCCGGCCGTCCCGGGCCACCGGTCCGCCGCGCACCGGCCAGACGGAAATGAGGCGCTGGTTGCCGAGCAGGCGGCGGGTCGAGGGCACGGCGCGCCGCGACCAGACCGG
>CAYYJK010000009.1:23949-31475 GCA_964472185.1 uncultured Prosthecobacter sp.
GGCGCCACATCGGCCAGTCGGCGGCGTGGAGGGTGCAGCCGGCGAGCAGGAGCAGGGCAAGGGGACGGGTCATGGCGGTTTCACCACTACGAAGGCGCCCGGGGAAAGCTTCCGCGCGGTCTGAAGGAGATCGGTGCCGAGGGCCGTTTGCCTTGGTCCACCCCCGCTGCCGCCTTGCGTCCATCCCTGCTCCGCCCGCTTCTGCTGCTGACCCTCCTGCCGGCCCTGATCTGGGCCTGCCAGGTGCCGGTGTTCCGCTACGCTCTGGAGCGCTGGCCGGCGGAGGCCTGCCGGCTCGAGGTGGGGCCGGGCGGCGGGGCGGAGGCCGACGCCGCCCGCACGCTGCTGCGCCAGGCCGTCGCGGATCCGCACGCGCCGCTCAATCTGGAGCTGCAGGAAGCCGCCGGGCTCGCTCCCGGCACGCTGGCCCTGCAGGCCCCGGCGGCGGCGGGCGAAACCGCGCGCCCGCCGGTCTGGCAGGCGCCGCTGACCCCGGCCAACGCCCGCCTGCTGGCGGATTCGCCGGTGCGCCGGACCCTGCGCGAGCGCCTGCTGGCCGGCGAATCCGCCGTTTGGCTGCTGCTCGAAAGCGGCGACGCCGCCAAGGACGAGGCGGCGGCCGGGCGGCTGGCGCAGGCTCTGGAGGCCGCCCAAGCCAGTCTGCAACTGCCGGAGGGCGTGCTGACGCCGGAGCAGGCGCGCCAGGGCCAGTCGGCGGGCAAGCCGGAGGACGTGCTGCAGTCCGAAGTGCCGCTGCGGCTGGCCTTTTCAACGCTGCGGCTGAGCCGGCAGGATGCCGCGGAAGCGGTCCTGATCGCCCAGCTCCTGCGCGTCGAGGACGACCTGGCCGACTATGCCGGCGAGCCGATGGCCTTCCCGGTGTTCGGCCGCGGACGGGTGCTCGAACCGCTGATCGGCGCCGGCATCCATCGCGACAACGTCGTCGAACACGCCCAGTACCTGTGCGGGGCCTGCTCCTGCGAGGTGAAGGCGCTCAACCCCGGCATGGACCTGCTGCTGGCGGCGGCCTGGGGGCCGGCCGACACCCTGCCGGAGCCGGAAACGGTGCGCCTCGAGCCGGTCGCTGTTCACGCGGACCGGGCAGGGCCGGCGCGCTGGGTCTGGGCCGGCGCCGGGGCGCTGGTGCTGCTGCTGGCGGTCCGGCTGCTGGGCCAGCGCCGGCCGGCGTGAGTTCGGCTCAGGTCTTCCAGTTCAGCACGCCCTTGCGCCAGGCGTACAGGAAGGCCACGCCAAGGATGCTGATGAAGCCGAGGGCGGCCCAGGCGATGCCGGTGCCGTAGGCGGCCAGGTAGTCGCGGTAGACGATTGCGCCCGGGTAGAGGAAGACGACCTCGATGTCGAACAGCACGAACAGCATCGCCACGATGTAGAACTTCACGCTGAAGCGCGGCTGGCCTTCCGTGAGCGGCAGCATGCCGCACTCGTAGGCGCTGTCCTTGATCGGCGTGCGCCGGGCCGACTTGCCCGCCAGCACGGAAACCAGCAGGGTCGCGCCGGCGAATCCGGCGGCGATGGCGATCTGCAGAAGGACGGGAAGGTAATTCTCGGTCATGACAGGCGCGCACCCATAACCGGTCCCGGCCGGACCGTCAAGAACCGCCATGCGCGGCCGCTTCGCCCTTGAACCCGGGCTCATCGCCCGCCATGTCTAGGGCTCTATGCGCATCCTTTCCGGCCTTCAACCCAGCGGGCGGCTCCACATCGGCAACTACTTCGGCATGATGGAGGCCGCGCTGAACCTGCAGCATGAGGGCGAGGCCTACTACTTCATCGCCGACTACCACTCGCTCACCAGCATCCAGGACGGTCCGAAGCTGCGCGGCTTCGTGCGCGATTTGGCGATCGATTTCCTCGCCTGCGGGCTCGACCCGGACAAGTGCGTGTTCTTCCGCCAGAGCGACGTGCCCGAGCACTGCGAGCTGGCCTGGATCCTCAGCACGGTCACCCCGATGGGCCTGCTCGAGCGCTGCCACAGCTACAAGGACAAGATCGCCAACGGCATCCGGCCCTCACACGGCCTTTTCGCCTACCCGGTGCTGATGGCCGCCGACATCCTCATCTACGACAGCGACATCGTCCCGGTCGGCCGCGACCAGAAGCAGCACGTCGAGGTCACCCGCGACATCGCCATCAAGATCAACGAGACCTTCGGCGACGGCCTGCTCAAGCTGCCGCAGCCGCGCATCCGCGAGGCGACCGCCGTCGTGCCCGGCCTGGACGGCCGCAAGATGAGCAAGAGCTACGACAACACCATCCAGCTCTTCGAGGAGCCCGGCGCCCTGAAGAAGAAGGTCATGGGCATCAAGACCGACTCCACCCCGGTCGAGGCGCCCAAGCCGACCGAGGGCAGCAGCATCCTCGACCTGTACAAGCTGGTGGCCTCTGCCGCGGATCACGAGGCCATGATCGCCGATTTCCAGCGTGGCGGCATCGGCTATGGCGAGTTCAAGAAGCGCCTGCTGCAGGCCCTGCTCGACCACTTCGCGCCGTTCCGCGCGCGCCGCGCCGAGCTGGTGGCGGATCCCGCCTACGTCGACCGGGTGCTCGCCGAAGGGGCCGAAAAGGCCCGCGCCGTCGCCCGCAAAACCCTGGCCCGCGTGCGCAGCGCCGTCGGCCTGGGCGACTGAATCCGCCGCCATGAACACCGGCTACGAACTCCTCGACAGCGGCGGCTTCCAGAAGTTGGAACGTTTTGGCGACGTCGTGCTCTCGCGGCCCTGCGCGCAGGCGGTCTGGCGCCAGACCCTGCCGGCTGCGGCCTGGCAGCGCGCCACGGCGACCTTTTTCCGCGACGGCGGCAACCAGTGGCGCGGCCGCGAGCGCCTGCCCGCCACCTGGGAGATCAGCGTCGACGGCACCCGCTTCCAGCTCAGCTCGACCGACTTCGGGCACCTTGGCATCTTCCCCGAGCAGCGCGACCAGTGGCGGCGCATCCGCGAGGTCTGCGCCGCCTACCGCGAGCGTCACGGCCGCGCGCCGCGCGTGCTCAACCTGTTCGCCTACTCCGGCGGCAGCACCCTCGCCGCCGCCCATGCCGGCGCCGAAGTCTGCCACGTCGACGCCTCCAAGGGCATGGTGGACTGGGCGCGCAAGAATGCCGCCCTCAACGGCCTCGAGGACCGGCCCGTGCGCTGGATTGTCGACGACGTCACCAAGTTCCTCGAGCGCGAGCAGCGGCGCGAGCGCCAGTACGACCTGCTCATCCTCGATCCGCCCAGCTACGGCCGCGGCACCAAGGGCGAGATCTTCAAGATCGAGAACGACCTGCCGCCCCTGCTGGCGCACCTCGGCCGCCTGCTCTCCGACCAGCCGCTGGGCGTGCTGCTGTCCTGCCACACGCCGGAACTGACGCCGATTTCCCTGCACCACCTCATGCTGCAGGAGTTCGGCCGCCGCGGCGGCCGCCTCGAGCACGGCGAGATGCTCCTGCGCGGCGCCGACGCGGTGCTGCCCGTGCCCAGCGGCAGCTTCTGCTGGTGGCTGCACTGACCCGGCCATGCCTGTGATCGACTCCAGCTACCGGGCGCCGTCCTGGCTGCAGAGCGGTCACCTGCAGACCGTGCTGCCGGTACTGCGCCCGCGCTGGCAGCGCCTGCGGCCGCAGCCGGAACGCCTGGAGCTGCCGGACGGCGACTTCGTCGACCTGGACTGGCACCGGGCCGGCCACGGCCGGCTGGTCATCCTCTCCCACGGCCTCGAGGGCAGCGCCCGGGCGGTCTACATGGGCGACACCGCCCGCGTCCTGCTGGCGGCCGGCTGGGACGTGCTGGCCTGGAGCTACCGCGGCTGCTCGGGGGAACCGAACCGGCTGGCGCGCTCCTACCACAGCGGCGAGTCCGGCGACCTGCGCCGGGTCGTCGAACATGCCGCCGCGGCCTATCCGGTCATCGCCCTGGTCGGCTTCAGCCTGGGCGGCAACATCACCCTCAAGTGCCTGGGCGAGGCGCCGGCGCCGCCGCCGGTCATCGCCGCCGTGGCGGTGTCCAGCCCGGTCGACCTCGCCTCCAGCGCCCGCGCCCTCGACGAGCGGCCCGACAACCGGCTCTACCTGCGCCGCTTCCTGGCCACCCTGGTGGCGAAGACCGAGGCCAAGGCGCGGCGGTTTCCCGGCCGGATCGACGCTGCCGGCCTGCGCCGCCTGACCACCATCCGCGAGTTTGACGAGCGCGTCACCGCCCCGCTGCACGGTTTCCGCGATGCCGAGGACTACTGGGCGCGCGCCAGCGCCCGGCCGCACCTGCCGGCGATCACTGTGCCGGTGCTGCAGCTCAGCGCCCGCAACGATCCGCTGCTGGCGCCGCCATCGTTCCCCGCCGAACTGGCGCAGGCCAGCGCCCGCTACCATCTCGAGCTGCCCGCCCACGGCGGCCATGTCGCCTTCCTCAATGCCCGGTTGCGGCCCTGGTATCCGCAGCGGCTGGCGGCCTGGCTCAGCGGCGTTTGCGCCGACGCAGCAGCAGGCCGGCCGCCAGCAGCAGGATGAGCGCGGTCGCGCCGGCGAGCAGGGGGCCGGCCGGCACCAGCCAGCCGCCGATCGGAATCACCCGGCGCACGGCCAGCTGCTGCACCGCCACCGCGGCCGGTTCGGCCCGGGCGGCGGGGATGGGGAAGGCGCGGCTGCTTTCGCCGGGGAACAGCACCTGCGGCCGCCGCTCCGGCTGGCCGTCGAGGCTGTTGAGCAGGATGAGGCTGACGTTGGCCTCGGGACCGAAATCGAGCAGGAAACTGTCGGCCCCGGCCGGCACCCGGCCGCGCGCCGTGGCCAGCAGGTGGGTCTCCGCCGTGTCGGGTTTCAAGGCCTCGCTGGTCGCGCCGTCGAGCGCCACGAAATCGCAGCCCGGCACCTCGGTCCGCTGGGTGCCGAAGTGCAGCTCGAGGTTGCTTTGCAGGTAGTCGGCCGCCTGGGCGTGGGTCTGGGCCTTTTCAGTCGCGCTCTGGTTGAGGTACCAGTCGGCGGTCACCGGCGGCAGCGCCGTCGGCTGCCGGGACAGGAAGATGCGCGGGTCGAGGTTGATGCGCAGGGTGTAGTCGCCGGAGGCGGCGAACTCGGCCTCAATGGTCATGTTCGGGACCTGGTGCGCCCACAGCCCGTGGGTCAGGAGCAGGGCGGGGAGGAGGCGGAGCAGGCGGTGCATGCGGGGCTACCACTGCCGGAGCCGGGCGCGGGCGTCAACCGGGGCGCGCAAACGGTGTTTTTATGACGGAAACTGCACGAAAGGTGACGCGTCTGCGTATAGAGCGTTCCGCCCACCTATGAGCCAACCGCATCCCTCCCGCCGTTCCTTCCTGCAGACCGCCGCCGGCGCGGTCGCCGCGCCCTTCATTCTGCCCTCCCGCGTCTGGTCGGCGGAGACCGCCCCCAACGCCCGCCTGAACATCGGCTTCATCGGCATGGGCAAGATGAACAGCGGTCACCTCGGCAACTTCCTCGGCCGCGAGAACGTCCAGGTCGTCGCGGTCTGCGACGTCGACACCAACCGCCGCGAGCACGCCAAGAAGCGGGTCGAGGAGGCCTACGGCAAGAAGGCCGGCGGCGGCTACAAGGGCTGCGCCGCCTACAACGATTTCCGCGAGCTGCTCGCCCGCAAGGACATCGACGCCGTTGTCGTCGCCACCCCGGACCACTGGCACGCCTACATCGGCATCGCCGCCGTCAAGGCCGGCAAGGACGTGTACGGCGAGAAGCCGCTGACCCACAACGTCCACGAGGCCCTGGCCCTGACCCAGGCGGTGCGCGCCAGCGGCCGCATCTTCCAGACCGGCTCCCAGCAGCGCTCCAGCAAGGAGTTCCGCGTCGCCGCCGAACTCGTCCGCAACGGCGTCATCGGCCAGGTGAAGACCATCACCACCTCCTTCGGCGACCCCGCGCCGGTGTACAATCTGCCCGAGGAGGCGGCCGAGCCGGGCCTCGACTGGGACCGCTGGTGCGGCCCGGGCCCGCTCAAGCCCTACAGCAGCGTGCTCAGCCCGCGTGGCGTCCACAACCACTTCCCGGCCTGGCGCATGACCCGCGAGTTCGGCGGCGGCATGATCACCGACTGGGGCGCGCACCACATCGACATCGCCCAGTGGGCGCTCGGCGTCGATGACAGCGGCCCGGTCGAAGTCCGCGCCGCCGGCGAAGGCGCCAAGCGCGGCGCCCAGCTCGTCTACGCCAACGGCGTCGTGCTCACCCACGGCGACGGCAAGGGCGTGTCGATCTACGGCAGCGAGGGCGAGATCCACGTCAACCGCGGCAAGTTCGAGCTCATCCTCGGCGGCAAGACGGTGCACAAGTTCTTCGACAAGGAGCAGGACAAGGGCACCTCGCTCGACCGCGAGGTCATCCTGACCGAGCGCGAGTTCCTCAAGGACGCCAAGGTCAAGCTGTACAACAGCAAGAACCACCACGACGACTGGCTCAACAGCATCCAAACCCGCAAGCCGCCGATCTGCGACGTCGCGGTGGGCGCCACGACGGTGATCTCCTGCCACCTGATGAACATGGCCTACTACAACAACGTCAACTTCAAGTGGAACCCGGTCGAGCGCACCTTCGCGCAGGGCGGCGATCCGAAGTGGCTGACCCGCGACTACCGCGGCGAGTGGGCGGTCTGAGCCGCGCCGGTCCTGCAGGGCGGCCCCAGGCGGGGCCGCCCTTTTTCGTGGCCGGGCGCGCCGCCGGGCAGGGGGGGGGATGCAACTTCCCCGGGTTTCGGCACTGCCCCTGCTGGCGGAGGAGGGATGCTCTCCCCCATCCAGGAGTATCTCGAAACGCTGCATGCCCGTCACGCGCCCGTGCTTGAGGGCCGGGTCGCCGACTACATCCCCGAGCTGGCCAAGGCCGACCCGCGCGCCTTCGGCATCTGCATCGCCACCCGCGACGGCCAGGTTTACGAGGTCGGCGACACCCGCCAGGAGTTCACCATCCAGTCGATCTCCAAGGCCCTGGCCTACGGCCTGGCCCTGGAGGACCGCGGCGAGGACCACGTGCTGGCGCGCATCGGCGTCGAGCCCTCGGGCGAGGCCTTCAACGCCATCAGCCTGCGCGAGGGCACCGGGACGCCGTTCAACCCGATGATCAACGCCGGCGCCATCGCCACCTGCGGCCAGGTGCTGGCCGCGCCGGGCCTGTCCCGCCTCGACCGCCTGCGCGCCTACCTGAGCGGCTGCGCCGGCCGCGAGCTCGAGGTCGACACCGCGGTTTACCGCAGCGAGAGCGAGACCGGCCACCGCAACCGCGCCATCGGCTGGCTGCTGCGCAACTTCGGCATCCTCGACGAGGACCCGCACGACATCCTGGAGACTTACTTTCAGCAGTGCGCCCTGCGCGTCACCTGCCGCGACCTCGCCCTCATGGGCGCGACCCTGGCCAACCAGGGCGTGCAGCCGCTGACCCGCCGGCGCGCCATCCGCGCGGAGCACGTCGACAACGTCCTCGGCGTCATGGCCACCTGCGGCATGTACGACTGGTCCGGCGAATGGATCTACCGGGTCGGCCTGCCGGCGAAGAGCGGCGTGGGCGG
>CAYYJK010000010.1:0-31016 GCA_964472185.1 uncultured Prosthecobacter sp.
GGCGCTCGCGCTGCAGCACCTCGAACACGCCTTTGCCGGGGCGGTCAGTCCGTCGCTGCTGGCCCAAAAGGCCGGCATGAGCCCGGCGCGCTTTGCCCGCGTGATCAAGCGCATCCACGGACTCAGCCCGATGCAGCTCATCACCAAAACACGCATCACCGCAGGCTCGCACCTGCTGCGGGAGACGCGGGCCCCCATCGCGGAAATCGCCCTCGAATGCGGTTTCACAGACCACAGTGCCTTCACCCGGGCCTTCCGCTCCGTCACCGGCCTGTCGCCCACCTTGTATCGCCGGCTTGGCAGCGCCTCGTGAACCCCCTGGAGTGGGACAGCGCACAAACTGCAGTTCCGGTGCCCTCGGGTGGTTGCGCTTGGGGCGTTTCGGCACGCTGCCCAACGCCGCGGTGTTTGACAGCGTGCGCCCCTCCGCCGGGGGTGGCATGCAACAAGCCTCCCCAATCCCGGACCAAGGATCACGGGAGGATGTGCCGGAGGCCGCGCGCCTAAGGCGAGCCGGATCAGGCCTGGTCAAAGCCGGCACCGGCGGCCGCCTCCGGCACATCGGCGACCGCCCGCGCACCCCAGTTTGCTGCTGAGCCTCTCGATTCGCCCTGAACCAGGACGGGAGACGCTTCAAAAGGGCAGCGGCGTGTTGGGTGCGACGGCGTCTTTCGGCCAGGGGTTCTTGGCATTGAAGACCAGCATCTCTTCTTCGGTTTCGACCCTGGCGAAGGTCTCGTTGATCTGCTCCTCCTTCGCCCACACCCGCAGGCTGTTGAGTTCGAGGTGACGGATGAAGAACGGGTAGGCGGCCAGGCGCTTGCTAGGCCCATAGTCGTGCCCCTCCAGCGGGAAATGCGCGTTCACCGCCTTGTCCGCCGCCCCGTAAAGACTGTAGATGTGCTGGATGTAGCGGAACTCCACCTCCGGCGTGTTCTGGGTGTAGTCGGCGCCATTGGAAATGATGAGCTGCGGCCGGGGTGCGGTCATCGCCGCGATCTCGGCGTTGTTGGTCTTGTGATTCGGCCCCCAATGCACCGGCATGCCGCTTTCACACGGGCAGCCGCCAAAGAAATGCGCGGACACCTGGCAGCTCGGCACCGCCACCGCGATGCGTTCATCCAGGGCGGAGGTGAGGAAGGTCTGCGTGGCACCGCCGGAGTTGCCGGTCATGCCGATGCGCATGGGATCGACGCCTTCGAGGGTCGAAACGAAATCCAGGGCGCGAAGGCAGTTCCACAGGATCAGGCGCTGGATCTCCGGCACTTTGCCATGCTCCCAGCCCGCCTTTTTCGTGTCGCCATAACCCACCATGTCATAGTGAAACACCACGGCCCCCATGCGCGCCAGCACCGCACAGCGGGTCTGGCGCGAAGGCAGAAAGCGCCCGCCATGGCCATGGGCGGAAACAATGCCCGCATAAGGCGGCTTCATGTCGAGGGGCCGGTACAGCGTGCCGGTGACATAAAAGCCGGGCCAACTGCGGATGTGCACGCTCTCCGCCGTGTAGCCTTCATAGGTGCGCTTGTTGGAATACACGGGATCAAGCGGCGGCTTCTCCGGAGGGTTCGCCAGCCGCGCGCCTTCGAGGATGCCTTGGCGGATGGCCGCCTTGCGCTTCTCCCAGCTCGCCAGATCGGGGGTGGCCTTTTTGAAGGCTTCCAGTTCCGCGACGGCTTCCGCCGGCGTTTGCGCATGGCCCATCCGCAGATGCCATCCCTCGGGCAGGGCCTTCTGCCCCTCCGCTCCAAGAAGTGACTGCCCCCACAAGCCGCTCAACAGCGCCGTGCCTGATCTTGCGATGAATGAGCGCCGGGTGCGTGAGGTCGGAGAAATGGCTGGAGTCGTCATGAACGATGGTTTGGCGTTGAATGGACCGGTATTCTACGCGGCCTGCCGTCAGGGCTTTCGAGGCTCTTGCACGGTGATTGAGACCTCCGGCCTCAGTCTGCGCAGTCCAAAGAGCGGCACTACTTTGATAAGCACGGCACGGCGGCCATGTATTACCCGCATGCGCCGCTTCTTGCTGTCCCTGCTCATCGTCAGTTCTGCCGCCATCGCCTCCGCCTCAGACCTGCATGTGGGCGCGGCGACCATCGACATCACGCCCGACCGCCCGGTGGCGCTGGACGGGCAGATGCATGTGCGCATCTCGGAGAAAGCCGAGACGCAGATCTATGCCACCGCACTCGCACTCGAATCACGCGAGGGAGACACCGCACTGGACCAGGCCATCCTGATCTCCTGCGACATCGTGGGCATCCGTCAGGGGCTCATCGAAATGGTTCGAACGAAGGCGAAGGACAAGCTGCCTGGGTTTGATCTGAACAAGCTCGTGCTCAACGCCACGCACACTCACACGGCGCCGGTGACGATGAAGGGGGATCGCTACAGCCTGCTCGGCAAAAAAGTGATGCTGCCGATGGAATACACCGACTTCCTGACGGACCGCATCGTGGAGGCTGCGGTGCAGAGCTGGAGCAGCCGGAAGCCCGCCAAAGCAGGCTGGGGCCAGGGACAGGCGGTGATCGCGCAGAACCGCCGTGCGACCTACGCCGACGGCACCGCCAAGATGTATGGCCCCACCAACGTGCCGGAGTTTCGCGGCATCGAGGGCTATGAGGATCACAATCTCGACGCGCTGTTCTTTTGGGATGCAAACGGCACGCTCATCGCCACGGCGGTGAACGTCCCCTGCCCCTCCCAGGAAGTCGAGGGCCTCAAAGTGATCCACGCCGACTTCTGGGACCCGGTGCGCCGCCAGTTGCGCGAGCGGCACGGCAAAGATTTGCACATTCTCGCCTGGACCGGCGCGGGCGGCGATCAGGTGCCGCGCCCGATGTACGGCAAAGCCGCCGACGAGCGCATGCGCCGCCTCCGCGGCCTCACGCGGCTCGAAGAAGTCGCCCGGCGCGTCGTTCGCGGCTGGGAGGAAGCCTATGAAGGCGCCAAACTGGAGCCTGTGAGCGGCGCCGTGTTGCTGCACCACACCAAGAAGATTGATCTGCCCTGGCGGAAGGTGACGGAGAAGGAGCTGGCCGACGCCCGGAAGGCCGTCGAGCAGTACAAGGACGATGCCAAGGAGCAGTGGAAGTATCTTTGGAACCAAGGCGTTGTGGATCGCTACGAAGCCGAGAAGGCCGGGACTTCCGGCGTCTTCCAGATGGAGCTCCACACCCTGCGTCTCGGGGATGTGGCCATTGCCACGAATGAGTTCGAACTCTTCACCGACTACGGCGTGCAGATGAAAGCCCGCAGCCCGGCCGTGCAGACCTTTCTCATCCAGCTCACCGGCTCCGGCGGCTATCTTCCCACCCCCCGAGCCGTGGCCGGAGGCAGCTACAGCGCCATCATCCAAAGCAGCCGCGTCGGCCCCGAAGGCGGCCAGTCACTCGTGGAGCAAACGGTCGCAAGCCTGAACAGGCTGTGGGAGAAAAAGTAGCTGTCCCAGCTTTTCGCTTTCTCAAACCGCCACCGTTCTCATCCCATGAGCATCCTTCCGCACCTCCATCGCCGCCACTTCATCGCCATCACCCTCGCCGCGCTCGTGTCCCCCCTTGGGTCCATGGCCCAGGAGAAAGTCTTCAAAGCCGGCGCGGCCACCAGCAACATCACGCCGCCGCTCGGCATGACCATCGTGGGCAACTTCGCGCCGCAGCCCGTCTCAAAGCACGTTCACGACGAGCTGCATGTGCGCTGCCTGGCTCTCGATGATGGCAAGACCAAGCTTGTCTTTGCGGTGGCGGACAATCTTCATTTCAGCCGCGAGATCTGGGATGAAACCAAGAAGAAGCTGGAGGCCGACACAGGCATCCCGGCCTCGCACATGATGTTCTCCTCCACGCACACGCACTCCAGCGTGTCGGCGGTCACGGACAAAGAGGCCGGGATTGACTATCGCAGCCTCGTCATCTCCCGCGTGGTGGATGGCGTGAAGCGTGCGCTGAACAACCTCGAACCCGCACGCATCGCCTGGGGCACGGGCCAACTGCCGCAGTGGGTGGGCAACCGCCGCTGGATATTGAAGGAAGGCGTGACCAATCCGAATCCGTTTGGCGGACAAGATCGCGCCGTGATGAATCCGAGCAGCCTGCTCATTCCGCGCTTTGAAGGTCCCGCCGGCCCCACGAATCCCGAGGTCTACTGCCTCTCGCTGCAGGCCACCGACGGCCGCCAGATCGCGCTTCTGGCGAACTACTGGCTGCACTACGTCGGCGGCGTCCCACGCGAGGACTTGTCGGCGGATTATTTCGGCGAGTTTTGCCGCCGCATCGAACAATCCCTCGGCGCACCCTGCGTCGGCATCCTCGCCAACGGCCCCTGCGGTGACGTGAACAGCAACGACTACAGCGGCAAAACGAAAGCCAGGACCTACAAGCCGTATGAGAAGATTCAGGCCGTCGCCAACGACCTCGCTCAGGAGGTGCTGCGCGTTCACAAGGCCCTCCGGCATCAGGACTGGGTGCCGCTGAGTGCCGCCGCCAGCGACCTGGAACTCGCCGTGCGCCGCCCGACCCCTGAACAGATCCAATGGGCGGAAGGCGTGCTCGCCAAGCCCAAGGATGCCACGCCCGTGCATCGACTGGAGCACCCCTACGCCCAACGGGTGATGGAAGCGCAACGCGCCAAGCCCGACACGATCCAAGCCTTCATCCAGGCCTTCCGCATTGGCGAACTCGGCATCACGTCCATCCCCTTCGAAGTCTTCACCGAAACGGGCCTTGAGATCAAAGCGAAAAGCCCCTTCAAAGACACCTTCACCATCGAACTCGCCAACGGCAGCAACGGTTACCTTCCCACGCCGCGGCAGCACGACCTCGGCGGCTATGAGACCTGGCTCGGCACCAGTCGCGTGGAGCGTGAGGCTTCGGTCAAAATCACCGCGAAAGCCCTGGAACTGCTCCAAAGCGTACATGCCGCCCCGTAAGCCCCATCTGACGTATGCCGCGCAGGGTCTGTTGATCTGCGGATGAACCGAATGTCTTTGGAAACCAGCCTGATGAAGCCCCTTCTTTATGCTTTTCTCGCGCTCGTGATCGGCGCTTCGCCCGCCTTTGCGACCTCACCCATCATCTGCCAGGGCGAAGCCAGCGGGCATCTCCAGGGGTTCGACTCCGATGGCGCATTCATCTACTGGTCGATGTTCACGAATCTCGTGAAGACGGATTTTGCCGGGCGCGTCGTTGCCGAACGGGCGGTCGATCCGCATCACGGCGATTGCTGCGTTTATGACGGCAAGGTTTATGTGGCCACGCAGAACCGGACGAAGGAAAGGCGCGGCGTCTTTGTCAACGTCTATTCGTGCGATGACCTCCGACCCGTGGGGGAGTTCCCGATCAATTTTTCCTTCGAGGGTGGCACCGA
Organism: uncultured Prosthecobacter sp.; assembly: GCA_964472185.1. GTDB lineage: Bacteria > Verrucomicrobiota > Verrucomicrobiia > Verrucomicrobiales > Verrucomicrobiaceae > Prosthecobacter. The sequence goes on from CAYYJK010000010.1 coordinate 5,365, forward strand.
CGGCATCACCTACGCGAACGGCTTCTTCTATCTCGGAGAGGGCAAGCCAAAGGACAGCGAACAGCCGTTCAACTGGATCCACAAGTTCACGCCCGACTTCGTCGCCGTGGACAAGATCAAGATTCCCGGTCAAACGGCGTATGGCATCCAGACCATCACCTTTGCCCACGGCTTCTTCTGGCTCGGCACCTACAGCAAGGACCGGACCTACCAGTGCGGCCCTGACGTCAAACTGCTCACCCACCACGACGTTGACATCTCCGTCGGCGCTTTTGCCCTGCCGAAAGGCCCCGGCGGTGAACCCCGGCTGATGGTGGCCAGAAACATCAAGAAGGAGAACGGCAAATGGACCGCATCGGCCGCCCCGGCGGTCCTGAAAGAGGGGCGGCTCGTGATGGAGAAGTAGCACCCACGGGAGCCTGCAGACGGCGGCCGAGCGTGCGTATGGCTTTTCCATCACGAAGCCGGCGTCGGTCACGAGCTGGGAGAAGAAGCAAATGATCCGGGCGTATGGCTTTAGACCATCCACATCCCATGAGCGCCCTTCCGCACCTCAATCGCCGCCACTTCATCGCCAGCACCGGAGCTGCCGCCATCGCGGCACAACTGGGCGCCAGCGCAGCGGCGGCGGCTCCGGCGGCGAGCCCCGACTTGATCAGGGTGGAGAACGCGAAGGAGGGTACCCGCGACTGGCAACTCACCCGCGTGCGGGTGGATGGGAAGAACTTCCGCTCCACCTGGATCGAAGGCTACTGCTCGCGGCAGAGCGTGCCGGCGGGAGAGAGCATCGACATCCTGGTGTCGGCGAAACCGGCGCGGAAGTTCCGCCTGGAGATCTTCCGCCTCGGCTACTACGGCGGCCGAGGGGCGCGCAAGATGCAGGAGCTGGGGCCGCTCGAAGCGCGCACGCAACCGACGCCCGCAGCGGGTGCAAAGAACCTCCACGAGTGCCAATGGCAGCGCACGGTGAATCTGCCCATCCCGGCGGATTGGCCGAGCGGCGTGTATATCGGGCGCATGACCACGATTCCCGAAGCAGCAGACGAAGCCTACTGGCAGAGCTACGTCACCTTCATCGTGCGTGATGAGCGCCCGGTGGACATTCTTTTCCAGTGCAGCGACAACACCTGGCAGGCTTACAACCGCTGGCCGAATGACTTCTCCTTGTACACGCATCCGCAGGGCGGCCAGGGGCCGTGGGCGGAGGTCAGTTTTGATCGGCCGTATGGGCGGGAATCTCAATACACCGGCATCGTCAATGACCCGCTCACCGTGGGCTCGGGCGAGTTTTTGCCCTTCGAGTTCCCGATGGCCTACTGGCTGGAGCAGCACGGCTACGATGTGAGCTACTGCTCGAACAGCGACATGCTCACCCCGGACCGAGGCCTGCGCTGCAAGGCCTTCCTGAGTGTGGGACACGATGAGTACTGGGACATCCGGCAGTTCCGCAGCGTCGAGAAAATGCGCGATGCGGGCGTGAACTTGCTCTTCCTCTCCGGCAACTCGGTCTGCTGGGTGACCCCCTTCCGCGCCAGCAGCGACGGCCGCGAAAACCGCATCATTTACCGCGCCGGACCCTATGGCGCCGATCTGCCGCACGCGAAGGAACGGGCGGAGAAGCACGGCCCCTTCCCCGAGCTGGGTCCCGATGAAGGCTTGCTCATGGGCGCGCGCAACGTTCGCCCGGTCAATGGCGGCGGCGACTGGATTTGCGTCAAGCCGGAGCACTGGCTCTTCGAGGGCACCGGCATGAAGAAAGGCGACGCCATCCCCGGACTGATCGGCTGGGAATACCACGGCGATCCCGCCGACATCCCCGGGCTGGAGGTCGTCGGCGCAGGCACCGCCTGGGTGGGCGGCACCACGCCCCAGCAATGGACCGCCACGATCTATCCGGGACCGAAGAACAACTTCGTCTTCAACGCCGCCACCATCTTCTGGTGCCAGGGCCTCTCCACGCCTCCAGGTCACGTCCTGCCCTGGTCCCACTGGAGCCGCCCGCACGGCCCCGATGACCGCGTGCAGCGGATGACGAGCAATCTGCTCAAGCGGGCGATTGGGGGGTAGTGGTTCCGATTTATGAGCCGACTCAGGCTTTGCCGAGGACGTGTTGTCGTGCTTCCCTCCTGCATGAGCCAATCACGCAATTGAACAGCGCGGACAGAGCGGTAGGATACAACCGTGAAATTAGACGCGAGAGCCAACAAAAAGATCCAAAAGCAGGAGGGGGCGCATTACACGCCTGCTGGGCTGGCGGCGTTTGTGGCGCGGCATGTGGCGGCGGCCTGTGAGGTTAAAATGCCTCGCGTGCTCGACCCTGCCGTGGGCGATGGCGAGTTGCTGCTGGCTTTTGGCAAGGCTTTCGAGGGCCATTGCACGCTGAATGGATTCGATTTGGACGAAGTGGCCGTCAAGAACGCCGGAGAGCGACTGAAAACGGAATTACCCCAACTGACAGGAGAGGTTCGTCGGCAGGACTTTCTAGAGTTCGCTCTGGAGCATCGGGAGGACTCGTTATTTGCCTCGCCTGCCTCGTATGACGTGGTAATTGCCAATCCACCGTATGTGCGCACGCAGGTGATGGGCGCGGAGCGTTCACAGCGTCTAGCACAGCAGTTTGACCTCAGCGGACGCGTGGATCTGAGCTTCGCGTTTATCGAAGGCATCGCGGACGTGCTCAAAGAAGGCGGCGTGGCTGGAATCATCGTCTCGAACCGCTTTATGACGACGAGAGCAGGCTCGCAGGTGCGGGAACGGATTCTCTCCCGATTCGAGGTACTGCATGTTTGGGACTTTGGGGATACGAAGCTCTTTGAGGCCGCTGTTTTGCCCGCCGTGCTATTGGTCAGGAAGCGTCGCGGCGCATCAGCATCAAATCCGCTCTTCACTTCCATTTACTCGACGAGCGAGCCCCCAGTGCATCAAGCGGCCACGGTGTATGAGGCGCTCTCAAACGGTAGTGGCCCGGTGAATGTCACCGGGACCACATTCCTCGTTCAACACGGCCTGCTGCATCATGGCACTGCTCTCAACGGCACCTGGCGCATCGCTACGGAGCGTGGTAATGCGTGGCTCGACACCGTGTTAGCGCACACGTTCTGCACCTTTGGTGAAATTGGTAAAATCCGCGTCGGCGTAAAGACCACAGCGGACAAAGTTTTCGTGCGAAAAGACTGGGACACGCTTCCCAACGACATGAAGCCCGAGGTGCTGCGTTCGCTCATCACTCATCATGTAGCAAGGCGCTTCAAATCGTTGCCCGCGGATCGGCAGATTCTCTACACGCACGAGGATCGCACTGGGAAAAAGGCGGCGATTGATCTCGACAAATATCCTTGTACCCGACGCTATCTGGAGAGCCATCGCACCACTCTGGAGGCGAGGACATATGTCATCGAATCCGGCCGAAACTGGTATGAAATCTGGGTCCCGCAGCTCCCGGCGCTCTGGCCTGTGCCGAAGCTAGTGTTTCCCGACATCTCCGAGCGCCCGACTTTTTGGATGAGCCTTGATGGCGAGATCATCAATGGCGATTGCTACTGGTTGGCCCCCGATGATCGCACAGACAGTGATCTTCTCTGGCTGGCGCTCGCCGTGGCGAACTCGCGCTTCATCGAAAGCTTTTACGATCACGCCTTCAACAACAAGCTCTACGCGGGACGCCGCCGCTTCATGACACAGTATGTGGAGAAGTTTCCGCTTCCATCACCCAAGCTGCCGGTCTCGCGCGAGATCATCACGCTCGCGAAACGGATCTATGAACTGACGCCTTGTGAGGAAGCTGACGCATTGGCTTCGAAGATTGACTCCTTGGTCGAATCAGCCTTCGGCCTTGCCGAAGAAGCCGCGCGGTAGCGGGATTTGGATTTTCTTGTTCAAGACCTTGCCCTCGAATCGAGGGAACCGGCTAAAGAAGTCTTCGCCCGAGGTCAAAACGAGGCTTGTGAGCATCACCTGGCCGTCTTTCACCACCGCGCCAAAGATCGCATAGCGGACATCGCAATGACGCACCGTGTATTCAGGCATGTCGTTCAGGTCCAACGCCTCGGTGCTCGACGGCTCGACCAGACCCAGATCAATCGTTGGCGATGTTTGCAGTTTCACTTCCAAGAGTTGATGCCGAACATCGGGAAACTGTCCATCGTCAGCATAGCTTGCATACCCTAGCGCTATGCAGACGAGTAGGTGAAGCTCTGCACCGCGATTTCGCTCCTGATCGGACCCTGCATTCGAGAACGCCACACCAACCAGATCACTCAATTTTTCAAAGATTGTCCGAATCGGCAGAACCGAGCCTTTTTCTGGATCATCGGTGGGCAGGGAACTCGAAATGCCTGCGCCTAAACCTATCAAAGTCTGCAACTGGCTCGTGTCAGTGCTCGACACGAGTTCCAAAGCCTCCGTGCCAGCATTGAACCGCGCTTGATACTTCTGAGTGCGCGTTCCGGTGGTGTCGAGCTTTGCCAGCATCGCGCCAGTCACCACCTTCACCTTGTCCACGAGACCGTTTTCACTCACCGAGATGAGTACATAACGACGGCGCGGCTTCAGCTCTTCGTTCCAGATTTGCAGATTGTCCGATGCCTGGACGTAAGTGTCGAAGTTCTGCCCCGGAAATCGGGCGTGCGGCTTACATTTGCGAAACGACTTCGGAACTGGGTAGCCCAGCACCCGACAAACCTCGCTTTTCACGACTTTCGATCTTGTCCGCAGCGGCATGCCTGCGGTGGAGAAACCGCGAAGGCCACCGTCAAGCAGTTTCTCAAGCTCCTTGGTCGGAATGTAAAGCGGCGACTCCTTCGGCAGCAGATCAAAGATGCTTAATCCGCTCGCACGGATCTCTTCCGCATAGTGAACTGCACTCATGCCACTCCGTTCTTGGTGAGAATTGTCGGCACATCGGTCTTCATCGCGTTCGCGAAAAGCTCCAGCGTTGCCAGCGTCACGTTTCGCTCACAGCGCTCGACCTGACCGACGTAAGTGCGATGCACGCCGCACTCGATAGCGAAGTTATCCTGCGAGATGCCAACGCGGGCGCGGTAGAGCCGAACATTGTCAGCCAGGATTTGCCGAAGGTTGGATTTGGCCATTCCCGATCAGTGGCCGGATGGTGACCATGAGGCGACCGACTGTGAGTAGCATTTTCAACCCTACTCCACCCGCTAAAAATCCGACTCGGGGCGGTTCATCGCTTGGGGTGAATCTCTCGAAGGTGCCTGTTCACGGCTTCGCTCAGATGTGCGGCGGCGGAGGCGGTGAAGGGCGAGGTGGCGGGCTCGTAGCCGCCGGCCTGGTACTCCTGCTCGGTGGGCAGGTAGCCGAAGGTGCCGTTGGTGTAGCCGATGTAGAGCGTGTGGGTGAAAGGCGAGCGGTCGCGAATGGTGTTGGAGATTTCGCAGAACAGCTCCATCGGCGCGCTCCAGAGCACGATGTCATCGCTGATGCGCAGGAAGCGCACCGGCACGAGCAGGGTCTCCGCGCCGTCCTTCTCCACGCGCCGGTAGCTTTTCAGCTCGTCGGACCAGCCGAGGCCGGGACGCTTCGGCGTCTCCACCACGATGCGGGAAGTGCGCAAGCCGATCTCTCCGGTCAAGGGTCGGGCTCGGCGGCTGGCGTCGAGAATGGGATCGCCCAGCAGCACGGCGAACTGGTCGAGCACTCGCGCTTCGGTCTCAAGGCGCACGCTGTAGAGGGGAGCGAGGTTTCCTGCGGCCCCGTTCAGATACAGCATGGGTGCGCCGGTCTTCTGCTCGACGTGCGCGGCCACGGCTCCGGGCGCGTCGGCGCTGACGAGGGTGCTGCTGCCGCCGAGCACGGTGGCGTGCATGGCGTAGTTGGCGAGCAGGGCCAAAGGCGTGCCGTCCGTCTTGTCGAGGCGCAGCAGGCCGATGCGGCGGTCCACCGGGCCGGCCGGATTCATGCCTAGGCGGATCTGGCCGCCCGCATCACGGGCGCGGCGGTTGATGTTCGCCTCCGCATAGCCCTGGCCGATCGCGAGCCGGGCGGGCTCCAGTTTTCCCAGGGCCTGCCGCACACCCTCGCGGAGCCTGCGCTCGACGAGTTCGCTGTAAGCGGCATCCACGCGAAACTGGAAGCGGTTCGGCATCAGTACGCCGGGCACGCCGGGAGGGCCGACGTAAGGCGAGGAATGCGTGTGCGTGATGGACCACCAGATGTTCTCCGGCGGCAGGCCCAACTCAGCGGCCAGGGCGCCCGTGACACGGTCGCAGTAGGCGGGCGAGAGCGAGCACAAATCCGACGCGATGAACACAAAGGTCGCCGCACCATCGGACAGGACGGCGATGCGGTGGTGCAGCGGGTCGCGCACTTTCGTGGACATGCGCGGGCTGTAGCCGCGCAGCATCTGCGGTGTGTCCGGGGTGATGTCCACCGTCACCGCCGCCGCGCGGAACTCCGCGCGCAGTGGGGTGATGCAGACGATGAACAGGAGAAGCAGCAGGCGGGACATGGGGGTGCGGGAAAACGGAATGAATCGGGCGGCGAATGGATTGGGGGATGAAGGCAGCTTTGCCGTCATTCCACGGCCGGCTTCTTCACCGTTGGCGGTGCGATCTCCGAGACGAGAACGGCGGTGTCGGGTGATTTGCCGGAGTAGAAGGCGAGGTAGTGGGTGCCGTTGATGACGGTGGCGTTGACGTTGCCCGCATCGATGGAGGCGGCGCTGCCTTTGGCGACGGCTTCGGAGGCGGGCCACTCGCGCGGGTGGTCGAGGATGTAGGAGGGATCGACGACACGGCGTCTCAGGACGCCGCCTGCGCCGCGTTGGTAGTAGTAGTTGCTGAGCAGGCCGGTCTTCGGATCGAGGATGAGGCTCGGGGTGGAGATCAAAACATCCGTGATGTTGGTCTGCGTGCGTTTCCACGTAGCGCCGGAGTCGGTGGAGAGCATCTGGAACTGGGCGCGTTCGGTGGTCGAGTTCCCCTGCTCGGTGCGGGCGACGGCGAGGATTTTGCCTTCACCGAGATGCACGGCGGAGGGCTCGGTGGGCCACTGGCCTTTGCTCAGGCCGGACTCGACGGTGGTTTGCTTCCAAGTGCTGCCGTTGTCGCGGCTGGTGAGCGTGCCCCAGGAATGGTTGTCGTCCTCCGCGTATTTGCCGGCGAACCACAGCGCCATGAGACCCACGTCAGGCACGCTGAAGACATCGGTGATCTGCACGGGCACCGGGTCGAGCTTCGGCGTGGTGACGAGGGTGAAGGTCACGCCATCGGTGGTTCGGTAGAGGTCATGCTGCCAGTCCTTGCCCACGCGCCGCACCCAGAGCAGCATCGCGCCGTTCGCGTCCAATCCTTTGCCGATGGCGACATCACCGTAGCCCGGCGAACTGGCGACGAGGGTCTCCGCCGTCCAAGTTTTGCCGCGATCCGTCGAGGTGCGCGCATACAGCATGCGGGCGTCTTCACCAATGGTGTGGCCGGAGCCGCGTCCGTAAACACAGACCAGCTTCTCGCCGATGGCCTGAAGCATCGGCCACGAGTTGTAGCCGGGCACATCCTGCACGACATGCGCCTTCCCGGGCGTGTTCACAGGTGTCACCATGACCATCGCGAGCCCCGCGGGCTTCGTGAACGTGTCTGCGGGATCGCCCGGCTCACGCTGAATCCGCAGCCACAACGGCGCATGCGGCACGACCTCGTAATGCGACTCCAGCAGGATCGTGCGCGAGTGAAACGGCCCCGCTGGCAAAGCCGTGCGCACTGGACTGCCCTGATAACGCCGCTCCGTGAACGGCTCCCCATTCACCATCTGCGCAAGATGCACCCGATAGACATCCTCAAACTCCGGACTCGTCGTCGCATCCGTCGTCGTCACGACGATCTCCACCTTCACCGCCCTGCAATCGCCAGGAAGCCCGGTCACGACTCCCGCCACCGACTGCCCCACCGTGCCGCCCGACAACGACCACACCGGGATGTGCGTGGAGCCGCTTGTCATGAGCACAAGCGACGGCTGACCCGTGGCGATGGACATCTGGTTGGCGTTCAGGCCGATGGACGCCGGTTCTGAGCTGAAACTGCTCACGGCGGCAGCGAGCAGGGTGATGAGCGAAAGGCGGAAGAGGCGCGTGCTGAAAGGCATGGGGGAGCGAAAGGGAATCATTCGGTTCATGAAATGGATCAACTGTCGAATGAACATCGGGGTTTCTGCGACTTGGAAGCCATTTGACTGGCTACCCTTGGCGGGAGGCGAGTTCGGGAATCGGGCGGCCATCGGTGACGATGGAGACGGGGCGGCCGTTGAAGTCGTTGAGGGTGGTCTTGGCGGAGTCGATGCCGAGGTGCTGGTAGATGGTGGCGAGGAAATCATGCGCGCTGCACGGGCGATCGGTGACTTCTTCGCCGCGTTTGTCCGTGGCACCGATGACGCCGCCGGTCTGGATGCCGCCACCGGCCCAGAGATTGGAAAAGGCGCGCGGCCAGTGATCGCGGCCGGGCTGCAAGGTGCCCGCGGGGCCGCTGGCATCGCCCGCGCCGGTGCTGCGGTCAAAGGTGATGCGCGGTGTGCGGCCAAACTCGCCGGTGACGACGACGAGCACGCGCTGGTCCAGACCGCGGGCATGGATGTCCTCGATCAGGGCAGACACGGCCTGGTCGTAGTAGCCCATGCGGAAACGCAGGGCCTCAAAGATGTGATGATCGACGGCGTGATCGTCCCACACCTGCGTGCGACCGCAGAGCGGACCGTGCAGGCTGCTGGTGATGATCTCCACGCCGGACTCGACGAGCCGCCGCGCCAGGAGGAGCTGTTGACCCCAGCGATTGCGGCCGTAGCGGTCGCGGGTTTTGGCGTCTTCTTTGCCCAGGTCAAAGGCATCGCGGGCCTCCGGTGCGGTGAGCAGGGAGGCGGCCTGCGCCTCAAACGCATCCAGCGCCGACAGCTCGTGCTGACGATCAAACGCACGCTCCAGGCGGTCCAGGCTTTTGCGCAACGCCACGCGGTCGCTGAGCCGCCGCGCCTCCGCCTCATCGGCGAGGCCGATGTTGGGCACTTCAAACTGCGGTCGGTTCGGGTCATCCGTCACGGAAAAGGCCGCGAAAGCATCGCCGAGATAGGCGGGACCGCAGTAGGAGCTGTTGATCGGATGGATGCTGGTGTAGTTCGGCAGCGGATTTGCCCGCCCGCCTTCCTGGGAGCGCAGATGATGCGCCACAGACATCCAATCGGGCAGGCGCGGCGCGGGTTTGTCACGCGTGTCGGGATCCCCGGAGAGGATCTGCATCGTGCCTGCGGGATGTCCGCCGGCGGTTTGATGCATGGAGCGCAGCACGGTGAACTTGTCCGCGATTTTTGCCTGCATGGGCATCAGCTCGGTGAAGTGCAGCCCCGGCACCTTCGTGGGGATCGTCTTGAACGGGCCGCGATACTCGCTGCTGGCATCCGGCTTCGGATCGTAGGTATCAATGTGCGATTGCCCGCCGGGCAGGAAGACGAAAATGACCGCCGTGCGTTCCGACTTCGGCCTCAGTGCATTTTCAGCACGCAAGCGCATCAAACCCGGCCAGCTCAACGAGGCCAGGCCGCTGAGGCCGATCTGCATGAAGCTCCTGCGCGAGGTCAGCGGACCTGCGCAGCGAAGGCGTGGCAGCGTGGAAAGCTTCGAACTCATGACGAAAGCTACCTACGCCATCGGCGGACTGGATTGTGCGAACCTCTGCCGCGGGCCAGGCCAAGAGCGCCCCGCTGGAGCACTGGCAAAGAGCAAACGCAGAGGCCCCATGGCCGCACTCCCGCCCATGACCCGCAGCGACCCGTTTTGGTGGTTGCGGGCGAAATGCCGGGAGTCCGCGCGGCCCTTGCCTACCGGACACACCGGCTGGCCCGGGGTTACTTCGGGGGCATGCTTGGATTGCCGCACAGTCAAGCGGCCGCCGAATCCGCGCGAAGAGATTGCACGACGTTGCGGTAGCTCTCGCGCAGCAGCGCGATGTCCGTCTCGATGGCCAGATGGGTGAAGCCGAGCGCCTGCAGTTCGGCAAAATCGTCGGTCTGGCGACAAAGCAGACCGCAAGCCTTGCCCGCCGCCCTGGCCGCCTCCGCGACTTCCCGCAAGCAGGCGGCGTAATCCATCCGGGTGCGCTCAGGATGGGATTGCAGGTGCAGTTTCAGATCCATCGGACCGATGAAGAGCACATCCACCCCGTCCACGGCGGCAATGGCGCGCGCGTTTTTCACACCTTCGATGGTCTCGATCTGGGCGTAGAAGACAGGCGTCGGCAGGTTGCGGTGCAGCCCGTATTGAAAGGCGCGCACCATGCCCGCCAGGCCGCGGTCTCCACGCGGCGGATAGTGCATGGCACGCACGCAGGCCTCGGCTTTTTCCGCGGAGGACACCATCGGCACCATGATGCCCGCCGCCCCCCAGTCCAGCGAACGCGCGATCTGCTCCGGATGCGGCGCACCGACACGCACGATGGCGGCCGCATGGCGGATGACCTGAATCTGCGGCAGCACCATCGCCTCCGTGCCGCAGCCGTGCTCAAGATCGATGAGCAGCCAGTCAAAGCCGCTCGCATCGGCAAGTTCAGCGATGACCGAGGAACCTGTCTGCAGCCAAGAGCCAAGCCGGAGGTCAGGTTTGTGAAGGGAGGGAGTCATGGATGGTGTCAGGAGAGTCCAAACCGATTCGGGAGGTCACGGAGGGAAGCGCGGTCAGGCACCCAGCAGCTTGGTGAATGGATGCCCTTCGTTTTGGTCGATGCGCTCCGGCCGCCCCATGTGCGGATAGATGAGCCGGGTGTGATCGATGCCCAGCAGATGCAGGATCGTCGCATGCAGGTCGTGGACGTGCAGTCGGTCTTCCACGGCATAGAGGCCGAGTTCGTCCGTGGCGCCATAGGTTCGGCCACCCTGCACGCCTCCGCCGGCCATCCACATGGTGAAGCCCGTGGGGTTGTGATCGCGGCCATCGCCTTTTTCACTCATGGGCGTGCGGCCAAATTCGCCGCCCCAGATGACGAGGGTCTCCTCCAGCAGGCCGCGAGCCTTGAGATCCGTCAGCAGGCCGGCGATGGGTTTGTCCACGGAGTGGCAGAGCCGCGAGTGCTTGGCCTCAATCCCGGCATGGCTGTCCCACTTGCTGCCCGCACCGCTGTAAAGCTGCACGAAGCGCACGCCATTTTCGACCAAACGGCGGGCTAGCAGGCAGTTGCGACCAAAGGTGGCGGTGACCTCGTCGTCCATGCCATACAGTTTTTTCGTGAGCTCGGTTTCCCTGCTCAAATCCACCGCGCCGGGCGCCTCGGCCTGCATCTGGTAGGCGAGTTCGAAACCGCGAATGCGCGCCTCCAGCTCGGTGTTGCTGGCGCGGCTGGCATTGAAGTCGCGATCGAGCGCACCCAGCAGGTCGAGCTTTTGGCGCTGTTCGCGGCGGTCGACGCCTTTGGGGTTGTCCAAGTATTTGATCGGTGTGCCGTCGGACTGAAACTCGACCCCCTGATACACGGCGGGCATGAAGCCATTGCCCCAGTTGCGCGCACCGTTGACGACCGTGGCCTCGCTGTCTTTGATGACGACAAACGCAGGCAGGTTTTGGTTCTCCGTGCCCAGCCCGTAAGAGGCCCAGGCGCCAAGCGACGGGCGGCCGCCAAAGAGGGAGCCGGTGTTCATGGAGCACACCCCGCCCGCATGGTTGATGCCGCTGGAGGCGCACGAATGGATCACGGCAAGGTCATCGGCATGACGCGCGACATGGTTGAACCAGTCGGAGATCCACAAGCCACCCTCGCCGTGCTGCTTCCAGGTGCGTTTGCATTCGAGCAGAGGCGACTTCCCCTCTCCCGCCGCCGTGAGCGGAGTCTTGAAACTCGCGGGCAGCGATTGCCCGGCCAACTGGTTCAGCAGCGGCTTGGGGTCAAAGGTGTCGAGGTGGCTCGGGCCGCCTTCCATGAAAAGAAAGATGACGCTCTTCGCCTTCGCCACGCGTTGCGGCAGCGGCGCGGCCTGGGCCTGGTCACCCATGAGCGTCGCCAGCGCGACCGCGCCAAAGCCGCAACCGGCAGTTTGCAGGAAGTCGCGGCGCGAGCTGGGCCGATCGTAGCGGTGGCAGAACATGATCTTGGGAGGACGGGGGATTTGGCGGCTTTAATGAAGGTAGAAGAACTGGTTCGTGGTCAGCAGCACCTGGCAGAGGCTGGTCATGGCCCGAAGCCAAGGAGCATCCTCCTGGACGGCTTGGGAATCCGCGCCGCTCCAGGTGAACTGCGAATGCGGCGGATCAGCGGCCCGCCAGATGAAGATGCCGGCCTTCCATTGTTCGGGGTCGGTGCTGGGCACGCTGTCGGCGGAAGGGCCCGCCACGATGCGCAGGGCCTCGATCTGACCGTCCCATTGCCGGGTCGGATTGCGTTTGCTCAGACCGCCGAGGCAGATCGGTGAAGCGCCCTGGCTGAGCTTCGCGAGACGGTCCATCGGCACCACGGCGGACCGTGCAACGGCGCCGGGCGTGTCGAGATCAAGCACGGTGAAGGTGACGTGACGCCGGGCGCTGGAAACCTGCGCCACGAGGTGATAGCGGCGGCCCACCTCGATGTGGATGTCGGACGCCACCACCTGATAGCCGATGTTCGCGTTCTCATCCTCGCCCACGAGTTGCATGAGGATGTTGCGCGGCTTGTAGCGCGACTTTTGACCCGTGACATCGATGCTCCAGCCAAAGGACTCCAGGCTGGCCTTTCCGCCATCCCAATGCGAGACCAAGGTTCGCAACTCGGCATTCTTATCCACGCTGTCGAGCTTCACGATGGACTCGACCGTGAACTCGTCGCCCTCCTTTTCATCGACACGCACAAGCACACGCTCATGCGGGCTGTTGAATTTGAATCCCCTGGGGGAGTCGGCGCTTTCAGCGACTTCGGTGGCGGGGACAGCTCGCTTGGCCTCGCCCATCTGCGTCTGGAGAAACGCGTTTGCCGTGACCCGCTCCTGTTCCGTAGGCTGACGGCCCAGCACGGCCAACCAGGCGTCATCAACGCCTTGGATGCGTGAAGCGAGATGGCGGGCACGGGCGCGCAACCAGTCGCCATTGAGCAGTTGCAGCGCCTGTGTCGGCGTCGTCGTGCTCTGCCGCTCGGCGGTGCTGACAAAGCCGGCCGGCATGTCGAGGGCGAGCAGCAGGTCATTCGGGCTGTTGCGCTTCTTCCGCGTGTAAACCGAGCGGCGCGTGCCGTTGCCGTCGCTGGCCGGTCCTCCGGCGGTGAGATCGAGTTCACCGCTGACCGCCAGCATGGCGTCGCGAACCTGTTCCGCATCCAGGCGCCGGGGATTGAAGCGCCACAGGTAGCGGTTCGCCGGATCGACCTTCGCCACCGTCTCATCCGGCTCGCGGCGCGCCGTCTGACGATAGGTCGCGGAGAGCAGGATCTCGCGGTGCAGCGCTTTGAAATGCCAGCCTCCCTCCACAAACTTCGCCGTGAGGTGGTCGAGCAGCTCGGGATGCGACGGCAGCTCGCCCAGCGTGCCAAACTCACTGGCCGAGGCGACGATGCCGCGCCCAAAATGATACTGCCACACACGATTCACGATGACCCGTGTGGAGAGCGGATTGTCCGCCCGCGTGATCCATTCGGCGAGCGCCGTGCGGCGGCCGGTCGAGGTTTGCGTCGGCGTGATTTGGGGCGGAGCCGGGTCCACGATGGTCAGGAAGCCGGGCTCGATCTCCAGATCGCCCTTGCGCGTCTCGAGCCTGTTGGCGGGGGCTTTCGGCCCTGCATCCGTGACCACGAAGGCCTCAGGCAGCGGTTTCGGCTTCAGGTGCCGGAATTGGTCGAGTTCCTCCTTGAGCGCCTTGTATTCCGCCCTGGATTTTTCACTCCTGATGTCCTTCATCGGGTCAAACGACCCGCGCGCGAAATCCAACTGGCGCTCACAGAACCCGGCAAGCTGCTTCTCCAGCGCATCACGCCGGCTTGCGGGCTTGTGCGTCATCGCCTGCAAGTCCTCGCTGAAACTGACAAGCCAGGTCTTCACCCGCTCGTCAATGTGCGGCTTTGTCAGCGCGTCCATTCTGGCGCGGACTCCGGCCGTGGCGGCCATCCACACGGTCTCCTGCTCATCATGCGCCTGCTTCTCCGCCGGCGTCGCCAGCTTCAAATCCTCGCGCCAATGCACCGGCGTGAAGAAGGCGCGCAGGCGGTAGTAGTCCTTTTGGAGAATGGGGTCGAACTTGTGGTTGTGGCAGCGCGCGCACCCCATGCTCAGACCGAGGAAGAGCTCGCCGGCGGTGTCCGTCATGTCCGTGAGAATCAGGTCCCACTGGCCGCGCACATCGCGCAGATTGTATTCATACACCGGATGCCGCATGAAGGCGGTGGCGATGAGCACGTTGGGATCATCCGGAGCGATTTCGTCGCCCGCAAGCTGCTCGCGCACGAACTGATCGTAGGGCTTGTCGTCGTTGAACGACCGGATGACGTAATCGCGATAAGGCCAGGCATGGGGACGGTAGGCGTCCTGGTTGTAGCCATCGCTCTCCGCGTAGCGCACGAGGTCCAGCCAGTGCTGCGCCCAGCGTTCGCCATAGCGCGGGCTCGCCAGCAGCGCCTCGATCAGCTTTTCATAGGCCTGCGGGTCTTTGTCGTTCACAAAGGCCTCCGTCTGAGCCTGCGTCGGCGGCAGGCCGTGCAGGTCAAAATACGCACGGCGCACCAGTTCATGACGGTCCGCCTCCGGCGCGGGCTTCAGCTGCATCTCCGCCTGCTTGGCGGCGATGAAGCGGTCGATGTCGTTGCGCACCCATCGGCCTCCGGCCTCCGGTGGCGGCTCTTTCTTCACCGGCTGGAAGAACCAATAGTTGCGCTGCTCCTCCGTGAAGCCGCCCTCCGTCACCACGACTTTTTTCAAGCCATCCTCCGGCCACGGTGCCCCCATTCGGATCCACTTCTCCAGGATGGCGATCTCCGCGTCCGGCAGCTTCTGCTTGGGCGGCATCTGGAAATCGGCGTTCGCATAGCGCACCGCTTCGATGAGCGCGGACTCGTCCGGCTTCCCCGGCACGAGGGCCGGGCCGGTGTCTCCACCCGATTTCAGGTAGCCGATGTGATCCACCCGCAGACCGCCCTTCTGCTTCGTGTTGCTGTGGCAGTCATGGCACCGTTTCACCAGAACGGGCCGCACCTCCTTCTCGAAAAAATTCAGCGCCGCACGCCGGGTGTCAGCGTCCGCCGCCACGGTGGTCGTGGCAGCCGTCCAGAGCAGCAGAAGGGTCAAAGGTGCCGGGTTCACTTGGAAAACGGGTTGAAAACCTTCACCGGCACCGCGTGCTCCCCCGTCTTGCGGGGACGGCCGTTCCTGGCTCGGGATGCCGTGCTCGGCATGGCCCCCAAGGTTTGTGGGGCGTACCATTCAATGGAGTCTTTGATGTGCTGGGCCATCACTTTGGCGGCCGCCTCAGGCTGGCGGTCAGCCAGCGTCTGCAGCACCCTCCGGTGCCCCGTGACGCTGAAGCAGCGGAGATCAGGGGCCTGGGTTTGCTGAAGGCTGTGAATGTGGGTGAGCGCCATCTCAAACTGCCAGCGGACGCATTGCCAGAGCGTGACCAGACGTTCATTGCCGCCGCGCTTCATGATGTACTCATGCATCGCGATGTCCAAGGTGCTGAACTTTGCGCCCGTAGCAGCCTTTTCCTGGGCGGCGATGCTTCTCTCGATCCAGCGGGTGTCTTCCTCGGTCCAACGGAGGGCCGCCAGCCTCGCCCCCATGGACTCCAGGGCAATCCGGGCTTCGACGATTTCGACCACGTCCTTTTCCTTCAGCATCCTGACGCGGGTCCTGCCGGTGGGCTCAAACTGAACCAACCCTGCCCGTTCCAACTCGATCATCGCCTCACGCACAGGCGCGCGGCTGACCCCGAAACGCCCGGCCAGCACCGGTTCCGCAAGCGCCTCACCGGGTTTGAACGCGCCTGAAATGATGTCGCAACGCATCTTGGAGGCGATTTCCTGGGCGAGATTGCGCCGGGGTTCAGTGCGGTATTGGGTCATGGCGCAGCCGGGTTGAAGTGTCGACAGCTCACAGCTACGGACCATACTGTCGACAGTTTTCCGAAAGATTGGCTGCCTGCAAATGGCTCTTGGGGGGCCGGGGGCGCCCTGGATGTGGGGAGGCGAGTGTTCGCGGTCCGGCGTCGACGTGAGCCGCTCCGAGCGAAGCAGTCTCTTACCGGGATCGTTCGTGAACCTGGGCCTGGTCAAAGCCGGTCAGGGGCGGGCGCTCCACCGAGGCCCGGCTGAATGACCTGCGCGCCGCGGCAGCCGTGGCGGAAGACGGTGACGCCCTTGAGGCCGAGCCGCCAGGCGCGCCGGTAGATGCCGTCCACCTCCGCGACCGAGGCGTCCTGCGGCAGGTTCAGGGTCTTGGACACCGCGTTGTCGACGTGGCGCTGGAAGGCGGCCTGCATTGCCAGATGGCGCTCCGGCGGGATCTCGTGCGCCGTCAGGAAGCGGCGGTGCAGTTCGGCCGGCGCCTCCTGGACCCCGGCCAGGCTGCCCCGTTCCAGGGCCGCGGCGATCAGCGGCTCGGGATTGGCCGCGCCCAAGCGAGCCGCCTCGACGAAACGCGGATGCACCTCGCTCAAGGTCTGGCCGCCCAGCACCTGCGCACGCCGGAAGGCCAGGCCGAACAGGGGCTCGATGCCCGGGCTGACGCCGGCGATCAGCGACAGGGTGCCGGTCGGCGCGATCGCCGTGCAGGTGGCATGGCGCAGGCGCCGCCCGGCCGCTTCATGGCGGCTGCCCGGCCACTGCGGGTAGACGCCGCGCTCGGCGGCCAGCTCCAGCGAGGCCTGCCCGGCCTCCTGCTGAATGAAAGCCATCAGCCGTTCGGCAAACGCCACCGCCGCGTCCGAATCGTAGGACAAACCGAGTTCGATGAGCAGGTCGGCGAAGCCCATGACGCCGAGGCCGATTTTGCGGTTGCCCAGCGTCAGACGGCGGGCTTCGTCAAAGGGGTAGTGGTTGACGTCGATGACATCGTCGAGGAAGCGCACGGCCAGCCGGGTGATCCGCCGCAGCGCAGCCCAGTCGACCGCCGCCCCGGCGCGCAGCACCGCGAGCAGGTTGATCGAGGCCAGATGGCAGGCCTCGCCGGGCAGCAGCGGCACCTCGCCGCAGGGGTTGGTCGCCTCGATCCGGCCGAGCCGGGGGGTGGGATTGGCGCGGTTGATCGCGTCGAGAAACAGCAACCCCGGATCGCCCGTCCGCCAAGCCTGCTCAACCAAAGCCTGCCACAGCTCCCGCGCCGGCAGGCGGGCCGTTTGCGCGCCGGTGCGCGGATGCACCAGAACGTGCTCGCCGCCGGCCTCCACCGCCTGCATGAAGGCATCCGTGATGCCCACCGACAGGTTGAAGTTGCGGCAGCTGCGGCCATCGGCCTTGGCGGCGACGAAGGCCTGGATGTCCGGATGGTTCACGCTCAGCACGCCCATGTTGGCGCCGCGCCGGTAACCGCCTTGGCGTACGCGCTCGGTCACGGCGTTCAGCTGTGCCAAAGCCGCCAGCGGCCCGCCCGGCGGTCCGGCGGAGGCGGGATCGAGGCCGGACAGCGCAAAACCGGTGCCGCCCCCGGACGTCTGGATCGTCACCGTCTGCCGCACCGTTTCCGCCATGGCCTGCGCGTCGCGACCGACCGGCAGCACGTAGCAGGCGCTCAACTGCCCCTCCGGCAGCCCCGCCTGCACCAGGGTCGGCGTGTTCGGCAGAAACTCGAGGGCCGTCAGGCTGGCGGCAAACGCCTGCGCCGCCTCCGATTCGGCACCCCAGCGCGCCTCCGCGGCCGCCACCGCCCGGGCCACCCGGACGAGCATCGCCTCCGGAGTCTCCACCAGCCGGCCCGCGGCGTCGCGTCGCAGGTAGCGGGCCTCCAGCACCCGCCGGGCATTGTCGGTGAGCTGACGCATGACCCGCGATCCTAGCGCCGCCGCCGGGCCGGTGTCAGGCAAAAACTGCCCCACGGCACCGCCCCAAACGCAGGCGGCCTCCCCGGTGGGTCCGGGGAGGCCGCAGCCGCCGGCATTCACCGCCGAGCGGTCAGCGGAACATGGCGTTGGTCTTGTCGCCGCCGCTGAGCACGTAGGCGAGCAGGTCCAGGATCTCGTCCTTCTTGAGCATGGCCAGCAGCATCGGCGGCATGAGCGACACCTTGCTGAGCTCGATGCTCTTCACCTCCTTGCGGTCGAGGTTCACGCGCTGGTCCGGATCGCTGAGGTCGGTGTTGAGCGTGACGTTGTCGCCGTTGAGGTTGACCACGACGCCGCTGAGGATCGTGCCATCGTTCTTGGTGACGACGATGGGCGCGAACTGCTCGTTGATCTCCTTGCTCGGGTTGATGATCTGGTCGAGCAGGTCGTGCGGGTTGTAGCGGCCGCCGGCACCGGTGAGGTCGGGACCGGTCATGCCGCCGGCGTTGCCGAAGCGGTGGCAGGTGAGGCAGGCGGCGGCGCTGAACATCCTGCGGCCGTTGTCGAAGTTGCGGCCCTGCATGCCGCCGGCGGCGGCCTGGCTGAGCTCGTCGAGCGTCCACATCGTCGGCGTGCGGCCGGCCAGCATGGCACCGGCGGTCTCGATGGCGCCCTTCACCTCGGGCTTGCGGGCGATGAGTTCGGCATGCGCCGCCGTTTCCGCCTCGGTGAAGGTGGCGAGGCTGTCGTGGCGGATGAACTCAAGGAACTTGGTGAAACTGGCGCCGCCCTTGTAGCTGGCGGCCTTGAGGAAGAACTCAAGCTGCTGCGTGCGCAGTTCCGGCGTCCAGCCGGCCTTGAGGAAGCGCAGGCTGCGGGCGTACTCGATCTGCGGCTCCTGGCTCTCGCCGGCGGCGATGAGGGCCATGCCCTTGCGCGCCGTGTTCGGCGCCTGCAGGTGGGCGAGCGTCTCCGTCAGCAGCCAGTTGAGTTCGAAGGTTCCGGCCGGATAAGCCGGATCGTACAGGGCGATGAGCTTCGCCACCGTGGCGTCGTCGGGATTGCCGAAGCGGTGCAGGACGATCTCGGCGATGCGCACGTGCGCCTGCTGCTGGGCGGGCGTCAGGCGGGCGAAGTCCAACTTCAGCAGCGCCGCCAGCAGGCGGTCGCGCAGGGCCGTGTCGACCACGTGATCGGCGCTGCGGTGGGTCGGGCAGACGCCGCCGACGCGCGCCAGGGCGAGCAGGGCCTCCAGCTGCGCGGCCGGATTCGTTTCCGCCAGCGCGCGGGCCTCCCAGGCGGCGCGCGGCTGATGCTCGAGGATCGTGCGCGCGGCCCAGCGGATGTAGCGGTCGGCATGGCCGAGGTGCGGCCAGGCGGTGTCGAGCGCCTGCGGATCCTGCCGGCCGTGATGGGCCTCGAGCGAACGCCGAAGCTCGCGGGCTTGCGCGGCGGCCGTGTCCGCCACCGTCGCGGCTTCGGCCGTGCCGGCCTGGCCGGTGTAGGTCACGCGGTACAGGCCCGACTGCACGCGGCGTCCGCCGATGGCGAAGTACATCGCGCCGTCCGCGCCGATGATGGCGTCGGTGACCGGCAGCGGGCCGCCGGTGACGAACTCCTCCTTGGTGGCGGTGTAGCTGCTGCCCTGCGGCTTCAGGTGCACGGCGTAGATCTTGCCCCAGCTCCAGTCGAGCACGTAGAAGGCCTCCTGGTACTTCGCAGGAAACTTGGCGCCGTAGCCGAACACCGTGCCGGTGGGCGAACCCGGGCCGATGTTCAGCGTCGCCGGCAGGTTGTCGGCGTAGAACTCGGGGTACTTGCCCGCGCCGTTGCGCCAGCCGTACTCGCCGCCGCTGACGACGTGGTTGACGCGGGTCGGCCGGTACCAGGAGGTGTTGAAGTCGTACTCCATGTCCGCGTCGTAGGTGAACAGCTCGCCGTCGCGGTTGACGCCGGCGTCGTAGATGTTGCGGAAGCCGGCGGCGAACAGGTCCATCCGCTTGCCGTCGGGCGTGACGCGGTAGACGATGCCGCCCGGGGCCATGACGTGGCGGTTGTGGCCGCGGCCGTCGGGCATGCGCGGCAGCAGGTGGTCGTCACCCCAGATTTTCGGCACGGGCGAACTCGCCGGCGTGCCGGCGACCGGACCTTCGGCGAGCACGGCGTTGTTGCCGGTGATCAGGTAGAGCGCCTGGCCATCGGGCGTCGGCACGAGAGCGTGCACGCCGTGGTCGCCCTTGGAGTCAAAAGCGCGCAGCAGTTCAACCTTGTCGAGCTGGTCGTTGTTGTCGCTGTCGGTCAGGCGGTACAGACCGCTCTGCATCTTCTGCTCGTAGTCGTTCACGCCGGCGTAGAGCGCGCCGAAAGCCCAGACCATGCCGTTGATGGCGCGGATGTTGACCGGCACCTTCTCGATGTCGGCCGCCTTCAGCGGCTGGCCGGCGGCCGGCGGCCGGAAACGGTAGAGATCGCCGTACTGGTCGCTGGCGTAGATGCGGCCCTGGGGATCGTTGCACAGCGCCACCCACGAGCCCTGCTCGCCGCCGGGCACGGAGTACAGCAGCTCGACCTTGAAGTCGGGCAGCGTCTTGATGCGCTCGACCGGCGTCGCCTTGTTCTCGCCGATGGCCGGGCCCACCGCGTCGGGACGCTTGGCCTTGGCCTGGCCTTTCGGCGCCCCCTTGCCTTTTGGCTGCGCCTTGGCCGCCCCCTTGCTCTTCGCCGCGGCCGGCACGGGCTTCTCGATCTTCTGGGCGTCGTTGGGGATGTTCGACTTGGCGAAGGCGATCTCGCCGCCGTCCGGCAGCTCCTTGAGGCGCACGTCCTTGATCTGCACGAACATGGCGGGTCCGCGGTGAATCTGGAAGGCGAGCAGGCCTTCAAGCGCGCGCGCCTGGGTCTCGTGATCGACGATGTCGACGGTCACCTGGCCGTCGAGCTTGTGGACGAGGTGGTTGCCGCGGGCGATGACGGTGTACTCGTGCCACTGGGCGACGTCGGCCGCGACCGGGTCGCGTTCGGCGACGAGCCACTTCGACCCCTGGGGGTCGATCACCACGCTCTGGCCGTTCTGCACCACGATGCCGCGGCCGCCTTCCTCGTACAGCATCGCCCGGTAGGGGGCGTTGGGGTGAATGTCGCACTGGTAGCCCCGGATCGACCACGGCCGGCCCGGAATCTCGCTGCTGCGGTACTGGATGCCGGTGTTGTTGCCGGTGACCCGGATCCTGGCGTGCAGCTCGAAGTTCTTCACGCGGCCGCCGCGCCAGACCAGGAACTGGTTGTAGTCGAGCTGCTCCGGACCGGTGGTGCGGCCGGTGATGCAGCCGTCCTCGACCTTCCACAGCTCGGGATTGCCGTCCCAGCCGGACAGGTCGCGGCCGTTGAACAGGGAGCGGAAGCCGTCCTCGGCCGCAAAGGCGGAGGCGGCGACGAAGAGGCTGAAGCCTAGGCGGAGAAGCACTTTCATGGTGGAACGGGTTGGAACAGCAACAGGGGGCCGCGCACAGAACGTCTGGGCGCGGCCCGGTATCACGGCAAAAGCTGTGTCGAATTCGGCAAGGCGGCGCAGGCACCGCATCGGCCGGAAGGCTCACTTGAAGGGGTGCTGGCTGAGCAGCTCGTCGACCGTGTAGAGGTTGACGCGGCCGGGCTGCGAGGCGCGCACGGCCTTGACCTGCTCGGGCGTGACCGGATCGGCCCGGTTGCCGAAGTGATTGCGCACGAAGGTCAGCACGCTGGCGATCTCCTCGTCGCTGTACATGCCGCCGAACGGCGTCATCGGCACCTGTCCGTCGAACTTCTTGCCGTTCACCTCCAGCGGCCCCATCAGGCCGTAGAGCACGACCTTGATCAGGCGGTCGCGGTCGGTGGTCACCCACGGACTGCCGGCGATCGACGGGAAGGCCGGCGGCAGGCCGTTGCCGTCGCCGCGGTGGCAGGTCATGCAACTGCCCTCGCGGTGGTACACTTCCTGGCCGGCGAGGAAGCGCTTCTGCGCGGCGGCATCAAGGTGCTTGGGCGCGGGCACGACCACATACTCGGCCTGCGGCTTCTCGGCGATGCCGGCCAGGCGGTCGGCGGCGGTCTGGATCGCGTTCTTGTTCCAGACGTCCTGCGGTTTGCTCGCGGCGGTGGCGACGACCTTCTTGGCGGCGGCGATGTCGGTCATCCAGGACGCGGCGACCGCGGCCTCCAGGCGCACGCGGCCGTGCTCGTCGGCAGCGGCCTGGTCGAGCAGCGCGGCGTGGTCGGCGATGCGGTGCAGGTTGTAGCGCAGCACGCGCACAGCGGCGGCGCGGGCCCGGAAATCGCGGGCGCCGAGCAGCTGGCGCAGCAGGCCTTCATCGGCCTGGTTCAGGCCCCAGGTGGTCCACAGCGCCTCGAGCGCGTGATGCTCGTACTGCGGGTCGTTCTTGTCCAGGGCGGCGACCCAGGCCTGGACGGCGGGCAGCACTTCCGCAGCGGGGCGGCCGCGCAGCTCACGGCGGCTGCGGTAGCGCGCACGCAGTTCCGGCAGCTTGAGGTTTTCCAGCAGCTGGGCCACCGGCGCACCGTCGACCGGCGCCGGCTGCACCAGCGGCCGCGACGGATAGGTGATGCGGTAGATGCGGCCGTGGACGTGGTCGCGCAGCGGGTCGCGGGCGTTGTGCTGCATGTGGCCGATGAGCACGTTGTGCCAGTCGATCACGTACAACGAGCCGTCCGGGGCGAACTCGAGGTCCACCGGCCGGAAGTTGCCGTCCGAGCTCTTCAGCAGGTCCTGACGGAAGCTGGTTTTCCAGCCGGTGCCGTCGTCGACGATCTGGTGCTGCTTGATGCCCAGGAAGCCGATGGCGTTGCAGAGGATGAGGTCGCCCTGGACCTCGTCGGGAAAGTGGCGCGAGGAGACGACTTCCAGCCCCGAGGTTGGGCGCACCTTCTGGCCTTCGGGGATCAGGTCGGGCGTTGACGGCGTCTTGCTGCCAAACGCCGGCTTCACCGAAACCGGCAGCATCCAGTTCATGCTGGTGCCGGAGGTGTGCAGGAAGAAGTCCTGGCCCCAGGCGTCGAAGGCCGCGCCCCAGGGATTCGGGATGCTGAGCTGCGCGGTGCGCTCGAGCAGGCCGCGCTGAGGGCTGTAGCGGAAGAAGCCGCCGTCAACGCAGCGCACGGGTCCGTAGGGGGTCTCGACGTTCGAGTGCAGGAACACGCCCTCGCAGAGGATGAAGGCGCCGCTGGGATCGGCGGTGAAGGCGCTGATGGCGTGGTGCGTGTCGTGCGTGTCGAACCCGCCGAGCACGATCTCGCTGGTGTCGACCCGGTCGTCGCCGTTGGTGTCGCGCAGCAGCATCAGGTTCGGCTCCTGCGAGAGGTAGACGCCTTCGGGCGCGAACTCGAAACCGATGGGCAGGTGCAGCTTGTCGGCGAACACGGTCTCCTTGTCGGCCTTGCCATCGCCATTGGTGTCCTCGTAGATGAGGATCTTGTCGTCGGGCAGCGCATCGCCCGGGCGGTAGTGCGGGTAGGTCGGCATGGTCGCGACCCACAAACGGCCGCGGTCGTCGAAGGACAGCTGCATCGGGTTGGCGAGGTTCGGGAACTCCTTCTCGCTGGCGAACAGCTCCACCTTGTAGCCTTCCGGCACGGTCAGCGACTTCACCGCCTCCTCGCCGTAGAGGTACTGCGTGCTGCCGTTCTTGGCGCTGGGCTGGTAGTTGGTCGGCACCGGCGGCAGGGTGTGGGTCCGGCTGTCGTCGAGCGCCAGGTCCTGCTTGCGGCCACCGGCGAGGTCATGGATGAGCCCGTCGCGCAGGGCCGCCATCTCGCGGGTCTTCTTCACCTCGTCCGGGTAGTTCTGCGGGCCGAACGGGTTGTAGCGCTGGCCGTGGGTGTGCACGCCGTTGAGCAGGTTGTAGTCGTTGTTCCAGAACCAGTCCTTCTGCTTCACCGCCGCGAGCACCCGGTCCGGATCGGCCTTGGAGACGCGGCTCTGGTGGCCGTAGAGGCCCGTGGCGAGGATTTCGGCGACGTGCCGGTAGCCCGCCTCGTTGGGGATGAAGCCGCCGGTGGTCAGCGGCTGGTCCGCCTTGGCGTAAAGCGCCTTCATCGGAGTGAACAGGTCGATGAAGGTGAGTCCGTGCTTCTTCGCCACGGTCTCGATGGCGGCGGCGTAAAGGATGAGGTTGGCGTTCTCCCTGTCGCCGTTCGGCAGGTCGCGCTGCGCGGAGAGGTCCTGGTAGGCGACGGGCGAGACGAGCACGAGACGCGGCGCGCTTTGGCCGTTGTAGGCCTTGCTTAGGGTGTGCCGCACCCAGGCGTCGAGTTCCGCCTCAAAATTGCCCACCTTCGAGGGGCCGTCGAAGGACTCGTTGTAGCCGAAAAAGGCGACGATGGTGTCGGCCTTGAGGAAAGTCAGCCACTGGTCGGGCGTCGGGAAGAAGCCCTTGCCGTGGTGCACCTGCTTGTCCGGATGGAACTTTTCCGCGCCCGGGAACGCCCACTGCGAGACGCGCGCCGGATGCGGCCGGAATCCCGGGGTGTCGCCGACGTGGCCCAGATTGCGCAGCCAAAGCTTCTGCTCCGGATAGCGCAGCTGCAACTCGGTCTCGATGCGGCCGTAGTGCACGTCGCGTTCGGCCAGGCCGTTGCCGATCAGGACGATGCGCTCGCCTTCGGCCGGCGGCGCGACGTTCTGCGGGCGCGCCCGGCTGGCGGCCGGGGGATCGACGTTGGGCGCGTGCGCGGCGCCCGGAACCGTGCCGGGGACTTCCGCGGGTTTCGGCGCCGGCGGCGTTTGACCGGAGGCCAGCGGCGCGCTGGCGGCGCACAGGCTCAGGGCGGTGTACTTGAGGAGCGAGGACTTCATGCGTGAAAAAAGGCGTTGGAAACAATGGCCCGCACGGGGCGGCCAAACCGGACAGGAAAGAGGGCCAATAAACTCAGGCGGACGCCTTTTGGCGAGCCCCAATGCGGGTGGCGGACCTGAAAACGGCAACGCCGCCGGATTCCGAAGAATCGCGACGGCGTGAGAGACGGGGCCGTACGGCAGGGTCAGGCCGCGCAGCCGGCGTAGTCGCGCATGGCCTGCAGGATGACCGTCACCGACAGCGCGCCGGCGTCGGGAAAACCCAGGCAGGCTTCGCCGAGCGTCTTGGCGCGGCCGAACTGGGCAATCATCGCCTTGCTGGCCTCCTTGCCGGCCACAGCGGCCTCGTGCACGGCCGTCAGGGCATCGGCAAGCGGCCCGCCGGCAACTTCGCGCGCCTTGGCGGCAGCCGGGGCGAGAGCGTCGATCATCGTCTTGTCGCCCGGCTTGGCGCCGCCGCGCTTCATGACGCCTTCCAGAGCCGCCTCCAGGAACAGCGCCAGACCTTCGGCATCGAACGCCGGCCGGCCGGCGAGGGCCTTGCCGCCGGCGCGGAACAGCGTGCCGAACAGCGCACCGGAAGCGCCGCCCATGCTGGTCATCATCGCCGTGCCCGCGCTGACCAGGACCTGTTCGGCACTGCCGGGATCGAGGGGTTCCAACTGGGCCTTCACCGCCTCCATGCCGCGCTTCATGCCGAGGCCGTGGTCGCCGTCGCCGAGGTCGCGGTCCGCCTGGGACAGTTGCGGTTCGGCGGCGATGATGGCGTCGGCCACCTGCAGCAGCATCAGGCGCACCTGATTGGGTTTGAGTTCCATGATCGTTGGAAGCTGGGGGTTGCTTACTTGGAGCCCTGGGCCTTGAGGTCGTTGTACATCTGGTAGCCCTGCTCGG
>CAYYJK010000011.1:0-27862 GCA_964472185.1 uncultured Prosthecobacter sp.
ATCAGGGGCGGGCGCGAGGAGCGGGGTGCGGATGTTCATGGCGGGATCGGGTGGTTCGCTGGGCGACGCTGGCGGAGCGGTGTCAAACGCGGCGCGGACCGCCTCGGGCACGCGGTCCAGGTTCACCGGCAGCCGGGTGGCCAGATCGAGCGGTGTCAGGCAAGCGCTCAGGGCGACTTCGTTCGTCACCTCATCGACCAATCCGAGCGCTTGAGCCTCGCTGCCATTGAGCCAGGTCTCCGCATCCATCATCGCGCGCAGGTCCGTGAGGGTCTTCTTCGTGGCGTTGCCTTTGAGGGCGCGAATCTTCCCCGCGTAGAGCTTGGCGATGTCGGCGCTGTACTTCTCCAGGTCCTGCGCCATCTTGACCAGGGCGCGGTGGTCGCCGGCTTCGATGCCCTGGGCGTTGTGGATCATCAGGTAGGCGTTGCTCGGCATGCTCACCCGATCCGCCGCCATCAGGACGATGGTGGCGGCGGAGGCCGCCAAGCCATCGATCACCGCGTTGATCCGCGCGGGATGGCTGGCCAGGATGTCGTGGATCGCCAGGGCGTCGAAGACGTAGCCGCCGGGTGAGTAAATGCGCAGGGTGATCTCCTCCACTTGGCCGAGGGACTTGAGCTCCTTCTCGAAGTCGCGCGCGGTGCCGGCCGCGTTGAAGCCGTAGTCAGCATACATCTTCGGCACGCCGATCACGCCACGCAGGGCGATCTCGGCTTTGCGTTCGGCGAGGGCGGTGACTTGGAACCAGGGGCGCGGCATGCTCCCGGCTGCGTGTCAAAGCGCCAGCCGATATTCCGTGCCGGAATATCGCCGGGACTGCCGCCTGTTCACCGGCCGGTCTTCGCCGTGCGCATGAGGTTGACGACCGCCTCGGCGATGGCCTCGACGTCGGTCTCGCGGCCGGGCTGGCTGACCAGCTGGCCAGGGTGGGTGCCGAAGTAAAGCTCGAGCGGGATCTTCCGCGTCTCGCAGTAGGCGATGTCCTCGGCGATCTCGTCCATGATGCGGAAGCGCTGGCGGCGGCCGTGCTTGCCGCTCATCTCATGCCACTCCGCGCGGCTGAGCATGCCGCTCTTGACCAGCGTCTCAAACAGCTTGCCATCGCGGCCCTTGTCGATGCTCATGGCCTGCGGCCCCTGCCACAGCACGTTGCGCCAGTTGGAGCCCGATCGGGGGAGCGGCAGCCGGCCGCGGTTGAGCGCGTCCTCGATGACCCCCTCCCACACGGGCTGGCAGAAGGTGGCGATCAGGATCTCCTGCATGTGCCGGAAGAACCAGTCTGCCTGCTGGAGGATCATGCGTGCGTTGGGTCCGCTCATGCCGACAACTGTCCAGACGAACTGCGGCGGCACGCCAAGCCCCCAGGCGATGTCGTTGATCAGCCAATCGATGAACCCGCTGAAGGTCACGCTGGGCCGGCTGCTGACGAAGGGCTCGAACTTCTCCCCCTCCTCCAGCACCGGGATGGCTGCGCCGTCGATGAAATCCGCATAGACCCGCGAGGTCTTCCTGGTCTCTGTCGATCCGTCCGGCTTCTCTGACGTGATCTCGTCCCCCTGCTCGAGGAGCGCGTCCTCAAAGCCCACCGGCGCCTCGCCGGTCGGCGTGGTGATGACGGCTGCGAAGTAGCTGTTGACCTTGGCTGCCTTCTTTTCCAGGGCGGTCAGGTCGATGATGTCCAGGCACGACTCCTTGCCGTGCGACAGCCAGGGGAACGGCCGGTTGATGTTGATCCGGTCGAAGCGCGCGATGTGCATGAAGGCGCTGGCCGGGTAATCGTAGAAGCGGCTGGCATACTGACCCGGCAGCGGCTCTTTGAGGATGCGGTAGCGGATGGGGCGGCCGACCGCTGAACGCAGGATGCCTTCCTTCCAGCCTTCCTGGTTCGGTCCGCCGGCATTGCTGATGGCCTCCGCCGGGAAGATCTGCACGCGCGGCTCGAACCGCTCATCCCGCACCTTCGCGGCACCGGCATCGCCGTCGCACATCATGTCCGGCAGCAGCAGGGCCTGCATCGAGTAGAAGGTCTGTTCTTCCCGCACGTCGAATGTGCGCCGGCTGGCGATGGCTTCGAAGTAGTCATCGGTGCGGGCATCCCACTCCTTGTCGCCGCTGTCGGCGGATGGGGACAAGCCAGCCGCCACCGCATGCCTCGCCGAGTTCTCGAAGAGCGCTTTCACCAGGCCGAGGCGGTTCCGCAGGAAGCGGCAGTTCTTGATCGCCTCCTGGCGGTCGATGGGGCGCCCTTCGCGCAGCTGGCGCATCGGCAGATACGTGGCGTTCGTGCGCGAGGCGCTGTAGCCGCCGTGGGTGGTCGGTCCGGCGCGGTTGGTCACCGGTGGCGCCTTCAGCTCCGCGGCCGCCAGGGCTTTCACAAAGGCCGCCGACGCGGCACGCATGGCTGGGAAAATACGCATGGCAGGATCAATGGGGAAAGCCGCTGAAGCGCGGCAGGATCATCGTTCCGCCGCCGCCGGTGCCGCGGCCGTTGAGGCGGTCGCTGGCGGCATTGATCGCGCGCAGCCGGTCGCGCACGGAAACGCCGGCATCCATGCTGGAGGCCTGGCCGCTGAAGGAGGTTGAAAGCACGGCCTGGCCGCCAGCCTCCAGTTCCTTGGTCAGCTCCCCGCGCCGGATCTCAAGCCAGGCCAGTTGGTCGGCCACGGTGGAGCGGCCTTCGGCCTGCGCCTCGCGCAGGTAGTTCTTGATGAGATCGCGGACCGCCATGTGTGAGGCGGCGCGTGTCAATCCTCACCGGTCTCACGCTTCCGCTTGCGCGCTTCGACGCTTTTGCGCTGCGCTTCCCGCATCTTCTCAGGATCCCGGGCTTTGCTCGGCCCCTTGGCCTGGCCGCCCTTCCTGCCGATCGTCCGCATCACATCGCGAAAGATCTGCATTCTCTCCTCCTCGCTGAGCTTCTTCTTCCTCGGCATGACTGGCGGCGGCTTTGTTGGCCGGCAAGCCTACCACGGCCAAATCCGATGCACACCAGCGGATTTTGAAGCCCAGGCCCTTGAGTCGGGTCAGGGTCTCGGCCAGTTCTTTTCGCGCTGCTTCTGGGGTCATTTGCTCAAGCGTCCGGGGCTGGAACTCCCTCGCTGTCAAACTCCGCCGCTCCCGCTTCCGCGTTTCGACCGGCTGCACTGAGCTTTTTGAGCAGGAGCGGTCGAGCCATGTACCACAGCGCCATGCCTTCCTTGAGGCAGTCCGAGTAGTCATTGTGCATGCCGCTCGGCGGTTTTGGCTGCCAGCCAAACACCAGCGCGCCGGCCTCGACGTGCCAGTCCTTCGTCTCCGCGCAGAACTCCTGGCAGAGGGCGGTGTCTGGCTCCGCGAAGAGCCACAGGCGCGGCACCGGCGGCTTTTCGCCGCGGGCCTCCGCGGTGGCGATCTCATCGAAGCGGCCGATGCGCTCCTCGTAGATCTCATCGAGGAAGTACTCGTGATCCATCAGGTAGCGGGCCAGCGGCATGCCGCGGTGCGTCCGGTTCTTCTGCACCGTGACCCGGTCCTTCATGTGCTCCGTCTGGCGCCCACCACGGCCTTTGCACGGGAACAGGCGCCGGTAGAACCCTGGGCTGGTGCAGAGGTCGAGGATGCGTTTGGTGCTTTTGCCGTCGCCCTCATCAATCAGGCCCACCTTGCACACCGGGTCCACCCGCAGATGCTCCGGTGTGTCCGCCCAGTCCAGCACCTTCACCGGTTTGGTCAGTTCCCCGAGCAGCTCGCGTTCATCCTCGGTCGCGCCGTAGTCGACCACGTAGCAGGTGCCATCGAGCAAATAGCCGACCTTGAGCCACTTCACGACGCTCTGCTGCACGTCGGCCAGCAGGGCGAGCAGGACCGGCCGCTTCGGGATCTGGCCGCGCAGGTACTTGCCCTGGAGCTTGAGGATGGTCGCCAGTCGGGCCTGCGCGATCACCTTCTCCTCGACCGGCAGCCCCAGGCGGCTGCGGCGAAACTTGCGCTTCTGGCTCGTGCTCACCGCGCTGACATACTCGACCGCCAGGTCGCCCCAGCTCGACCCGGCAAAGAGGGAGTAAAGGTCGGAGGCGTGGCAGCTGAATTTGCGCGGGATGGGCTTGTAGTCGTCCTGGCCGAGATTGGTCTGGCGCCATTCCCGCTTGGCGAGCATCTCCCGCTTGTGATGCTCCAGGATGTGCCCGCGGCACTTCACGCATTCGTAGTAGGTCTCGCCGAGCATCCGGCGGTAGTTCCAGCTTTTGCCATCGTCGTTGCGGCAGTGGCCGAAGCGCACCTGCTCCCACACCAGCTCCTGGGCGTGTGAACAGTGCGGGCAGGGCACGTAGCAGTGGTGCCGGCTGCCGGTCAGGTATTCCTGCCAGATGATGCCCTGGTCCTTCTTCCTGCGCTTTGCGCGTTCGGCCTTTTCGCTGTCCGGTGCCGGGGCGTTGCGCGGCTTGCTGAAGACCGCCATCTTGAAGCCTTCGATCAGCTTGCCGCGATCGCGCAGCAGGTCGAGGGCGTTCGATTCGCCACCACGCAGCTCCTCCTCCCACTCGTCGACTTCGTCGCCAAAGATGTTCGGGATCGTGCGGCTGGCGAGCTGGCCGGCCGACTTCGCGCCGGCCAGCCAGACCTTCAGG
Organism: uncultured Prosthecobacter sp.; assembly: GCA_964472185.1. Classification (GTDB taxonomy): domain Bacteria; phylum Verrucomicrobiota; class Verrucomicrobiia; order Verrucomicrobiales; family Verrucomicrobiaceae; genus Prosthecobacter. The sequence goes on from CAYYJK010000011.1 coordinate 4,611, forward strand.
CCCTTGAGCAGCAGCACCATGTTCTGCAGCTTGTCCTCGCTCTCCGGCACGAAGCGGCCAATGCTCTTGCAGCCGTCGGTGATCATCGGCTTCAGGCGCTCGTTGTTGAGGTCCTTGGCGCGGCCGGCCGAATCCATGGCAAAGAGCACATGGCCGAGCTGGTGCTCGATGATGTAGCAAATCAGCACCAGGGCCGCCTGGGTAAAGCCGGCCTGGCTGCTTTTGACGCCGATGAACTCGCGCCACTGAGGGTCGAGATACCAGTCGAAGAGGACCGTGCTCAAGGGCGCCACCTCCGGATCGAAGGGGCCAGGGTGCGCCGGGCTGATCTCTTTGCTCAGGACGATGTTGTCGCGCGCCCAAGGGGCCACGGGCAGCAGCTCGCGCAGCTCGAAGTAAAGCGTGAACAGCTCATCGAGCCACGGCTTGACCGGTGCGGAGATCATGCTGCGTCCAGGGTGAAGGGCTGCGCAAACCGCGAGGTCACCATGCTCTTGAAGCAGGCGGCCAGTTCCTGGCGCCAGATCCGGCGGCGTTCGCCCCGATCGGTGACGTTGAGCAGGGTGCCGTCGACCCGGTCGATCAAATACTCGAGCGAGGCCACGATCGCCGGCAGTCGCTCGGCCAGGTCCTTTTCGACCTCGCTCTTGCGCACCAGTTCGCCGCTCGCTGTGGCGATCTGTTCCTTGTCCTTCTCGTATTTGCGCAGCGTCTCGAGCAGCCCCAGGTACTCCGCTTTGAGCACGGCGGCGCGGTCGTTGTTGCGGGCCAGCAGCTCGCGCTCGTAGTCCTCGCGCAGCATCGCCACCTGCTCCTGTAGGGCCTCCAGCTCGGCCAGGAATCCGCGCTTGCCCACAGGCGGTCTCGGGCCTGGCTTGCTGGCGGGTTCATCCTGCGCGGAGGGATCGTCAGCAGGCCGGTGCGACCTTGGGGCCGTGGCGCCCTGGGGTGCCTTTGCCGCGGCCAGCAGGCTCTTGGGGCAGCGGTGCTTGAACAGGCCCCGCGCACGCATGCGCTCATACCAGGCCACGAGCGCAGTCGCGTCGTCCCAGGGCGGTGTGTCCGGCCCTTCCGGCAGCGTGTCACCCATGGATTTCCAGCGGTAGTAGGTCGCCCGGGAAACCTGGTAGGCCTCGCACGCTTCGCGTTCGGTCAGCGGCCCACGCGGCTCCGGGTTGGGCTCAGCGGCCACGGCCGCTTCCACCGGCGCCTGGCCACCGTCCACGATGTAGCGCGCCTCCGGCAGCACATGGCTGATTTCGTCCCGCTCCTCTTTGCTGAGGCGGCCGCCGTCCAGCCACTTGCGCAGCAGCGCCGTCACCCGTTTCCTGAGCAGTTCGTTGGCATCCGCGTGCTCGTCGAGCACGCCCAGGAACATCTGACGTTCGGTGGTGGAAAGGGCGCCGCCATCGCCCACCTTCTTGACCAGGTTGCGCGTCTCTGCCTGGAGGACCTTTGCGGCCAGCTCTGGGGACAGCTCAGCCATCGGTGGTCAGTTGGTTCATCCAGCCGACGTGGAAGGCCAGCGTCTCCGGATCGTTCGTCATCACGATCTGCTCGATGTTGTCCGAGCTCCTCAGATTCGCGCTGCCCTCGATGACCAGGTGGTCGCCGCGTTCGGTCGGCAGGCAGATGACCTTGCAGTGGTTCCGGGTCACCTTCAGCTGCGCCACGCCATCGAGCCGCGCCGCCACCTCCCGGAACGTGGTCGTCTTGTCGACCGTGGCGAAGTAATGCGACACGACCAGCGTGATCCGGCCGATCAAGCCGCGCGCCACCAGGTGCGCGAGTTGGTCGGCGTTGCCGGCCGATAGGCCCAGGGTGGCCACATGCAGGTGCGGGCACCGCCCGCGTGCCCCGAGGATGGCCGGGATTGCATCGCACAGCACGAAATCACCGCGCAGCACCGCGTGCGTCCGGTCGTCGGGATGCTCCGGCAGGTGGGCCAGCAGCACCTGCGCATTTTCCGGCCGGATCAGCGCCTTGATGCCACGCCGCGATGCGCGGTCCTCCGCCTTGGCCTTGTGGAAGTGCTGCAAGTTCGCCGGCAGGCCGAAGGCCGGACCGGACCGGCTGCCCTGGAGCAACTGCTCCAGGTCGCTCAGGTCGGTGCGCAGCTGGATCTCGTCACTGGGCTTCATGCAGCTTCTCGATCTCCAGGCCCAGGGCCTTCATGCGGTGCAGGATCACGGCGGCATACTTCGGATCCAGCTCTGTCGCGACGCACCTGCGGCCGGTCTGCTCGGCCGCCACGAGAGTCGTGCCCGATCCGCCAAACAGCTCCATGACGGTCTCTCCCCGGCGGGAGCTGTTCCAGATGTGCCTCGCCACCAAGCGCGTTGGCTTGATGGTCGGGTGCAGGTCGCTGATCGTGTTGCGCGGCTCCCGGATCACGGTCGTGTCGAGCGCATTGCGCAGGTGGTTGACCTGGCTGACCAGCTCGCTCTTGCTGAGCTTCTTGAGCTCGATGTCGTCGTCGATCACCGTGGCCTGGCTGTACCCGCCCTGCCAATGGTGCGCCGCACCAGGGCGCCAGCCGTAGAGGATGGGCTCGTGCTGCCACTGGTAGTCCTGCCGTGTCAGGGTCCAGGCCTGCTTCACCCAGATCAGGCACTGCGCAAATCGCAGCCCGGCGGCCAGGGTGGCGTGCCGCGTCTCGTAGCCGTAGGCCTCCGCGTGCGCGATGTAGAAGGCCCCGCCCGGCTTCAGCCTGGCTGCGGCCATGCCGAGCCAGGACGTTAACACCTTCAGGTATTCCTCCCGTGGCATGTCGTCGTTGAGCAGCACATCGCCACTCGGCTCTGCGGCCACCTGCCGGCCTTCCTTGATCGCCTTCCGCTCCTCGCGGTCGTAGGCCACATTGTAGGGAGGGTCGCACCAGAGCATGTCGGCGTGGCGGTCCCCCAGCAGCCGTTGCCAGTTGTCCGGGGATTCGCACTTGCCGCAGAGCAGGCGGTGCGTGCCGATCTGGTAAAGATCGCCCGGCAGCACCTGCCACTCCTGCTGGAGCTGCTCCGCTCTGGACATCAGCTCCTCGGCCTCCTCCGTGTCATCGCCAGTCACGGGGCACTGCACCAGCGCCAGCAGCGCCTTGTCGTCGTAGAGCGCCAGCGCCGCGTCGAGGCCAGCCTGGTCAATCTCGCCGGCCAGCGCGGCCAGCACCGTCTGCTCCCACTCGCCGATCTGCCGGTTCGCGGCGATCATCAGCGCGTAGTGCCGCGGTTCGTCCAAGTCGACGACCGACACGTCCACCTGCGTGTAGCCCATCTCGACGAGGACCTTCAATCGCAGATGCCCGGAGACCAGGCAGCCGTTGCGGCGGTTCCACGTCAATGGCTCGAAGTAGGCATGCTCCAGGGATCGCTTCAGCACCTCCCAGGTCGGGGACCCCGGCTCCGGGTGCACACGCGGGTTCCTCGGGTGCCGTTTCAGCTGCTCCACGGGCAGACGCTGGATCTCAATGGCGGCGGTTCTCTCAGTCACACCCCGCGCGCGTGTCAAAGTCTCACAAACATTTTGCCCCCACCCGTCCAAAAACCCTGCGCGACGCTTTACCCGCATGCTGGAAGAGTCTGGCGGGAGCCTCCTACCCCTGGGGGGACGTCTCAGAGGTGCGGCGCCGCCTTGGCTGGGTGTCTTGTCTTTTGGTGAGTATCTCTTACACGTCCAAAAACCTCTAAAACCTCCCCAACCTCTGGAATCACCCTTGAAGATGAGAGAGTTACGAAGGTGGAGGTTTGTCCAATTTGCCAGGGAGGTCCGGGAGGTCAGCCCATTAAATCGGCGCTCCGAACGCTGGGCAGTTTCACCCATCTCTGCTTTTGCCGGGAGGTCGGGGAGGTTTCGGGAGGTCTTCTCTGATCTTATTGAGGGGGTTCGGGGGAACCGCGCCCACCCCAAACCGGACACAGCGCGCTGCGCGCGACGCTCTGCGCCTGCGACGCCTTAGCGGCAGGGGCAACGCGCGGCCGCTCCTGGACATGGCTGCGCCCTGGGATCTAGAGCACATCTGTGCTGCGGCCGCCCCCTGCTCCACGGCCGCGCTTGCGCCCAGGCCTGCAAAGCGTCAGACCTAACGCTTCGCCTTGCGCAGCACGTAGGACGCCACGTCGTTGCTGTTCCGGTCTCCGAAGGCCCAGACGTCACCGTGGTCGTCCAGGAAGTGACGGCCGTCGCCGAAGTCTCTCTTGAGGCGCTTGCCCCATCCGGATCGGATCGAGGCGTTGAGCCACTCGCTCGCCTGGAGGAGCTTCTCAGCCTCATCGGGTGCGCGTTCAATGCCGCCCTCGTTGATGTCCTGGTACTTGATCCCGCCGCGCTCGCCAGCGGTCTGCTGTACGTCCTCGATCGTGCCGAGGCCTTTGGGCCAGAGGTCGCTGAACATGTTGTTCCGTCGGGCAACGCCGACGATCTGCGCCAGGGTCACGGGCACGGCCTTCTCGGGATCTCCAAACCGGCGGATCACCAGCTTCATCAGCTGCTCAAACTGTCGGCCGGACGTGTTGCCGGCATCCGGGGCCTCGAACTTGGTCAGGGGGCTGGCCATCATGCACCGGTCCACCAGCGCTGGGATCACCCTCGACCAGCCCTCAAAGCTCGCCAGCGGCCGCTCCTTCACGCCTGGTCGGCCGGCATCGTCCCACGCTTTGATCACCGCCCACATGCCGGCCAGGTTGATCTCGCGGTTCTCGTCGCTGCGGAAGTAGTCGTCATCGAGGAGGATGGTGTCCGGAGGCAGCACCCGGTCCTCCGACTTGAGGTGGCTGAAGATGTCGCAGATCAGGGTGCGGCGCTGGAGGTCCTCACTGAGCTTGATCCGGTTCCCGGTCATCAGGGTCAGCGCGTAGATCGGCCCACGCCACCAATCCTTGCCACCCAGCACACGGCACTCCCAGGTGTCGTTCGTCACCCAGCGGTTGAGGTCCGAACTCCGAAAGACACGGCCGCCGAGGTCGACATCGTCAAAGAACACGTAGGGCGCGTAGAACTGCGCGCGGCTGTTCAGCTCCTCCCGGAATTTGTCGCGCTGCTCGATGTCGCTCATCGCAGCGGCCGCGTCACCGTAGACCGTCCACAGCGCCAGCTTGCCCAGCCGGCTCTTGCCCGATCCGGGCATGTTGGCATTCCAGAGAATCATCGGCGCCTTGCCCGCAAACAGCAGCCTGGCAAAGACCGAAAACATCGCGCTCATGTGGACGCCAGCGCCGCCACCTGCGCCCCATTCGAAGTTCTTCAGCAGGCGGTGAAAGTAGGTCACCGCGTCATCCTCGGGCATCCGCTCATCAAAGTTCAAGCCACCGCGCACGGTGAAGGTCCGGCTTGGGGCATCGTAGCCCTGGCTCAGCAGCTCGATCCTCCGGAAGCCCTTCCGGCTCGGATCGTCGCGCTCGTCGAGCTGCTCGCGGAGGACCGGCATCTTGACCATGTGGATGCGCTCCACCACCGGCAGCAGGGTCCGCATCGAGTCGCTGCGGAGGATCGTCTCCGCCTGTCGCAAATCGAGCTCTCCCTCGCGCGCGTCCCCGGATTTCTCCCAGCGCTCGATCAACTTCACGCAGGCCTGCTGCGGCAGCCAGGTGCGGAAGCGGTGCGCATCCATCTCCCTCCATTCACCGCTGCCTTCATCGATCGTCCCGATCTCCGTGCCGCGCCGATACAGGTGAAACCTGCCCGACCTCAACCAATCCGCGACCCTTGGTGCCATGTGTTGCACCGGCTCCTGGAGCCAGATCGTCAGGCAGTCGCCAGCCACGGCCTCCGGCACCGGCACCCCACCGGCAGATGCCACGTCACGCATGCCAGCCGCCAGGGCCTTGATCTTCTCCTCGTTTGGGTCCCCCTCAGCCATGCTGGTAAAGCATCCCCTCCCCGATGGCACGCGCCTGGCCCAGCGGCGCCGGGCGCGGGTTGAAGTACAGCAGCCGCTGCTTCCGTCGGCCGTCCGGGAACGGCACGAATCTTGAGACCCTCTTGCCGGTGCCGTCGGCCACCTGCTTCATCTTCCCTTCACGGAAGGCACCAGGCAGGCGCATGTAGACCAGGCCTTTGAGCGCATCAGGGTCCGTGCCCAGGCAGGCCAGTGTCGGCAGCACCGATCGGCGCATCGCATCCCACTCCGCCTTGCTCGCTGCGTCCACCTGCACCAGCACATGCGCTCCCTGGTTGCCGCTGGTCACGATGGCCACGATCGGCAGGTGCATCTGGCAGACCGCGTTCAGCCACTGCCATTGCGGGGCCTCGTCACTCTCCAGGAGCATGTAGCGCCAGCTCAGCACGCTCCTCTGCGATCTCCGGCTCAGCGTCGTCTTGCCCGGCACCGCATACCAGCGGCCGTCGTGCGGCTGGATCAGGAACCACATCCCCTGCGGCGCGCCCTCCGGCAGCCGTGCCGGCCGTGCCTTCACGTCGGGCGTCTTCCCCAGGGCAAAGCTCCCCTTCCCCACCCAATGGATGAAGTTGCCCTGGCTTCGCAGATCCGTGAAAACCATCACCTTGTCCCCAGGGTCGTAGACCGCCTCCAGGAAATCCGTGGCGCTGACATCGCGCGGGTCGCGGGGCGACCTCGCACGCAGCCATTCCACGTCCACGCGCCAGTCGGGCCGCTGCGCTCTCAGCAGCGCCTCCGCGTCAAATTTGACAGGCGGCTCCGGCTCTCGCTCCACGGGACGATAGTCCGGGATCTGGCCGCGTTCCGCACCCTCATCCACCAAGTGCCCGCGCGGCTGCTGGTGATGACCATGCAGGGCCGAGCTCAGCTTGTGCATCAGGTCCCGATCCGACCACTTGTGCGTCCCGCGCTCCGTCCACTCCCGCAGCAGCCCCATGCCTTCCTCCGGCGTCAGACCGAAGCCCCAGACCAGGGCTGAGGCCGCCCGGAACGTCTGGTTGTGGCAGCTCTGCGTCCCGCACTGCGTGGGCGGAATGCACTTCTCCAGGAGTGTCCTGGCGCGGTCGATCACAGTCATGGATTGGCAGCTTCACGCTCCGGGGGGCGGGGATTCCATCAGCGGCAGCTCGGTCTGGCGCGGGTCCGGCGCCGCCGAGGGCAGCGACAGGCGCAGCGTCCAGCCCTCCGGGGTCTGGCACGCCAGCATCAGCCCGTTGCGAATCAGCTCGGGGATGTCCTCGCCAAACCCGCGCCGCGCCGCCTCCACCTCGAGGGCTTCGGCAATGCGTGCAGGGATCGTGATCGTAAATTTCTGCTTCATGGTTGTGGTCTCCCCGGGGCGATGGAGTCGTTCAGGCCGCCTTCGCCTTGTCCACGGCGCGTTTCAGGCGGATGCGTTGCTTGTTCCAGGTCTTGAGGGCGTCGGGGTCTTTCGGCTTCGGTCCGATGAAATCCGCCGGCCGCGCTCCTCCCGCTGCGATCCGGCTCACCCAGCTCTCAAACTCGGCCGAATCGTCATCCGGCCGGGCTTTCTCCTTGGCCTCGTAGGCCGAATCGATGAGGCGATCCACGATGCGGTAAGCCAGCGCCAGAGGCACGCTCAGGTCATCGGCCAGCGCTGCTGCGCCCCTGTTCGGATGCTCGGCCTTCCACGCCCGGCAGCGCTCCAGCAGCTCGGCGTCGATCTCGCCCTCGCTTTCATCGGCCTGGGTCGATTTCGAGGGTTTCGGCGGCGCCTTGGCGGCCTCGCCCTTGCGCACCTTCGCTCGGGCCTCACGCTCAGCGGTCTTGCGGCGCTGCTGGATCTGCTCGTGCCACTTCTCCCCGTCAAACTCCGCCCAGGTGCAGTAGGTCTGCATCGAGGTGCGCACGTAACCGAAGCCGTTGTACCGGATGTGCCGGATGTGCTTCGCCAGCACGATCATCGCCAGCAGTTGATCGTCTCTGACCAGCGTCGTCTCGACCAGCTCCTTGAAGAGGCTGTATTCCGACCCGCTGCGCTTCACATCCGGCTTCATCACTTGGCACAGCAGCCAGGTGTCGTCCGCATGGTAATTCACACCGGTCACGTCGTCGAGCAGCTGCAGCAGGACCTCTCGCGTTGCCTGCTGCCCGCTCATCGCGTGCAGCAGCTCCGCGCAGGCCTCCACCAGCGCCACGTCGTGCGCCTTGTTGCCGGCGCGTGCCACCTGCTGCTCCACCCGCTTTTCGTCGCTGGTCTTGAGGTCCTTGCCGGCGTCCTGGCGGAAGATGTCCGCGTGTTTCGACCGCTTCGCAGCCTCCACAGCCACCTTGCTTTCCACCAGGTGCCGCACGCGGCTCTCGTTGTCGAAGGCCACCACCACCGGCACGCCCGCCTCCTTCACGATGTGCTCCCACTTCGGCGCCTTTCCTTTCGGATCTCGCAGCAGGTGCGCGCTCGGCGTGTCCTTGATGTCCACCCAGCCGCTCGAGGGATCGACCTCGTTGTTCCAGGTCTGGAAGACCCGGCTCGCCTGCCCCAGCACCCTCGTGCCTTGCCCTTCCGCCAGGCGTTCCACCATCCGCAGATGCGCCTGCTGCTTCTGGTCATAGCAGCTCGGGTTCAGGCAGGTGTATCCGCGCGCCTTTCCATCCACATCATCCCGGTTCGCGCCGAAAAACGGGCAGGCCGCACAGGCACCGGCATCCGGCACCAGGTCAGGCGCCGAACGGTCGAACTGCGCCCGCCTCAAGTCGCGCCGGTAATGATCAGCGACGTGCTTGCGTGCCTCATCCTGGGTCATGGCACCGCCCCAATTCCTGAAGATCATCTCCTTGGCCGCCTGCTCCCGGCAGGGCGCCGGCAACGCACCGATCAGCGCGGCCACCTCCATGTCCACCTCGCCCGCGTTGACGGCCTTCTGCACCTTCTCGGGCGCTTCCAGCAGGCATTCGTAGCGGCGGATGTGCGCCGGGGAGATGCCCAGCTCCTCCGCCAGGCTCGCCCGGTTATAGACCGGCAGGTGCGTCTCCTCGTCCAGCAGGGCCAGCATCTCACGCACGCGCTTCGCCTTCTCCATCGGCCGCAGGTCCTCGCGCTGGAGGTTTTCCACCAGGTTCCACTTCAGCCAGTCCTTCGGTTGGGGGCGGTCCACCAGCTTGACCTCCAACTCCCCCAGGCCGGCCAGCCCAGCCGCACGCAGGCGGCGCTCGCCGGCGATCAGGTCCACCTGACCATCCTCGCGCAGCACGCCCAGGAGCGGTTGCAACGTCCCTCGGGTATCGCGCAGGCTGGAGGCCAGCTCCTGGAGCTTGGCCTCATCGAACTCATGCCGGGCGTTCGGGCCAGGCTGGATCTGCGCCAGCGCAAAGCGGCGCACAACAGGTTGTTTGGGTTCACTCATGGTCGTTGTGTCGGTGATGATTTGCGGTCTTGGATCGCTGGATGATGCGGCCCAGCTCCTCGGCGTCCCGGAGCACGGCCCGCCGCTCCGCCTCAGCTCTGGCTGCGGCCACCTTGGCCTGCGCAAGCACTTGTGAGCGTGCAGCGAGGCCGGCCTCCTCCTCCGGGCGCAGGCCGCTCGAGCTGAGTTGGCGTTTCGGGCAGTGCTTGCGGGCGTTGGCCGCATAAGCCGCCGCGGAAGCGGCCGACTTCTGCCCCGCCACCTTGACCCGCACTCCCAGCCGTGCCTCGCCAGGCTTGCCGAAGAGCTCGCGCATCGTCGCGCTGAAGGCGGCACGCCCTTGGCCGAGCATTTGCGCCAGCGCCGTGCCGTTGAGCGGGCCTGTCAGGTCCCCGTATCGCGCAAAGCACAAGGCGAAGAACCGCTGCACGATCCGGAAGGGGTGCATGCCGTCTCCCGCGATCCAGCGCACCAGCTGCTCCCTCGCCCAGGCCGCCACGGCCGCGGCCTCCTCCCGCTTGAGGGCCTGAAGCTCCAGGTCGGGCTGCTGTTCGGAAGGCCAGGAGCAGGTGCCGGCAGGCGCATCCGGCTCCATGTCCCACTCCGGCTCCGCCGCCATCAGCTCGTCGAGCGGCGTGTGGTCATCCACGGGCTGCCAACCTGCGTGCCGATCATAGGCGCGCCGCAGCACGTCGCGGATGCGCTGGTCATGGCGTTCGATGTCCGAATCCGTCACGCCGCCACCCCCTCTCCATGCTCCGCCTCGTCGAGGCTGTGGTCTCCGGCGCGGTGCAGACTGTCTCGCATCCGCTCCAGGTCGGCCGGCTCAAGGGGGCGACCCAGCGGCAGCGCAAAAAGCGGCGTCTCCTCCACAGGCTTTTGCTCAGTCAGCGGTGGCGCCTGGCCGGTCATTCGCATCGCGCCCAGCGTCGTGTCGAGAGCGTTGACCTTGGCCGTCAGGCCAATCAGCGCCATGCGTCCGGAGGCGCAAAGTTGCGCCAGCGCCGGACAGGCCTGCTCGATCTCGACGAAGACCAGCCGCACCGAGGTCACCTCCGCGCGGATCTCCGCGCACTCACGACCGATGCGTGCCTCCAGGCTCATGCCGCGGCCCCTCCTTCGTTCAAAGGATCCGCTGGGCGCTTCGTTGGCACCTGGCTACCGCCGACACATCCGGTTGCGTCGCCAGGCCGCCCAGCGTCCCCAGGCACACCCTGGGAAAGTCTCTTTCGTTCGAGCATCAGCTCGGCATCGATCGCACCGGCGCAGACGCTCGTCACCACGAGCAGCTCCTGGAGGACCTGGTCATCGATGGCCAGCCGCGCAAAGTCGCGGCCGCTCAACCCCACGACCGCCTCGAAGACGACCCCGCTCGGTCCACTGATTGCCACCGTGTAATCTCCCGATCTCATGCCACAGCCCTCCCGCGCATGTCGGTTTCGCCGGCCATCCTCGACTCCGCCCGGTGCACGTCTGCCGGTCGGAACCGCTTGGTCCTGTGGCCGAGGTCCAGCGGGAGCAATCGCCAGCGCTTGCAGAGCCGGCGCACCTGCCTGGGACTGACCTCCCATCGTGCAGCCAGGTCCTCGTAGGTCATCAGATCGTTGCTCATGCCGCGCTCCTTTCCCCTTCGGCAATCTCCCGCACGTCGGCGTAGATCCCGGGCACCAGAGGCCGCACGTTGATGTTGAGCGCAGAAAACCTCAGGTCAGCCAGGTGTGCCTTCACCTCCGGGCGGCCCAGCACCTCGCTGATCGCATCGCAGCTGCGATCCACCTGCACCTGTGTCTCCACCAGCGCGCCGAGCGGCGTCCGGATCACCACCTCACAGCGCATCATCGGGGGCCTCCTTTCCGGTTGAGATCTCCACCCCGCGCAGGTCGGCCAGCGCCTTGCGCGCCTGCTCCAACCTCCGAAGGACCAGCCTCAGAGCGTCCTCCGCATCGACCTGGTCGATTGTCGTCGCCGCCCCTGCCACCATCTTGCCCAGATCGTCCAGCTCGATCTCGAGCGCGTTGTGGATGCGGGCCAGGTCTTCCAGGCTGATCGGCCTTGGACGGTGCTCCCCCGCTTGGGTTGGGAAGACCGCCGGCGCCACGATTCGATCACTCATGGCTCCGCACCTCCTCCGTGGTGGCGCCGTCAGCGCTCGGTGGATCGTCGTCCGTGATGGCCAGCCAGACCATGAACGCCACGGCCAGCAGCACCACCAGGTCGAGAAGGTCTTCCTGGTGCCGCCACAGCCAGCCCTTCTTGGGCTCGCACCGGGTCACCGTGTAGGGCGTGAAACGTTCCGGGTTCATTCAGCCTCCTCCTTGTGGGTTTCCAACGGTTCGCTCCTCGCGGCTGCCGCCAGCATCGCTTGCCACTCCGCCTCCGGAATCCGAGCCGGTGCATCTTGACGGTAAAGCTGGCGGATGATCGCCTCCACGAAGGCCCTGCGGCTCGGTCGGATCGTCCGCCGGAGCCGGCTGTCATCGATCCGATACAGCGTGCTCCGCCTGCCTGGCAGGTACGGGGCCGGCTTGCGCCGCCAGTGCCAGAGATGCAAATCGCCGAGCTTCAACGTCCAAGCCAGAGGCGAGGTCATCGGGTAGAGCTGCACCCCGCGCCACGGCGGTGCAGGCTGCTCGCAACCCAGGATTGGGCAAAGTTTCCGCGGACGCTTCATGCTGCGCCTCCTTTCCAAACCGCCAGCGCGGTGCAGTAACGGCTGCCCGGCCGCGTGCCCTGCACGCGCTGGATCGTCCGGATTTGTGCGCGCAGGCGGCTCAGGCGTGCCTCGACCGCCTGAGCCAGCTCAGCGGTCACGATCTGGTGGTACGGCATGTATGCCGTAAAGCAGACCAGCTCCGTGTGGCGGCGGATCAGCCAGCACTCCTCGTCGGCGTCGTGCATGATTGCGTCGTCCATCGCCACGTGGCGCACCTCGCGGGTAGCGTAGCAGATCTCGCGGCGCTGCCCGCCTGGGGCGCTCACCGCCACCAGCACCGTGCGGTCACCCACATCGCCGCGCACCACCGTCCCAAAATAGCCGCGCAGGCCGTCGTAATTGCTCAGGACCTGGACGGTGTGTTTCACCATCACCGCCCGGCGCTCCGTCGTCTGCGCGGTGCTCAGCCGCCCACTGGTGCGAGGCGCCTTGCGGCGCGAGGCTCCGCTTGCCGCGCGTCCCATCGGCTGCTCGTGCGCGGCCCCTGCTTGTCTTCTGGCGGTCCCCACCGCCGGTTGCATCGTGCTCATGTAGTGTCCTCCTGGTTTGGTTGCCCGGCCTTGCCCCGCCGGAGGGGCTGTAAATCGTCAGGCGGCCTTGCTGCTGAGCTGCTGCACCAGGATGCTCAGTCCGCGCTCAAGGCTGAGGCGGACGGTGTCCTGTTTGCTGAGGCCAATCTCGGCGGCGGTCATTGCGACCTTCCGGTCCAGGTCCTCCGGCATGCGCAGCGGCAGGGTGATCGAGCGGGGTTTTCTGGCGGCTGCCTTCGGGTCAGTTTCCTTGCTCATGCTCGCGAATGTATGCGAAACGCATACAACATCAAGAAAAAAGTGTGCGTTTTTTATACAGAGTCGTATTCTGAGACATGAGCAAACCTTCCCCCACCGTCGCTTTCCCGGTTCGAATGCCAGTCGAACTGAAGGCTGAAATTGAAAAGGCCGCCGCTATCGCCGGCCTTTCCGAGCAGGATACCATCCGCTTGGCGATCCGGATTGGCTTGGGCAATCTGGCCGCTTGCAGCCCCCTGCCGGCTCTCATCCAACAGCAGGCCGCAGAAGCTGGCGCCTCCTTTTCCGCTTGGATCGACACCAAAAAAAAGCCCTCCACCAAGACAGCACGATCTACCTCCTCAACATCGCCAAGCGCTGCGGCCGACGAGGGCGCAGGCGGGCTACGGGACTCAGCGTGAGTCATCCCCCGAACAACATCATTCCAGGCCCCTGGTTGCTTCAGGGCTGAGCCTTACGCCTTGCCACACGCCTCGTGGTCAGGCAGCATGAGCGACCATGAAGTCGCTGATGATTTTTGCCGCGTCCTTCCTGTTGTTCGGACTTGGTGCGCTGCTCCTTGAGAGCTCCAGTCGCCTCGCCCTCGGCATCCTCTTGTTCGCCAGCCTGGTCCTGTTCATCGGCCTGCTCGTGAATCACAGCGAGCACACTCGCCGCCGAGGCTGAATCTCACCCGATGCTTGGCTGCAACTGCCAGAATCGGGCCGCCTCCGTCGGTGTCGTCATGCCGCGGTAGTGCTTGTAGATCAACTCTGCGCTCTCGTGGCCCATCAGCAGCTGCAGCCGCTTCTCGTCGCCGAAATGAGCCAGCCACATCGTTGCGAACGTATGCCGCAGCCCATCGTGTGGCCAATCCTTCAGCAGTCCTGCCTCCTTGCGTAGCAACGACCACTTGCGGCGGAAGTTTGCCGGCAGGATCTCCCCCTCCTTGCACGGGCAGAGCTCCAGCCAGGCACGCGCGTTCTTGGGCAGATCGACCACACGGCGGGCGCGCGTCTTCGCCCGCTGCCCCTGCACGATGACCACGTCATCTCGCACGTCGTCCCAGGTCATCTCCCCCAGTTCCCGCTCCGGCCTCAATCCGCAGAACAGTCCCAGCACCACAAAAGCCAGGCAATCCCTGAAATCGAGATCATGCGGTTCGTAGGGGATCCAGACCCCGCTAGAATCGCGGCGCACCGCACCGGGTCGCTGCGCGGCCGCCCGCTTCAGCAGTCGCTCGGCCTGGTCGACGGCCAGGAAATGAATCTCACCGTCCTCCAGCTGTTTTGGCTTCACCTGCTCCACGACGTTCATCGTCAGGTAGCCCTCCTGGACAGCCCACTGGAAGATCGTCCGCACGTCCCCGCGATACACATTCCACGTTTTCGCCGCCCACTGGTTGGCTCTCAGCCAGGCCAGCACATCCTCGCTCGTGATCTCGTCCGCCATCCGCTCCCCGTGCCCGGCTTCGGTGAACGACTTCGCCGCGCACTTCAGCTGCGAGAGGTACCGCGGCCGCGCACCATGCTCCGCCTTGTCCGCCAGGCAGAGCTGCACCAGTTGCGAGAGCTTCACCCTCCCCTTCGCCGGTTTGGCATGCGCCAGCCAGAACTCGACCGCCGCCTCCAAGGTCCCGCCGGCCGCTTCCAGCTTTTCACGGGCGGCCACATAGCGCAGCCGTTCCTCGTCAGTGATGGTGTAGGCCTGCTCTCCGCCGCGCTTGAGCTCAGCTCGGCGGCGGACCAGCTCAGCCTTGGCGGCCTCCTGGCTCGGCATGCTGATTTGCACCCTCCGGCCGTTGATGACGCCGAGGTCGAGCTGCCAGCCGTACTTGCCCGACTCGTATTTGCGCCGCCTGACCTTCACGCGGGCAGGGTATCCGCACGTCACGCACACGTCACGCCTAAAGTGTCATTTATGGGCAAAAACGGGGGTTTTTTGGTCATCCCCTCCCCCTGCCACCAAGGCACAAAAAACCCCCTGTAACTCGTTGAGCTACAGGGGGTTGGAAATGGTAGCGGGGACAGGATTTGAACCTGTGACCTTCAGGTTATGAGCCTGACGAGCTACCGGGCTGCTCCACCCCGCGGTCTGTTGAACTGCAAGAGTCGTCGCAGACGGCCCTTTTGCAACCGGTTTTTCCGTGTTTGTGAGGCCGGCCTTGCAACTTGCCGGCAGCGTGCTCGTTTCGTCCTTCCGATCATGAAAACATCCGCCGCCACCTTTTGCGCGCTCGTCCTCGGCGCCGCCGCCGGTTTTGCCGCCGACGCCAAACCCGCCCCCATCGGCTACTCCGACACGCCCGTCATCCCCGGCACGCCGTGGAAGGTCCACGACATCGACCGCCCGCGGCCGGAATACGTGGCGCCGGGCGCCAAGCTGGGCGACGCCCCGGCCGACGCCATCGTGCTGTTCGACGGCCGCAACGCCGACGCCTTCCAGTCCAAGAAGAAAGGCCCCGACGGCAAGCCGACCAACGAGTGGGCACCCTGCG
Source organism: uncultured Prosthecobacter sp. (assembly GCA_964472185.1). GTDB lineage: Bacteria > Verrucomicrobiota > Verrucomicrobiia > Verrucomicrobiales > Verrucomicrobiaceae > Prosthecobacter. Next base: position 19,840 of record CAYYJK010000011.1, read on the forward strand.
CCTGGAAGATCGAGAACGGCGAGCTGCTGGTCGACGGCGGCGACGTCTGGACCAAGCAGGAGTTCGCCAGCTGCCAGTTCCACATCGAGTGGAAGAGCGAGCCGCACACCGAGGGCACCTCGCAGAAGAAGGGCAACGGCGGCGTGTTCTTCATGGACCGCTACGAGTGCCAGATGCTCGACACCTACAACAACCCGACCTACGCCGACGGCATGACGGGCTGCATCTACGGCCAGACCCCGCCGCTGGTGAACGCGGTCCGCAAGCCCGGCGAATGGCAGAGCTACGATATCGTCTTCACCGCGCCCAAGCTGGACGGCGACAAGGTCGTCGAACCGGCCTACGTGACCACCTTCGTCAACGGCGTCTGCGTGCAGGTGCACACCAAGATCCTCGGCCCGACCAAGCACAAGCAGGCCACCGACTACAGCGGCAGCTTCCCTGCCCTGGCGCCGATCCGCCTGCAGGATCACAAGAACAACCCGCCGCTGCGCCTGCGCAACATCTGGGTGCGCAAGCTGCCCTGATCCTTCCAACCCCGCCTCCGCCCCGGCCCGCCAAGGCCGGGGCTTTTTTGTCGGCGCAGCAGACGGCCGCTGTGCCGGACAGGCTGGCGGTTCATGCCAGATCGCAGAGCACGCGCGGGAAACGCCGCAGCGACAGCGCGTACAGCAGACCGCCGATGCCGGCCAGGGCCAGGAAGGCGGGCCAGACGGCGTCGAAGCCGGCGCCGCGGAACAGGATCGCCTTGCCCAGGCGGATGAAGTGGCTGGTCGGCGCCAGCTGCATGATCTCGCGCACGAACGGCGGCATGTTCTCCTGCGGAGTGACGCCGCCGGAGAACATCTCCAGCGGAATCAGCACGAGCACCAGCAGCATGCCAAACTGCGGCATGCCGCGCGCCAGGGTCGCCAGGAAGATGCCCATCGAGGTGGTGGCAAACAGGTGCAGGGCGGCGCCGGCAAAAAACAGCGGCACGGAATCCTGCACCGGCACCCCGAGGGCGCCCTCGATGACGAAGCGCAGCGAGACGAACGAGGCGAGCAGGACGACGAGCGCCATCGACCAGACCTTGGCGAACACGATCTCGCCCGGGGTCACCGGCATGACCAGCAGGTGCTCGACCGTGCCGTGCTCGCGCTCGCGCAGCAGGGCGGCGCCGGTGAGGATGATCGACAGCATGGTGATCAGGTTGATCAGCTCGTTGAGCGCGCCGAACCAGGACTCGGTGAGGTTGGGGTTGAAGCGGGCGCGCAAGGCCAGGGTCACCGGCTCGACCGGCGCGCCGCGATGGCGGCTGACGAAGGCCGCCACCTCCTCCTGGAGGATCTGCTGGATGTAGCCGCTGCCGGTGAAAGCCTGACTCATGCGCGTGGCGTCGACGTTGAGCTGGATCGCCGGCCGCTTGCCGGCCAGGACGTCACGCTGGAAGTTGGGCGGGATGTCGATGACAAAGGTCGGGTTGCCGGCGTCGAGCTCCGGATCCACCTGCGCCGCTGTCAGGCCGGGCGTCACCAGGAAACGCGGCGGCTGGAAGGCGTCGACCAGGCGCGCGGACAGCTGCGACCGGTCCTCGTCGACCACGGCGAGAGCGGCATGATCCTGGGTTCAGGCGCGCCCGCTCCTGGCTTCGGCCCCGCCAAACCGGCGCCCGCCCCTTGCATCTCGGAGCCGCCTCGCCAGACTGCCGCCTCCTTTTCCCGCCATGGCCTACCTCAACGAAAACTACCTCAAGCTCAAAGCCGGCTACCTGTTCCCGGAAATCGCCCGCCGCGTGAAGGCCTTCACCGAGGCCAACCCGGAGGCCGCCAAGCGCCTGATCCGCTGCGGCATCGGCGACGTCACCGAAGCGCTGCCGGAGGCCGTGCGCGCCGCCATGCACAAGGCCGTGGACGAGATGGGCGACCGCGCCAGCTTCCGCGGCTACGGCCCGGAGCAGGGCTACGATTTCCTGCGCGAAGCCATCGCCAGGAACGACTACCAGGACCGCGGCATCCAGGTCGACGCCGACGAGATCTTCATCTCCGACGGCAGCAAGTGCGACACCGGCAACATCCTCGACATCTTCGGCAGCGGCAACAAGACCGCCATCACCGATCCGGTCTACCCGGTGTACGTCGACACCAACGTCATGGCGGGCAACACCGGCGAGGCGGATGAAAGCGGCGCCTATGCCGGCCTGCACTACCTGAAGTGCACCCCGGAAAACGGCTTCGTGCCCGAGATCCCGGACGAGCCCGTCGACCTCGTCTACCTCTGCTATCCGAACAACCCGACCGGCGCCGTGGCCACCCGCGCCCAACTCGAAGCCTGGGTGAAGTACGCCCTGGCCAACGGCACCACCATCCTCTACGACGCCGCCTACGAGGCCTTCATCCAGGATCCGGCGATCCCGCGCAGCATCTACGAAATCGAAGGCGCGCGCGACTGCGCCATCGAGTTCCGCAGCTTCTCCAAGAACGGCGGTTTCACCGGCGTGCGCTGCGCCATCGTGGTCATTCCGAAGACCCTCATGGGCCGGAAGAGGGACGGCAGCAAGCTGGCCGTCCACCCGCTCTGGAGCCGCCGCCACAGCACCAAGTTCAACGGCGTCAGCTACATCGTCCAGCGCGGCGCCGAAGCGGTCTACAGCGCCGAGGGCAAGGCCCAGGTGGCGTCGCTCATCGAGCATTACATGGGCAACGCCAAACTGCTGGTGGAGGCCTGCAAAAAGGCGGGCCTGCCGGTCTACGGCGGCGTCAACGCCCCCTACGTCTGGGTCGGCTGCCCGAACGGCCTGACCAGCTGGCAGATGTTCGACAAGATGCTCCACGAGGCCAACGTCGTCATCACCCCCGGCAGCGGCTTCGGCAGCGCCGGCGAAGGCTTCTTCCGCATCAGCGCCTTCAACAGCCGCTCCAACGTCGAGGAAGTCTGCCGCCGCATCGCCGCCCTGGTCTGACCGGCGCTTCGCCGATTGTGCCGGCAGCAAGTCCCGCTATGCTGCCGGCATGAAGATCGAGCCGCTCGCCCGTCTTGAACGCCATGCGAAGCGCCTGGGCGAAATCGCCGCGGTGCTCGGCAAGTACGGCCTGTCCGACCTGTTCGGCGGTCTCGACTACCCCTGGCTGCACAACCGCCTGCGCGGCGCGGACGGCCAGACGCTCGCCGGCCTGACCACCGCCGCCCGGGTACGCCAGGCCCTCACCGAACTCGGCACCACCTTCATCAAGCTGGGCCAGATGCTCAGCACGCGCGCCGACCTCGTCGGCGCCGAAATGGCCGCGGAACTCTCCGAACTGCAGGCCAATGTCCCGGCGGAGCCGGCGGAGGCCGCGCGCGCCGTCATCGCCGGCGAATTCGGCCGCCCGGTCGGGGAGCTGTTCGCGGAGTTCGAGGACGCGCCGATCGCCGCGGCCTCCATCGCCCAGGTGCACGGCGCGCGCCTGCCGGGCGGCGAACGCGTGGTGGTGAAGGTCCGCCGCGCCGGCATCGCCGGCAAAGTCACCACCGATCTGGAGATCGTCCAGGCGCTCGCCGAACTCCTGGAGAAGCACTCTCCGTCGCTGCGCCCGTACCAGCCGGTCGCCATCGTCCGCCAGTTCCGCCGCACCCTGCTGCGCGAGATGGACTTCACCTACGAAAAGCGCAACCTCGAGGAGTTCGCCCTGCACTTCGAAGGCGATCCGCACGTGCGCATCCCGAAGGCGTTCGCCGGCCTCTGCAGCCAGCAGGTGGTCACCATGGAGCGCCTTGACGGCATTCCCGGCACCGACATCGACGCGCTGCGCAACTCGGGCGCGGACCTGGCCGAGTTCGCCCGGCGCGGCGCCAACATGTACCTGGAAATGGTGTTCCGGGACGGCTTCTACCACGCCGATCCGCACCCCGGCAACCTGCTGCTGCTGCCCGGCAACGTCGTCGGCGTCATCGACTGCGGCCAGGTCGGCCGCATCGACGACGAGCTGCGCGACGAGGTGGAGGCCCTGCTGCTGGCGATCGTCGAGAACGACTCCTCGCTGGTGACCGAGCAGGTGCTGCGGCTGGGCGCCGTCCCGCCGGACTGTCCACGCGAACGGCTGCGCGCCGACCTCGACGACTTCATGGCCGACTACGTCGGGCACCCCTTGAGCGACATCAACGTCGGCTCCGCGCTCAGCTCGCTCATCGAGATCATCCGCCGCTACCACATCACCCTGCCGCCGCCGCTGGCGCTGCTGCTGAAGACCCTGATCGTCCTGGAGGGCACAAGCCGGCGTTTCAGTCCGGACGTCAGTCTGGCCGAACTGATGCAGCCGTTCTGCCAGCGCATGGCCCTGCGGCGCATCTCGCCCAAGCGGCTGATGCGCAAGGCCCGGCGGACCTACCGCGACTGGGACCGCCTGATCGCCAGCCTGCCGCGCGACCTGGCGGACCTGCTCTCGCGCTTCCGCGACGGCACGCTGACCGTGCACCTGGACCACCGGCACCTGGATCCCATCGTCAACCGGCTGGTGCTCGGCGTGCTGACGGCGGCCATCTTCCTGGGCTCCTCGGAACTCTGGAGCCGCGAGGCCAAGCCGCTGCTCTTCGGCGTGTCGGTGTTCGGCGCCCTCGGCTACGCCCTCAGCCTTTACCTCGGCTGGCGCCTGCTGCGCGCGATCCGCAAGTCGGGCAACATCGATTCCAAGGACTGACCCCCGGAGCGGCGCTTCAGAAGCCCGGAGGATGCCGGGCCACGTAGCCGCCCATGGGCCGCGAATGCGTCGACCACATCGGGCCGCGATGCTCGCCGTTGTGGCCGGTGTCCAGACGCAGGCCGGCCAGGATGATGAAGGTGTGGCCCTTGCGCGAGTAGATCGTGATGTGCCGGCCTTCGCCGGCCCGGCCGTACTTGCGCAGGCTCGTGGAGGTTCCGGGCGTCTGCAGCAGGCCGGCGGCGTGGAGCACGTAGGAAACGGTGCCGGAACAGTCATAGCCCCAGTCTTCAAACGAACGGTGGCCGCCGCCGAACTTGTAGGGCCGGCCGACGATGCGGTTGCCCGCGCTGATCGCACGCATCACCGGCGCCGGCAGTCCCGCCGGCGGCACCGCCTTGCCGTCCACCACCACGGCCGTTTTGCCGCGCCGGTACTCGTAGCGCCAGCGCTTTTGGCTGGACGAGCAGCTGGCGAAGCAGACGAGGGCCAGGAGGGCCAGGCAGACACGGACGGGCATCGGCAAGACTATCACCGGGCCGCCCGCTGTCCAAGCATTGTGTCCGGCACGGCTTGGCGCTAGGGTGTCCCATGCGCATTTCGGAGATCTTCCATTCGGTGCAGGGCGAAGGCTCGCTGACCGGCATCCCCTCGGTCTTCGTGCGCACCTCCGGCTGCAACCTGCGCTGCGCCTGGTGCGACACGCCGTACGCCTCCTGGCAGCCCGAGGGCGAGGAGATGGACGTGGCCGCCATTCTGGCCGAAGTGGAGCGGCACCCGACCCGCTACACCGTGGTCACCGGCGGCGAGCCCATGGTGGCACGCGACATGCACGGCCTGCTTGCCGAACTGCGCGGCCGGGGCAAGCACGTCACCCTGGAAACCGCCGGCACCATCCCGCCACAGGGCTGCCGGGTCGATCTGGCCTCCATCAGCCCCAAACTGGCCAATTCGACGCCCGCCGAGACCGAGGCCGGGACCGCCTGGGTGCAGCGCCACGAGGCCACCCGCCTGCAGCCCGACGTCCTGCGCGAGTGGCTGGAGCACGCGCTCGACTATCAGCTCAAGTTTGTCATCGCCACCGAGGCCGACCTCCGCGAAGCCCGCCAGGTCGTCGCTTCGATCGGCCGGCCGGTGCCGCCGGAGAAGGTCCTGCTCATGCCCGAAGGCACCCGCCTCGAGGTCATGCGCCAGCGCTATCCCCTGCTCGTGCAGGCCTGCCTGGAGCACGGCTACCGGCTCAGTCCGCGACTCCACATCGAACTGTTCGGCAACCGCCGCGGGACATGAAAAACCCGTCCTGGCGACGCACGGCCGCCGGACGGGTGAAACAGGGACGGCAGCGCTGGACTAGCGGCGCTGGTAGTACTGCTGGTAAACGTTGTCGTTCAGCTTCAGCTTGGCGCGCACGGCGTCGAGGGAGGCGTTGTCCGCCTCGATCTGGAAGTTGACGAAGTAGCCGCTCTCCACATGACGCGGGTTGTAGGGGAACTTGCGCTTCCCGAGGTGGTCGATCTGCTCCAGCTTGGCGCCGGATTTTTCCATCTCGCGGCCGATGCCGCTGACGAGCTGTTCGACGGTTTCTTCCTTGCCCTTCATGTCGAGGACAATCATCGCTTCATATTTGCGCTTCATGGGTGGTGTTCGAGTTTGGATTACGGGTGTTCGTCCTTGCGGTTGAAGAGATTCATCGCCGCCGCAAGGCCGTCTTGCAAGACGGCACTGACGGCATCTGCGGCCTTCTGGATGACGATGGCGAGCTCGACGCGCTCGTCTTCGCGGAATTTGCCGAGCACATGACCGGCCAGACGGTCGCCGGCCGGCCGACCGGACGCGGTGGCGATGCCGAGCTTGAGGCGGGGAAAGGCGCTGGAACCGAGCGCGGCGATGATCGACTTCATGCCGTTGTGGCCGCCGGCGGAACCGGAAGCCCGGAGACGCATGCGGCCGAGAGGAAGATCCACATCGTCGTACACCGCGAGAACCTGCTCCGGTGCCAGCTTGTAGAAATGGGCCACGGACTGGACGCTGCGGCCGCTCAGATTCATGTAGGTGGCCGGCTTCAGCAGCACGGCGCCGCCGAACTTGGCCAGCAGCCCGTGCCTGCGCTTGTCCTCGCTCCAGGATTGCGCCTGCCTTCGTGCCAGTTCGTCGACCACCATAAAACCGATGTTGTGCCGGGTGTCGCGGTAGTCGGGTCCGGGGTTGCCGAGTCCGACCACCAACCGGGGAATCAAGCCGCCGGTGCCGCGCAGGGATGGATCGTCACCAGGCACCGCAGACGGCTCGAGTCAGGGGCACGCAGGTTACTTCTTGGCGGGGGCAGCCTTGGCGGCCGCGGCAGGAGCCGCCGCAGCCGGAGCTTCCTCCACCTTGGGAGCCTCGCACATGATGAGGATGACGTCGTCAGCGAGCTTGCTGCGCACGCCGGCGGGCAGCTGGATGTCGCGGAGGTGGATGCTTTCGCCGATCTGCAGGTTGGAAACGTCGACGCTGATGCGCTCCGGCAGATCCTTCGGCAGGCAGCGGACTTCCAGGGAGTGATGAATGGCCTCAACCAGGCCGCCCAGCTTGAAGCCGGGGGATTCGCCGACCAGCTCAACGGGGACTTCCGCGTGGATTTCCTCGTCCATGGCGATGGCGTGGAAGTCGACGTGCAGGATGCCGCCGCGCAGGTGGTCGTGCTGCACTTCCTGAACCAGGGCCAGCTGTTCGCCATCGCCGATCTTCAGGCTGACCAGAACGTTGTCGGAAGCGCTGCCTTCAAGCAGTTTGCCGAAGGTCTTGGCGTCAACCTGGACGTTGGCCGGAGCGGTCTTGCGGCCATAGACCACGGCGGGGATGGAACCGGCCTTGCGCAGGCGGTTGACGGCGCTGGTGCCTTCGCTGGTGCGGGGCTGGGCGATGAGATCGAGGATTTTGGCCATGTCCGTAGGTGCTCCTGACAGTTGAGTTGCGGGAAAAAGGGTCGTGAGAATACACGCCCTGGATCAGATGTCAAAGAGAGATGTGACGGACTCGCTGTTATGGATGCGCAGGATCGCCTGGGCCAGCAGGGGCGAAATGTCGAGCGCGGTGACCTTGGGACCGAAAGCCTGCGGGACCGAGTTGGTCGCAAACAGCTCCAGGATCGGGGATTTTTCGATGCGGTTGCGCCCTTTGTCGCCCAGGACGCCGTGGGAAACCCCCGCATAGATGTTTTTGGCCCCGTGCTTGCGCAGCAGTTCGGCCGCCGCCGTCAGGGTGCCTGCCGTCTCGGTCAGGTCGTCCACCAGAAGTACATTCTTGCCGTCGACGTCGCCGATGACGCTGAGCGCCTCCACCTCATCCGCACTGACCCGGTTTTTGGCCACGATCGCCATCGGCGC
>CAYYJK010000012.1:0-1674 GCA_964472185.1 uncultured Prosthecobacter sp.
GGGGTCGCCTTTGCTGGTGACCCGCTTCACCTCGCTGGTCTGCTTGTTCTGGATGTAGACCTGAATTTCGCCGCTGACGCTCTTGTACATGCCGGACAGGGCCCAGTCCTGGGCGAAGTTGACCTTGGGACCGGCGATGGCCACGGTCTTGAGCAGGAAAGGATTCTTGGCCCAGGTGTCCTTGTAGCGGGCCGCGTCAAAGGCCCGGGGAATCACCGCTTCGGCAGCGTCCTCCGCGCCGCCGGCCGGCGGCGGCTCGGCCGGGGCGTCGGGCGCCGGCACCTGGGCGACGCTGAACGTCAGCCCGGCCCAGGCGGCGGCGAAAAGCAGGGCGGGCAGTTTCATGACGGAGGCAGCCGGAACCACTTCTGGACGTTCATGTTGACGATGACCTGGCTGGTGTCCGCGTCATTGGGGGTCACGGACAGGGCGGGAATGCTCAGGTAGGCGTCGGGTTTCTGCAGGCGGTGCAGCCACTGGTTGACGGCCTCCCAGCCGCCGCGCGCCTCGATCGTGAAGCTCGATGAGATCAATCCGGCGCGCTCGGCGGGTTCCACCGGCTGCGTCTGGGTAAGCTGCACGCCTTCCGCCGAAGCCGTGCTTTGCAGCAGTTCCAGGAAACCGTTGTCAGCTTCGCCGCGGCGCGTGAAAACCGGCTGCCGCTCCAGCAACCAGGCGGAGCGCTGCCGCCAGAAATCCTTTTCGGCAAGCAGGGTGTCGGCCTCCAGCCGGCGCGATTCCACGGTGAGCGCGCGCGCATCGACGCGCAGCTTCCAGGCCTTCAGCGAAGTCAGCCCGAAAAACGCGCCGCCGGCGATGACCACCCCGCCGAGCAGCAGGGCCAGACGCTGTTCGCTGGCGGTCATCGCTGGGTCACCTCCTGCTGTTCCGGATCCGCGCTGCCCGCCGGCCGCCCTTCCGCACGGAAGGTGGCGCGGCCGTCCGGCAGGCTGACAGGCTGGGGGAAATCCCAGGTCCAGCGGTTGAATGCCGGCGCCGCCAGCAGCTTGTCCTTGAAGGCGATGCCGTGCGCGAGGCTCGACGCCTCGCCGTCGATGATCAGCCCGTCCTCGCGGATCTCAAAGCGCACCAGGCGGATGTTCTCCTGAGGCAGCAGCAGCACCAGCTGGTGCAGGGCCTCCACCGGGTAAAGCTCGGGCAGCAGGGCCAGGCGCAAATCTTCCCAGGCGGACTGGGCGTCGCGGATCGTCGCCAGTTCCGGCTCGAGCGCGTCCAGCCGCTGCGTCTCCGCGGTCAGCGAGCGCTCGCGCAGCGCCACGCGCAGCCCGAAGGCCCCCAGGGCAGCGACCAGCACCAGCGTGAAAACCAGCGCCCCCATCCACAGCAGGCGCTGCTGCTGGCGATCCTGGCGCCAGCGCAAAACCGGCGCCGGCACCAGGCGCGAGGGCTGGACGGGCGGTGTGGGCACGGGTTCGCTGCGGCGGCTGACCGGCAGGTCGAGGGCGGCCGCGAAGGCCTCGCCGACCAGTCCGTCACCCTCCTGGCCGGCGGCCAGGCAGAGCGAGCGGACCTGGGGCGACAGGCCGGCCAGTTCCAGGGCCTCCAGGATGCAGCGGATCTCAGCCGCCGCATCGGCGTCGAGCACCCTGGCGGTGAGCGGCTGGCTGTACAGGGGCTGGCCGTTGTCATGCGGCACGGCCAGGACAAACTGGC
>CAYYJK010000012.1:1774-15883 GCA_964472185.1 uncultured Prosthecobacter sp.
CCGCGCAGGCGCCATGCCCGGAATCCCCCCTGCTGGGGAATGAGCATGAGATCGTCTGAATGTTTCATGGGCCAGTTGGGGAAGCCGTCATGTTACCGACTGCCCGGGCAAAGCGCAAGGCAGGAAGGGAGACAGCGCCGACACAGGGGCGGTTCAAAGATTCGCCCGGCGCGGCCCGCCGGCTCAGCTGTCCTCCTTGAGGTTTTTCAGCTCCTGCGCCGCCCACTTGTCCCAGGCGGCGAAGTCGTTGCCGAAATCTTCGCCGGCCAGGATGCTCATGACGTTCCGGACCTCCTCGTTCTGCGGATGCTGGGGGTTGCGCAGGATGTTCATGAACAGGGGCAGCTGCAGGCTGCGCTCGCGGTTCATCAGGTCGGCAAACAGCACCTCGATCACCTCCGGATTCATCTTGGCGTCCACCAGGAAGCCGGCGATCAGGCCGTAATCCTCGTCGCTGGTGAGGTTGACCAGGTGCCGGCTGGCGTTGACCTGGGCCTCGCCGTTGAGCTTCTTGACCAGCTCGTGCAGCTCGCGGGCCATGACCGGAATGTCCTTGTCCGAACGCAGGATGGCGTCGATGAGCACATCCCCCTCCTCCGCCGTGGTGAGCTGGGTCGCCGCTCCGGCCGGCATCGCCGGCGGTTTCAGCACCGGCGGCGCCAGCTTGGTTTCGCCGCTGCGGGCCTCCCGGACCGGCTTGGCCGCCGGCTGGGGGCGCGCCGGCTCGCGGCCGGCATACTGCCAGCCGAAATACAGCGCCGCCGCCAGGACGACCCCGGCAACGATCTTCATCAGACGAATCTTGGACATGGCGTGTGAGGATGGAAGAGCCGCGACCGGCACCGGGTTTCGACCCAGTTTCCGGTCCGACGGTTCAACTGCGGACTTCCTCGCCGTTGGCGGCGCTGGTGATCTTGAGGTCCTCGCGGTGCAGCGAGGGGTCGCTGCGGAAGGTCAGCCGGGCCTCGTACTTGCGCTCCAGGTCGACGAGCAGTTCGCCGTCCTCGGTTTTCAGCCGCTGCAGAACCTCGGGATGGACGACCACCAGCAGGCTCTTCTGATCGGCCTTGCCGCGGCCGAGGATGCCGCTCAGGCGGCGCTGCAGCTCGACGCTCATGGTCATCGTGGTCTTCACCTGGCCGTGGCCCTTGCAGTACGGGCAGGGCTCGTACAGGGCGCTGCTCAGCGACTCGTGCAGGCGCTGGCGGGTCATCTCCATCAGGCCGAACTGGCTGATCGGCAGCACCTGGGTCTTGGCCTTGTCGCGCTTCAGGTGGTCGAGCATCGACTTGTACACCGCCTGCTGGTCCTTGCGGTGCTTCATGTCGATGAAGTCGACGACGATCAGACCGCCCATGTTGCGCAGGCGCAGCTGGCGGGCGACCTCCTGGGCGGCTTCCAGGTTGGTTTCGAGGATGAGCTTCTCGACATCCTTGGAACCCTTGTTGCGGCCGGTGTTGACGTCGATGGAGACGAGGGCCTCGGTCTGGTCGATGACGATGTAGCCGCCGCAGGGCAGCCAGACCTGGCGGTAGAAGGCGTTGTCGATCTGGCGCTGGATGCCGTAGTGCTCGAACAGCGCCACCTGGCCCTGGTAGTGGGAGATGCGGCTCTTGGCGCGCCGCGAAATCTGCGCCGCCATCTTCTGCATGCGCTCGACCGTCGCCAGGTCGTCGCAGGCGACCTCGTCAATCTCCTCGGTGAGGAAGTCGCGCACGGTGCGCTCGATCAGCTCGGGTTCCTGGAAGCAGCAGACCGGCGCCTTCTGGCCGTCGCGCTTGGCGACGATGTCGTTCCACTCCTCGAGCAGCAGGCTCAGGTCGCGGATGATGTGGCGCGCGCGCTTGCCCGAAGCCTCGGTGCGCATGATCAGCCCCATGCCCTCCGGCAGGTTCACCCGCTCGATGATCTTGCGCAGGCGGGCGCGCTCCTTGGGATCCTCGACCTTGCGCGAGATGCCGAACTGGTCGTTCTGCGGCATCAGCACCAGCAGGCGGCCGGCCAGGGAGATGTTCGTGGTCACGCGCGGCCCCTTGTTGCCGATCGGCCCCTTGGTGACCTGGACCATGATCTCGGAGCCCACCGGGTAGAGCTCCGGGATGTCCTTGGCCTCGATGCGTTTGCGCTTCTTCGAGCCGCCGCGGTTGACCTCCTCCATGCCCTGGTTGGACAGCGCCTCGGGAATGGCGTCCCAGAAGTGCAGGAAGGCGTTTTTTTCCAGGCCGACGTCGATGAACATCGCCTTGAGCCCCTGCTCGATGTTCTTCACGCGGCCCTTGAAAATCGAGCCGACGATCGTGCTCGTGCCGACGCGCTCGATCGTGTACTCCTCAAGCACGCCGTTGTCGAGCAGGGCGACCCGGTTCTCGAGTTTCTCGCAATTGATGACCAGGCGGGTGCCGCTTTTGAGGTCCTTTTTGCCGGTGATGAATTCCTTGATGCGCTGAACGATTCCTAAAGGCATGACAGATGTGGTTGCTGAAGTTGTGCAGGCTACTGGCGGAACAGCCTGCGGAAGAACCCGCCGCCCTGGGGCGGCGAGCCGGGGGAAGGTTCGGAAGTGCCGCCTCCACGGTTGAAAAGCCCGGCCCGGCGAACGGGTTCGGCTTTCGGCACCGCACGGTTGGAGCTGACACCGGCCGACCCCGCCGAGTCGGCCTCTTTGCGAATGGTGGGAGCGCTGGCAGGACGACTGCGCGGCGCCTCATCCGCGGATTCTCTCTCGGGCGCCTGGGTGCCCGTGTCGCCGTCCTCGTCGGTGCCGGCCACGACGGGCACGGCAGCATCGGCGTAGGTGACGGCCTCGATCTTGTTGAAGTTGCCCTCGACCTCGCCGAGCCGCTCGGGGGTCACCTGGTAGCCGTTGTCGAGCGCCAGGGCCTGCTCGAGCACCCGCTGCGCCACCGGCGCGGCGCAGCCGCCGCCGGATTTGCCGCCCTGGACCAGGATGCAGACGGCGAACTTGGCGTTCACATAGGGCGCGAAGCTGATGAACAGCGTGTGGTTGTCCTCGACCCGCACCCCCTTCTCGTTGCGGCGCCAGTTCTGCGCCGTGCCGGTCTTGCCGGCGACCTCGACGCCGGGAATGCGCGCGGAACGGGCGGTGCCGCCCTGGGCGTTGACGACCTTCCACATGCCGCTGCGGACGATTTCCAGGTCCTTCTCGCCGAGGTGCTGCAGCAGATCGGCGCGCAGCACGGGCTGATTTTCCAGCACGACCTCCGCGCCGTCGACGACGCGCTTGAGCAGGTGCGGCCGGTAGGCCTTGCCCGAAGCCAGCGCGGCGGTGACCGAGGCCATCTGCAGCGGCGAGGCCAGCACCATGCCCTGACCGATCGAGGTGTTGGCGGTGTAGCCGTCGCTCCAGCGCTCGGCCGGGCTGTTCTGGCGCAGCCAGGCCGGGTTCGGCAGGATGCCGCCGTCCTCCTCGTCCAGCTCGATGCCGGTGCGCTCGCCAAGGGCGAACATCTTGCCGATCTTGGTGATGTTGTCGATGCCGGCGGCGTTGCCGTAGCGGTAGAAGAAGCAGTTGCAGGAGCGCATCAGCGCGTCGCTGAGCTCGAGCGAGCCGTGCGAGCCGCCGCTCTGGCGCTGAATCCAGCACTGCATCGCGTTGCTGCCGTAGGTGACGCTGCCGCTGCAGTTGAAGCGGTGGGTCTGGATTTTGGCCAGGCAGCCCGCCAGGGCGATGGGCACCTTGTAGGTCGAGCCGGGCACAAAGGCGCGGGTCGCGCGGTTGAGCAGCGGCACGGTGCGGTTGGCCAGGAGCGAGTCCCAGTCGGACTGCTTGATGCTCGGGATGAAGCGGTTCGGGTCGTAGTTCGGCACCGAGGCCATGGCCAGCACCTCGCCCGACTGCGGCTCGATGACGACCACCGAGCCGCGGCCGATGTTGCCGTCGCGCAGCGCCTTTTCGGCGATGTACTGGATGCGGGCGTCCAGGGTCAGATGGACGTCGTTGCCCTTGCGCGGCTCCTCGTAGCTGAGTTCGCCAACGAGACGGCCGCGCTCGTTGACCTGCATGGTGCGCACCCCGGGCTTGCCCTTGAGGTGGCTGTCAAAGCTCTTCTCGACACCGGCGCCGCCGAAGTCGTCGGGCATGTAGTAGTCCCAGCCCTTGCGCTCCTCCGCGGAGACGCGCTGGTCGTCGGGCAGGCGGACATAACCCAGAATGTGGCAAGCCATGGCGCCGTACGGATAGACGCGGCTGCCGCGCTCGGAGACCACGACGCCCGGCAGGCCCAGGTTGTGCTCGGCGAAGCGGCTGAACTCGGCAAAGGTCAGGCTGTCGCGGTACACCCAGGGGATGACGCCGCCGAAGCTGCGGTAGTGGACCTTCAGCGAGTCCGAGTTGTAGGGCACCGCCAGGCCCATTTCATTGAGCCGGCTGACGATCAGTTCCTGGAACATCGTCACGATGTCCGGCTCGAGCTTTTTGCGCGGCAGGCCGCGGTCGAGAAACTCGAACTCGACGGTTGGGACGTCGATCTTGCGGATCCGGCACAGCCGGGCGTACTCGTCGTGCACCTCGCGCAGGTTGACGCGCACCTCGAACGTCGCCTTGTTGCTGGCCAGGACGATGCCGTTGCGGTCCTTGATTTCGCCGCGCACGCCGGGGATGCGGGCGCGCAGGCGGCGCGCCTCGGGCACCTTGTGGACGAACTCTGCGTGCCGGTCGATCTGCAGCGACCACAGCCGGTACACGAGGATGAAGAACCCGCACAGCAGCGCGAGCGTCAGCAGGTAGAGCCGGAAGCGGTATTTAACGACCATCGAACGAGTACCTCAGTCCTTCGTATTTGATTTCGTAACGCGACAAGCCGGCCAGAAAATACAGCACCAGGAAAATCAGCGGCGCGGCCAGCATCGCGAGCAGCGTGTCGGTGACCATCTTGATCCACACGGCGCCGGGGAACATCAGGCTGCCGCGCATGAAGGTCATCACCAGGTACTCGATGAGCAGCCAGGCGAAGGTCGTGAAACCCACCAGCAGGACCGGCAGCTCCAGGCGTCCGCGCTTGAACAGCGGGCGCACGCCCTGCAGGAAGATGCCGAGCAGGCCGAACAGCAGGACCGACATGCCGAAACCGCCGCCGGCCTGCACCTCCGGCAGGGCCAGGGAGCCGCTGATCAGCGAGCCGGCCACCCGCTCCGCCGGTTCGGCCACGCCCGGAAGGTGGCGAGCATCCCACAGCAGGCCGGTCACGAACGCCATCATCAGCATCGCCGGGAACGGCAGGGCCACCGACGCGGCGAAGAAGAACACCGGCGGCAGGAACAGCGTCGCATACTGCGCCATCGGGATGCCCGGAATGAACTCCTGCACCGCGAAGGTGAGCAGCAGCAGCAGGAACGTGGCGGGATAGAACACCATGGCGGGTCAGAAGGTGACGGCCGGGCCGGTCGTTGACGGGATGCGCGCTCGTTCGTTCATGCGGCGTCTCCTCATTTGCCCGCCGGGGCCGCGGGCTGCATTTCCACGACGAAGACATGCTCCAGCAGGGAGAAGTCCACCGCCGGCTCGACCACGGCCTCGCCGGAAATGTCGCGATTTTCAAAGCGCTTCACCCGCCCGATGAGCAGGCCGGCCGGGAAGACCCCGCCTTCACCGGTGGAGATCACCGGCGCGCCCGGGCTGATCAGCGCGTTCTTGTTCAGGAAGCGCAGGCGCAGGTCGGGGCGCAGGTCCAGGCCCGCCCGCTCGCCGGCGATGATGCCCTGTTCCAGCGAGCCTTCGATGCGGGCCGACACGCGGCACATCTCGTCGGTCAGCAGGATCACCTCGGCCATGTGCGGCGCCAGCTTGCCGGTCTTGCCGATCAGGCCCGAGGCGCTGATCACCGGACTGTCGGTCGCCAGACCGTCGAGCGATCCCTTGTCGATGATCATGCTGTTCCACCAGGTGCTCGACACGCGCTTGATGACGCGGGCCGCGGTCATCTTGAACGGCGAGGCCTGGCGGAAGTCCACCAGACCGCGCAGCTTGTTGTTCTCCTCGAGCATCTGCGCGTACTTCTGCGAGATGATGCGCAGGCGGTCGACCTCGACCTGCAGCCGTTCGTTCTCCCGCTTGAGCTCGCGCGGATCCCCCGCCCCGCCGACGAGTTCCGAGACGCCGTCGCCGGCCGAGGCGCCGGCGTGGATGAAGGGCGCCAGCGCGGCCATCACCCGGCCCTGGATCGAGCGGGTCGTCGGCGTGTCCAGCGTGAACACGGACACCACCGCCGCGACGAAGGCCAGCAGCGCAAGGATGTTAAGCTTCTTCATAAGGTGCCTTTCCTCCGGACTGCCCGCCGCCCGCAGGCGGATTCAGGACGGCCGGGCTGGGACGCAACGAGGGCGGCTCAAACCTCCGTGGTGCTCACCTTGCGCAGGAACTCGAGCTCGCTGAGCACCCGGCCGGTGCCTTCGCCGACGGCGCTGAGCGGATCCTCGGCGACATGAACGGGCAGCGCCGTCTCCTCCTGCAGCAGCTTGTCGAGCCCGCGCAGCAGAGCGCCGCCGCCGGCCAGCATGATGCCCTTGTCGACAAGGTCGGCGGAGAGCTCCGGAGGACAGCGTTCCAGGGTCGTGCGGACGGCGTCGATGATGGCGTTGAGCGGCTCCAGCATCGCCTCGCGCACTTCCTGGCTGGTGATGGTGATCGTCTTCGGCAGGCCGGCGACCATGTCGCGCCCCTTGACCTCCATCGTCGTCTCCTTGCCGAGCGGGAAGGCGCTGCCGATGCGCAGCTTGATCTCCTCCGCCGTGCGCTCGCCGATCATGAGGTTGTAGGCGCGCTTCATGTAGTTGATGATCGCGTCGTCCAGTTCGTCGCCCGCCACGCGGACGCTGCGGCTGTAGACGATGCCGCTCAGCGAGATGATGGCCACCTCGGTGGTGCCGCCGCCGATGTCGACGATCATGTTGCCCGCGGCCTCCTGCACCGGCAGGCCGACGCCGATGGCCGCCGCCATGGGCTCCTCGATGAGGTAGACCTCGCGCGCCCCCGCCTGCTCGGCGCTCTCCTTGACGGCGCGTTTTTCGACCTCGGTGATGCCGGACGGCACCGCGATGACCACGCGCGGACCGCGCATGGCCCGGCGGTTGTTGTGCACCTTGCGGATGAAGTGGCGGAGCATCGCCTCCGTGACGCGGAAGTCGGCAATCACGCCGTCCTTGAGCGGGCGGATGGCGGTGATGCCGCCCGGCGTGCGGCCGAGCATGCGCTTGGCGTCGTCACCGACCGCCACCACCTCATTGGTGCCGGTCTTGACCGCGACCACCGAGGGTTCGCGCAGGACGATGCCGTGATCTTTGACGTAGACGAGGGTGTTGGCGGTGCCGAGGTCGATACCAATGTCGTTGGCGACGAAACCGAAAAGTTTGCCGAGCATGATGAAGCTGTGAAAATGTTGAGGATGAAGGAAAAGCGCAGCGGACCCTGTGCGGCAGTGGAGGATTCCGGCTTTTGAAAATCGCAAAAAGCAACGCCACCCACGGGGTTCCCGACGAATCAAAGCCTAAGACGTCGGGTTTGGAGGGTCAAGGAAAGTTTCCCCTCGGCCCGAAAGCCCGCCGCCATGAGGGATTTCACAAGCTCGCGCGTTAGCACCTAGCCACCGGCGCCGCGCAGGCTCAGCCCGGCCGCCTCGACCTCGTAGATCCGTCCGCCAGCGCCCGGGCCGCGCTCCCAGTCCAGCTGGGTGGTCGTGATGATTTTCTGGCTGCCGGCCGGCAGCAGCCGCAGCAAGGCCTGGCGCCGCCCGGGATCGAGTTCGCCGAACACATCGTCAATGAGCAGCAGCGGCGGCCGGCCGGCCGCCAGCTCCAGCACCCGCGCCTGGGCGATTTTGAGGGCCAGGGCCAGACTGCGCTGCTGCCCTTCCGAGGCGAAAGCCGTGGCATCCAGGCCGTTGAGCCGCAGGACCAGGTCGTCCCGGTGCGGGCCGGCGGCGGTGACGCGCAGGCGCTGCTCCTCCTCCCGGGCCTGGGCCAGGCGTTCGGCCAGACCGCCGGGTTCGACGCTGCCGGCGTAATCCGCCGCCGCCGTCTCGGCGCCGGCGCTGAGTTCGGCATGCAGGGCGCGCACCGGCTCCTGCAGGGCCGCCGCCAGTTGCCGGCGGCGCTCGACCAGGACGTCGGCAAAGCCCTGCATGACCCCGGCGAAGGCGTCGGCCTGCCGCCAGGCGATGCGCGCGTCGCGCTTGAGCACGTGGTTGCGGCCGCGCAGCGCCCGCTCGTAGCCGCGCAGGGCGCCCAGGTAGTCGGCAAACATCTGGCTGGCCGCGAAGTCCAGAAACCGCCGCCGGTGCTCGGCGCCGCCGCGCAGCAGGTTCATGTCGCGGTGGTCCATCCAGACCACGCGGCCGCTGGCGGCGAGGTAGTCGGCCGCGCGCCCGCAGGCCGCGCCGTCGACGGCCAGGCGCCGGACCGTGGCGGACTGGCCGCAGCGCAGCCGGCGCCCGGCGTGACCGCCCTCCAGCAGCAGGGAGGCGGCGCCGAGGCGGATCAAGTCGCCGCGCGCGGCGGTGCGGGGCGACTGCAGGCGCAGCAGCACGCAGGCGGCCTCCAGCAGCGAGGTCTTGCCCTGGGCGTTGCGGCCGGTGAGCAGGGTGGTTTCGGGATGAAACTCCGCCCGGCACTCCTGGAAACAGCGAAAATCCCGCAGCAGCAGGTCCGTGAGCATGGTCAGCGGGCCGGTTGCCGCGCCAGGATTTTGGTTGAATTCACAGACCCGGTGCGCATGTGTCCGCCCCTTCTAATGGCCTCCTTCCGCACCGTCAAAGGCTTTCGCGACTTCTTCCCTGAAGAGTGCGCGCTGCGCAACTATGTGTTCGACACCTGGCGCGCCGTGGCGCGCCGCTACGGTTTCGTCGAGTACGAAGGCCCGGTCGTGGAAAGCACCGACCTGTACCGCAAGAAGAGCGGCGACGAGATCACCGGCCAGCTGTTCTGCTTCCAGGACAAGGCCGACCGCGAGATCTCCCTGCGCCCGGAGGTGACGCCGACCCTGGCCCGCATGGCCACGGCCCGCCACCGCGACTACAAGAAGCCGATGAAGTGGTTCCAGATCGGCTCCTGCTTCCGCTACGAGGAGCCCCAGGAGGGCCGCACGCGCGAGTTCATCCAGTTCAACGCCGACATCCTCGGCGACGCCTCCACCGGCAGCGACGCCGAGCTGGTGGCCCTGGCCATCGACGTCATGCTCGCCTTCGGCATCCGGGCCGAGGACTTCG
The DNA here is from genome assembly GCA_964472185.1 of uncultured Prosthecobacter sp. GTDB lineage: Bacteria > Verrucomicrobiota > Verrucomicrobiia > Verrucomicrobiales > Verrucomicrobiaceae > Prosthecobacter. Next base: position 10,993 of record CAYYJK010000012.1, read on the forward strand.
CCATCCGCCTCAGCAACCGGCAGATCTGGACCGACTTCCTGGCCGGCAAGGGCATCGACGAGGCGCACACCGCCACCTTCCTGCAGATCATCGACAAGATCGAGCGCGCCCGTCCGGAGGACACCGCGAAGAAGCTGGAGGCCATCGGTCTCCAGCTCGACGAGGTGCGCGCCTTCATGGTCGCGACCGACGGCAACCACCCGGCCTTTGCCGCCCTGCGCGAGGATCTCACGGCGCGCGGCCTCTGGTCCTACGTCAAGATCGACGCCAGCATCGTGCGCGGCCTGGCCTACTACACCGGCACCGTCTTCGAAGTCTTCGACCTCCGGCACGGCCTGCGCGCCGTCGCCGGCGGCGGCCGCTACGACCGCCTGTGCGCCCTGATGAGCGACGGCAGCGTCGACATGCCGGCGGCCGGCTTTGCCATGGGCGACGTGGTGCTCGGCATCCTGCTGTCGAAGACCCCGAGCGCACAGTTTGGCATCACCGCCTACCTCAACGCCCAGCAGGGGGTCGACGCCTACGTCGTGGTCGCCGACGAAGCCCAGCGCGGCCACGCCCTGGCTGCGGTGCAGGCCCTGCGCAGCGCCGGCGTGCGCGTCGACTACAGCTTCGGCGCCCAGAAGGTCGGCAAGCAGTTCCAGGCCGCGGAGAACCAGAAAGCCCGGCTTGCCGTGGTCTTCGGCGCCGAATACCCGCAGGTGGCGGTCAAGAACCTGGTCAGCCGGTCGCAGGACCTGGTGGCCGCCAGCGAGTTGGTGGCCGCCGTGCAGGCGGAGCTGCAAAAGCCACTGACCGGACCGCTGATCGCCTGAGTTCGTCCGAACTCGGCCTGGCCGCGTATCTTCCCGGTCAGCCTTTCCGTTCCGTGCCCTCCGATTCCGCCAACGCCTCCCTCGGCCGCATCGCCATCGTCGGTGCCGGCGCGGTCGGCGGCTACTACGGCGGCCGCCTGGCCGAACACGGCCAGGACGTGCATTTCCTGCTGCGCTCGGACTACGCCGCGGTCCAGGACGGCGGCCTGCGCCTGCTCAGCCCGCTGGGCGACGCCCATCTGCGCGTGCAGGCACACCGCAGTGCCGCCAGCATCGGCCCCTGCGACCTCGTCATCATCGCCCTCAAGGTCACCGCCAATGCCGCCCTGCTCGAGCTGCTGCCGCCGCTGCTGAAGCCGGAGACGATGCTGCTGACCCTGCAGAACGGGCTCGGCAACGAGGAGTTCCTGGCGCGGCACTTCGGCGCCCGGCGCGTGCTCGGCGGCCTCTGCTTCGTCTGCATCAACCGCATCGCGCCCGGCGTCATCCGGCACCTCGCCCAGGGCCGCATCCACCTCGGCGAACACGGCCGGCCGGCGCAGCCGCGCACGCACGCCCTCGCGGCGGCCCTGCGCCGGAGCGGCATCGACTGCCAGGTCGAAGACAGCCTGGCGGCGGCGCGCTGGCAGAAGCTGGTCTGGAACATTCCCTTCAACGGCCTGTCGATCGCCGCCGGCGGCATCGACACCGCCGCCATCCTGGCCGACCCCGGCCTGGAGAAACGCGTGCGCCGCCTGATGGCGGAAATCATCGATACCGCCCGCCGGCTCGGCCACACCATCCCGGACGGCCTGATCCCGGACATGATCGAGCGCACCCGCACCATGGCGGCCTACAAGCCTTCGTCGCTCATCGACTTCCTCGAGGGCCGCGAAGTCGAGCTGGAGGCCATCTGGGGCGAACCGGTGCGCCAAGCCGCCGCCGCCGGACTCGCCATGCCGGAAGTCAGCGCGCTCCGGGAGGAGTTGCAGCAGCGCCTGAATCGTCGTTGAATGGGGCCATGAGCCTCGCCGACATCCGCGCCGCCTGTCCGCAAACCGCCGTCGTGCTCGGCTCCGGCCTCGGCGGCGTGGCCGAAACCCTGGGCATCGAGACCGAAGCGCCCTACGCCGAAGTGCCCAGCCTGAGCGCGGCCACCGTTCCGGGGCACGCCGGCCGCTTCGTCCTGACCCGCCTGCACGGCCGGCCGGTGCTGCTGGCCCAGGGGCGCCGCCACCTCTACGAGGGCCTCAGCGCGCACGAGGTCACGGCCGGCATCCGGTTCATGCACCGGCTGGGCGTGCAGCGGGTGCTGCTCACCAACGCCGCCGGCGCCATCCGCAACGACCTGGCCGTCGGCGAACTGATGCTCATCGGCGATCACCTCAACCTGCTCGGCACTTCGCCGCTGCTCGGCGGCCCCAACTTCCACGACATGTCCGAAGTCTATTCACGGGCTTGGCGCGAACGCCTGCGCAGCGCCGCCGCCGGACTGGGCCTGCCGCTGCACGAGGGGGTCTACGCCGCGACGCTCGGTCCGCAGTACGAGACCCCGGCGGAGATCCGCATGATGCAGCGCCTGGGCGCCGACGCGGTCGGCATGTCCACCGTGCCCGAGGCGATCCAGGCGCGGGCGCTGGGCATGGAGGTGGCCGGCATCTCCCTGCTCACCAACTGGGCGGCCGGGCTCAAGCCGCAGCCGCTGGCGCACGCCGAAGTCGTGCAGACCGGCCAGGCCGCCGCCGCCGGCCTCGCGGCGCTGCTGCGGGCCGCGCTCTGAAAAGCCATGAGGCTTTACTTTTCCCGCCGTCTCGTCTGAACTGCCCCATGGACTTCCTCTGGCGCATCCGCGGACAGGATCACGACCTCGCCCGGCGCGGCCTGGTCATGGGCATCGTCAACGTCACCCCGGACTCGTTCTCCGACGGCGGCCGCTACCTCGACACCGGCCGCGCGGTGGAACACGCCCTCAGGCTGGTCGAGGAAGGCGCGGACATCCTCGACATCGGCGGCGAATCCACCCGGCCGGGGGCCGACGCCGTCGAGGAGGGCGAGGAACTGCGGCGCGTGCTGCCGGTCATCCGCGCCGTGCGCTCGCAAACCCGCACGCTGATCTCCATCGACACCATGAAGGCCGCGGTGGCCCGCGCCGCCATCGACGCCGGCGCGGACATCATCAACGACGTCACCGGCCTGCGCGGCGACCCGATGATGCCGCGCGTCGCGGCTGGCACCGACGCGGGACTGGTCATCATGCACATGATCGGCACGCCGCGCACCATGCAGGTGCAGCCGCAGTACGACGACGTCGTCGCCGAGGTGCGCGCCTACTTCGCGGAACGCCTGCAGGTGCTGCAAAACGCCGGCATCGACCCGCGGCGCATCGTGCTCGACCCCGGCTTCGGCTTCGGCAAGACGCTCGATCACAACACGGCCCTGATGAACGCCCTGCCCGAACTCGGCCTGCGGCCGCTGCTGGTCGGCGTGTCGCGCAAGACCCTGATCGGCGAGCTGCTGGAGAGCGGCGAGGTCGGCGAACGCGACTGGCCGACGGTGGCCCTCACCGCGCACGCCCGTGAACTGGGCGCACGCGTGGTGCGCGTCCACGACGTCCGCCCCAACGTCCAGTCGATGCGCATGATCGAGGCGGTCCTCGGCTGAGCACCGCGCCGGGCGCGTTCAGGCCCTGGCCGGCCGGGCGCCGAAGATGGCGCTGCCAACGCGGACGAACGTCGCGCCCTCCTCCGCGGCCGCTTCGAAATCGTGGCTCATGCCCATCGACAGCTCGGGCAGCGGGGCGCCGCCGCGCACCTGCAGCTCCTCGCGCAGTTCGCGCAGCTGGACAAAATGCCGGCGGCTGCGCTCGGAATCCGGATCGAAGGGCGGAATGCACATCAGCCCCTGGATGTAGAGGCGGTCCAGGCCATAGAGCGCCTCCAGCTGGTCGCGCAGGGCCTGAGGACTGAAACCGTGCTTGCTCGACTCGGCGGCGAGGTTGACCTCGATCAGCACGCGCGGATGCAGGCCAAGCTCGCCGGCGATGCGGTTGATGTCGCGGGCGATGTCCAGCGAGTCGACGGCGTGGAGCATGCGCACCAGAGGCAGCACCTTGCGCACCTTGTTCGACTGCAGCGGGCCGATCAGATGCCACTCCAGGCGTCCGGGCAGCTGCGGCTGCTTGAGAACGATCTCCTGGACGCGGTTCTCGCCGAAGACCCGCTGGCCGGCCGCAACGGCCTCCTGGATGACCTCGACCGGATAGGTTTTTGACACCGCGACCAGGGTGGCCGCCTCGGGCGGGCGGCCGGAGCGCCGGGTGGCTTCGGCCAGGCGCTCACGGATGTTCTGCAGACGTTCGGCGAGATCGGACATGCCGCAAACGCTGACGCACAACGCGCCGGCGCGCAAGGTCATCTCGCGGCCGCAGACCCGGCTTCGCCGGCGCGCTTGAGCTCCTCGACAAAGACCGCGAGCACCCTGTCGTCGCGCTGCCTGGGACCGAGGCCGGCGGCGATGCAGACCGGCGGCGGCTGCGGTGCCAGGGGCTTGAGCAGGACACGCTCGGGCAGCAGGCAGGCGATGCGCTCCACCACCAGAGCCACGCCGAGACCGGCCTCGACCGCCGCGATCAGGCTGGTGACGCCGTCGCACTCGCTGGCAATGCGCGCCTGGATGCCCTCGGCCTTGAACCAGCCGGCCAGGCCGTTCCAGTAGTCGGGGTACTCGCGCTGGTTGTAGACCACCAGGCGCTGGCCGTCGAGGTCGGCGGCGCGGAGGTCCGGCCGGTCAGCCAACGGATGCTGGCGCGGCACGGCGACGCGCCAGCCCTGGCGCTGCAGCGGCGTCCAGCTCAGCTCGGGCACCTCGCGCGCCGGCGGCACCGTGACGATGAGGTCCAGGCTGCCCTTCTGCAGCCCCTCAATCATCTCGCTGCTGCTGAGGTCCGACAGCTCGACCCGCGCCCGCGGATGACGCTGGGTGAAGGCTTCCAGCGCCGGCGCCAGGATGCCGGCGCTGAGCGAGGGCGAATAGCCGACGCGCAGCGTCTGGGCCTTGGCGGTGGCGCGCACGCGCTGCTCGAGGGCGTCGGCGCGCTC
>CAYYJK010000012.1:15983-27153 GCA_964472185.1 uncultured Prosthecobacter sp.
GCGTCTGGGCCTTGGCGGTGGCGCGCACGCGCTGCTCGAGGGCGTCGGCGCGCTCGAGCAGCAGGCGCCCCTCGCGCAGCAGCAGTTCGCCGGCCGGCGTGAGCGAGAAAGAATGCGCGCCGCGCTCCAGCAGCGGCACGCCCAGTTCGTCCTCCAGGCCCTTGATCTGCCGGCTCAAGGCCGGCTGGGTCAGGTGCAGCCGCTGGGCCGCGCGGCTGATGTTGCCGTCCTCGGCGGCGGCGATGAAGGAGCGGAGCGGGCGCAATTCCATGCCGACCAGCATACCGCGCCGGCAGGCTGAGGCAAACCGCGCCGCATTGGCCTTTTCCTGGGTACGGGGCATGCTGGGTCGTCATGAAACTCACCCTTCGCAAATCCGAGGACCGCGGCCATGCCGACCACGGCTGGCTCGACACCCGCCACAGCTTCTCCTTCGCCGACTACTACGACCCGGCGCACATGGGCTTCCGCAGCCTGCGCGTGATCAACCAGGACCGCATCGCCCCCGGCGGCGGCTTTCCGACGCACCCGCACCGGGACATGGAGATTTTCAGCTACCTGGTCGAGGGCGAGCTGGCGCACAAGGACAGCCTCGGCAACGGCCGCGTGCTGCAGCCCGGCCAAATCCAGCTGATGAGCGCCGGCCGCGGCGTGCTGCACAGCGAGTTCAACCCCTCGAGCGACGCCGTCAGCCACCTGCTGCAGATCTGGATCCAGCCCGAGCAGCGTGGCCTGACGCCCAGCTACACCGAATGGCACCCGGACCCGGCGCGTGAAAACGACGCCAAGGTGCTGGTCATCTCGCGCGACGGCCGCGAACGCTCGGCCACGATCCACCAGGATGCCGAAGTCTACCGGCTGCGCCTCGCCGCGGGCCAGGAGGCCACGCACGAAGTCCGCGCCGGCCGCGGCGTCTGGATCCAGCTGATCCGCGGCAGCCTGCGGGTGAACGGGCGGTTGCTCCGCGCCGGCGACGCCGTCAGCACCGAAGCGGCCGGCACGCTCAACCTGGCCGCAGCCGAGGCGCCGGTCGAGGCGCTGCTCTTCGATCTGGGCTGAGCCCCGCCGGGCCCGCTCAGCCGCGCAGGGCGGCCCGCACGGCCTCGGCGGCGCGCCGGTAGGCGCCGCCCTGGCCGAGCTTGGCCACCACCGCCGCGAGATCGCGCTGCAGCGCTTCACGGCGCGCGGTGTCGGTCAGCAGCCCGAGCATTTCCGACGCCAGGGTTTGCTCGGTCAGTTCGCCCTGCACCAGTTCGCGCACCACCTCGCGGCGGGCGAGCACGTTGATGATGCCGATGTGCTCGATGCGCACCACCGCCTTGGCCACGGCATAGGTGACGCCGCTGACGCGATAGACCAGCGCATACGGCAGGCCGAAACAGGCCGCTTCAAGCGTGGCGGTGCCGCTGGCCACCGCGCCGGCCTGGGCGCGCTGCATGAGGTCGTACACCGTGCCGGTTTCGATCCACTGTTTGGCTTCGGGCAGGCCGGCGGCGTCCGCCATGCGGCGCATGTGGCCGGCGAGCGTCTCGTTGGCGGCGGAAACGGCGAAGCGCGCCGCCGGCTGCACCCGGCGGATGGCCAGCGCGGCCCGCAGCATGACCGGAAACAGGCGTTTGACCTCGTTCAGCCGGCTGCCGGGGAACCAGCCGACCAGCCCCGGCTCGCGCTCCCAATTGCGCCGGAGGGTCTGCACGCGATCGACCATCGGGTGGCCGCAGAACTCGGTGGGCAGACCGCTGGTTTCGTAAAACTCCTTTTCGAAGGGAAAGATGCAGATCATCAGATCCAGGACCTTGGCCATGACCTTGACCCGGCCCTTCTTCCAGGCCCAGACCTGCGGGCTGATGTAGTAGAGGATCTTGCCGCGGAAGCCGCGCTCGCGCAGGGCCCGGGCCACGCGCAGGTTGAATCCGGGGTAGTCGACCAGGATCACGGCGTCCGGCCGCCGCGCCAGAACATCGGCGACCACCGCCTGGAAGCGGCGCTTGAAGTAGCCGTACATCTTCAGCACTTCCCAGAGGCCGACCACGCCGGCCGTCTCGACCCAGTCATCGATGCCGGCGCCGGCGAGTTCGCGCATGCGCGGGCCGCCCAGACCGCGGAAACGGGTCTCCGGATCCAGGGCCTGCAGTTCGCGGATCAGGCCTGCGGCGTGGGTGTCGCCGCTGACTTCGCCGGCGATGATGTGGAAGTGGGGCATGGCGGCGGCGGTTGCGACGGCTGGACGATCGTTGACGGGAGGCGGCGGTTCAACACCGCTCGCCCGCCCCGCGGCGGCTCATCCCGCCAGCGCGGCGTTCTTCTCGATCTGATCGGTGATTTCCAGGGCGATGCGCACGGCCTCCGCGCCCTCCTGGCCGGTCACGACCGGACGCTTGCCCTGGCGGGCGCACTCGACAAACGCGGCGATCTCCAGCTTCAGCGGCTCATCCTTCTCCACCTCGACCGCCTCGCGCACGATCTGCATGCCGTCCCGGCGGTAGATCCAGCCGCTCTGCTCCTGGTAGTCGAGCGACAGGTAGCTGTCCTGCTGGAAGACGCGGATCTTGCGCATCTTTTCCGGGCTGATGCGGCTGGCGGTGATGTTGGCGATGCAGCCGTTGGCGAACTTCAGGCGCGCGTTGGCGATGTCCTCGCGCCGGGTCAGCACCGGGATGCCAACGGCGTCCACCTGCACCAGCGGCGACTTCACCAGGTGCAGCACGATTTCAATGTCGTGGATCATGACGTCAAGCACCACGCCGATGTCCATGCTGCGGTTCGGAAAGGGCGACAGCCGGTGCGCCTCGATGAAACGGGGATGGTCCATGCGCTCCTCAAGCTGGCGCAGCACCGGATTGAAGCGCTCGATGTGGCCGACCTGCAGGATGACGTTCTTCGCCTGGGCCAGCTCGATCATCGCCTGCGCCTCGGCGTAGGATTCGCTGATCGGCTTCTCCACCATCACGTGCACGCCCTGCTGCATCAGCGGTTCCGCCACCTTGCGGTGGAAGATCGTCGGCACCGCCACGGTGGCGGCGTCGACCCGGCGGGCGAAGTCCTCGAGATCGGCGGCAGCCTGCGTGCCGTACTGGGCGGCGAACTCGGCCGCCCGCGCCGGATCGGCGTCGTACACCGCGGCAAAGGCCACCGCCCCGCCGCTGCGCCCGGCGATTTCCGCCATGATGCGGGCGTGGTTCTTGCCGATGGCGCCGACACCGGCCACGCCGATGCGAAAGGGTTGGGCTGCTGGATCCATGAGCCCGCAGCGTTAGTGAAGGGCGCCCGCCGTGGCAAGGAAAAGCTGCGCTCAGTCCGCCCGCGTCACCCGCTGCCAGAAGAAGTCGAGCTCATGCGCCAGCACCTGCAGCACTTCGGTCGGCGCCGCGGCGAGGCTTCCGGTCTCCGCCTCGTGAATGATCCGCTGCACCGCGTAGAGCTCGGCGATGCCGGCGTCGTCCACCAGCACCGGATCGAGGCAGCCGCGCAGCAGTTCCGGGAGAACGCCGCTGTCGAGCAGGGACTGCAAGGCGGCCGCGTCCCGGGCGGAGTGAACCAGGACCAGCTTCAGACGCGCCGGCGCGCCGCCTTCCACCTCGGCCTGGCGCGCCAGCTCCGCCAGCCGGCCGGCGGCAAAACCTGCAAGCACGCGCCAGTAGTCGGCGTCGTCGAAGTCGCCGAGACCGAACAAAATTTCGAGCCCCTGCAGCGACCAGCACAGGGTCTGCCTGCCGGTCAGGCCGGGCAGCTCGTGCTCGCTGAACGCCACCAGCGGAAACCGGCGCCCCGCCAGCCGCAGCAAGTCCGCCACCCGTGCCCGGTCCAGCGGCCGACTCGAGGCCTCAGCGCGCAGAGCCTCGCGCAGGCGCTCGAACCGCTCCGCCAAACCCGCCTCGCCACTCACGGGCGGCGGCCATTCCGGCGCGGGGTCCGGCAGCGGCCCGGCGGGCACAGGCGAATCCGAAGCCGGTTGCTGCAGGGCCTCGACCATGGCCTGCAGGTGGCGCATGGCCTCGGCCGACGGCGTCACCGCCGCGGCGGAAGGCGGCGGCACGGCCCCGGCCTGGCTGGACACAGGCGTATCGACTGCGGGCGGTGCCTCCCAAGCGGGCTCCGCCAAAGCGGGCAGCGGATCCATGAAGCGGGCCCACTGGTGCGCGCAGTAGCGCAGGAAGGCGCGCGCCGACACCCCGCCCGCAGGCTGGCCGCCAAAAAAGCCCGGCAGGTCAACAAAAGCCTCGAAACCGGCGGACGAGTCGGTGCCCGCTTCGCCCAGCCGCAACCGCAGCAGAGCCCGCGCCTCCGGTTCCGCCAAGCCGCGCAGTTCCAGCCGGCTGGCCGTCAGCCGGTCCTCCAGCGCGCTGGGCAGATGGCTGCCGAAGGCTGCCTGCCAGCGATCCTGATTCAGGCTCAGGAGCACGTGCATGCCATGCGCATCGACCAGTTCCAGCAGCAGCGCGGCGAGACGAACGCCGGCTCCAGGCGTGTCGAGCCCGCTGTCCAGATGATCCACCAGCAGCACCACCGGACGCCAGACGCCGACCAAACGCAGCCAGACCGGAATCGCTTCTGCCGCTCCAACTTCCGGCCAAACCGGGGCAGTTTCGCCAAAGGCCTGCGCCAAGAGCCGGCCGATCCACGGTTCCACCGCCGCGGCCGGCAGCGCCAAGCGCGCTCCGGCCAGCCGGCTCAGGCCGCTGCGCAAGCAGGGAATGCGCAGTTTCAGCCAGGCACCGATCAGACTCGCCCGGCCGCGCTCATCAAACACCTCCGCCGCGGAACCGACCAGGACACGCCGCGCCTGTTCGGGATTGGTGCAGGCCAGTTCCCCCGCCTGGATCAGTTCGGCCAGCCAGAACCCCAGCGCACCGGCACAGACCTCACGCAGCCGCGACCAGCCCGCCCGCTCGCCCTCGGCTTGGTCCAGAGCTTCCCAGCCACGCCGGCTCAGCGTCGTCAGCGTCAGTGCGTCTCCGGCACGAAAACCCACAGGCACCATCACCGCCCCTGCCCCCGCGGCCGCCACCACCCGGGTCAGCAGATGGGTCTTGCCATACCCGGCCCGCGGAGCCGTCAGCAGCATCAACGGTCCGCCGGCCGGCGCCGCGACCGCGCGCAGCACCTGCGCAAGAATGTCTTCGTGCAGTCCGGTCACCGACGCGGGCTGCAGGAGCGGATGGGCGCAGACATCGGCAGCAAACGGGTTGCCTGGACCTGAAGGGTGGCGGCTCTCGGTCGGGGAGATGCTCATGGTGCAGGACAGCTTCCGAAAAAATGGCCGCTTCAGCCGCATTGGCAAATCTATTATTTATAAATTTTACAATAAAGCCATCTAATTCAGTTTTTATCGGACCCCAATCCCCCGGTTTCTCCGTCCCAAGCGCAACCGAACAGCCCTGTATCCGTCCCCGGCCGCGCCCCGACCCGGTGCCGGCCAAAAACGCTTGTGAAATTTTTCACAAATCCCGGTTGCCGCCCCTGCCCTGTCTCGGATACTGCCCGCCATGGCCTCCGCAGTCCAGTACCTCCCCGGCAAGCAGCCGCACGCCCGCGAGAAGCGGCTCATCTTCAAGAACATCGACCGTGTCGGCTACGACCCGTCCATCGAATGCTACCTGCAGGACGGCGGTTATGAGCAGCTCAAGGCGGCGCTCAAGATGGAAAAGAGCGCCATCATCAACGAGGTCAAGGCCAGCGGCCTGCGCGGCCGTGGCGGCGCCGGTTTCCCGACCGGGGTGAAGTGGGGTTTCATTCCGCCGACCAACACCAAGCCGGTGTACCTGATCTGCAACGCCGACGAATCCGAGCCGGGCACCTTCAAGGACCGCTACATCCTGCACCAGGATCCGCACCAGCTCATCGAAGGCATGGCGATCGCCTGCTTCGCCGTCGGCGCCAAGCTGGCCTACATCTACATCCGCGAGGAGTTCCCGCACGCCGCCAAGATCGTTGAAAAGGCGATCGCCGAAGCCAGGGCCAAGGGCTTCCTGGGCAAGGACATCCTCGGCTCGGGCTTCGACTGCGAAATCTACGTGCACCGCGGCGCCGGCGCCTACATCTGCGGCGAGGAGACCGGCCTGATCGAATCGCTCGAAGGCAAGCGTCCCTACCCGCGCATCAAGCCGCCCTACTTCCCGGCCGCCCTCGGCCTGTACATGTGCCCGACGATCGTCAACAACGTCGAGTCGCTCTGCCATGTGAAGCACATCCTGCAGATGAGCGGCGCGGAGTACGCCAAGCTGGGCACGCCGAACAACACCGGCACCCGCATCCTCTGCGTCAGCGGCGACGTGCAGAACCCCGGCTACTACGAAGTCGAAGTCGGCAAGGTCACCATGGGCGAGGTCATCAACGACCTCTGCGGCGGCCTCAAGCCCGGCCGCAAGCTCAAGGCGATCATCCCGGGCGGGTCCTCCGCCAAGGTCCTGCGCGCCGATGAAAAATTCAAGCTCAAGGACGGCCGCGAACTCGGCATCCTCGACATCCCGATGGACTTCGACACCATGGCCGCCTGCGGCTCCATGGCCGGTTCCGGCGGCGTCATCATCATGGACGACACCCGCTCGATGAGCTGGGTGATCAACAACCTGAACAACTTCTACGCCCACGAGTCCTGCGGCCAGTGCACGCCCTGCCGCGAGGGCAGCCTGTGGATGAAAAAGCTCAGCGACCGCATCGTCGCCGGCAAGGCCAGCCCCGACGACGTCGACACCCTCGAAAGCGTCGCCAACCAGATCGAAGGCAAGACCATCTGCGCCTTCGGCGAAGCCTGCTCCTGGCCGACCCAGAGCTTCATCAAGAAGTTCCGCGACGAGCTCAAGGGCGACTGCAAACCTGAACTGGCGGGTGCCATCGTCTCCGACGAGGGCCGGGTCGCCGCGGCGGGTTTGGCGCACTGACCGGACCGTTTCCCAGAACTCATCCAGAAAAGCGCGAGAGTTGCCTCTCGCGCTTTTTTGTGGACTGCCAGCACCTCCCCAGTTCTCCCTCGGTCACCGATTCAAGCTTGCCGGGCCCCACCCAAGCGCTTCATGATTTCGGAATGCTCCCGGCTTCACGGAAACACCGGCGTGTCTGGCTGGTAGTTTCCGGCCTGCTGCTCTTGGCCTTTGGCCTCTCGATCCCGCGGTTGCGCCAAGTTTGGGCGGAGAAAGCTCCGGTGCGTCGGTGCCAAGCTCAACTGAAGGACCTGCAGCATGGGCTGACCCATTTTCACACGGAGTACCAGCGTTTTCCCATGCAGGCGGGGGTGACGGTTCCCACCGACCGCGACGCCGAACTCCGCTGCTGGGCGATCTCCGTGCCCGCGCTCACGGGTGCCAACAAGTCGCTCAACCCGCGCGAGATTCGATTTTGGGACGACCGTCCCTTTCGAGTCCGGACCGGTACGGAGGTGTCCTTGACCGATCCCTGGGGCGAACCGTTCCACCTGACGCTCGACAGCGATCAAAGCGGCAAGATCGACAATCCCGCAGCCGACGCTTCGCCGGCCTGGCTGGCTCAACACCCGCAGCCGCCGCGCCTGCGCCGGCCGGTCGCGGTGTTCTCCTCGGGACCGGATCGCAATCCCGACACCTGGCAGGACCATGTCGCCGGTTGGCCGCTGGAATGAGCCCCGGCGGGCGCTTTGAACATCTGCGCGCGGACGGCTTCCAAGGTGAGCGTGCAACGACGCTCTTTCTGCCTGGGACTGTCGGCCTTGGGCTCTCCCATTGCGACCCGCGCCAGCGATTCCGAACTCGCCGCGGCGGCGCGTGCCAGGCTGCCGGCCACGGACACCCTGGCCGTCCGCCTCTGTCACGCGGCGCTGGATCGCACCCGGCAGCGCGTCCGCTACGACCCGGCCTATGTCCGGATTGCCTACCCTGGCGGCGATGTGCCAGCGGACACCGGCGTCTGTACGGACGAAGTCATCCGCTGCTACCGTGCGCTCGGCTTCGATCTCCAGCGGCTGGTGCACGAGGACATGAAGCGGCACTTCAACGCCTATCCCAAGCACTGGGGACTGCCCAAACCCGACCCCAACATCGACCATCGCCGCGTGCCGAACCTGCAGACCTTTTTCCGGCGCCAAAGCGCAGCTCTGCCAGTGACAAGCCGCCCAGCAGACCCTCGCCCGGGCGATCTAATCACCTGCACCGTCGCCGGCCGGTTGCCGCACATCGCGCTCGTGGTGCCTGCGCCCGACGGCGGCCGCACGCCCTGGATCGTTCACAACATCGGTCAGGGGCCGCAACTGGAGAACCGGCTGCGCGAGTTCCCGCAGACCGGCCACTACCGCTGGCATCCGGCGCGTTGAACACGCTTGCCAAGCCGGCGGCAGGCCCGCTAGCTTGGCCCCATGCGCGCTTTTGCTGCCTGGCTGCTGTGGCCGCTCCTGGGACTTCAGGCGGCCGATCGCCCCCTGCCGGAGGCGGCCCGGCGTGTGGCTTCCCAACTGCGAGTGGGCGGCGTGGTGCTGGCGGAAAGCCGCGACGGCCAAACGCAGTTCGCCCAGGGTGGCCGATTGCTGGCGGACACCACGGTGCCTCCCGAGAAGGTCTTGTTTGAGATCGGCTCGATCACCAAAGTCTTCACCGGCCTGCTGCTCGCCCAGGCGGTCGTGGAAAAGCGCGTGAGCTTGGCCACCCCGATTCGCGACCTCATGCCGAAGGGCTTCGCGTTCGCCGACGCCCGCCTCGGCGCCGTCACGCTGCGGCAGCTCGCCACCCACACCGGCGGTCTGCCGCGCCTGCCCGACAATTTTGCCGCGGGCAACGCGCCCAACGACCCCTATGCGCGCTACGACGAAGCCTTGCTGTATGCCTATCTGAGCTCGGCCCAATTGAAGGCCGAGGGGCCGCACCCCTGCAGGTACTCCAACCTCGGCGTCGGCCTGCTCGGGCATCTGCTCGGCAAGGTTTACCGCACCTCCTGGCACGAGGCGGTGCGCCAGAAGCTCTGCGAGCCGCTGGGGCTGCAGGACACCCGCATGACGGTCGGCGCGGCCGACACCGCGCGCCTGGCACCGCCCTATGGCGAAAGCCAGAGGGCGCACACCTGGACCTTCGATGCGGTGGCCGGGGCGGGCGCCCTGCGTTCGACCGCCGCCGACCTGCTGCGCTTCGGCGAAGCCTTGCTGCACCCGGAAACCACGCCGCTGGCCCAGGCGATCGCCCTGGTCAAACAACCCCATGCCGAGGCCTCCGCGAACGGTGCCCAAATCGGCCTCTGCCTGTTCATCGCCCGTCGCGACGGCCGGACGATCTACAATCACGACGGTGCCACGGGCGGGTACCGATCGGGCCTGCAGGTGATTCCCGAGCAGCAGTGCGTTCGCGTGGCGCTGCTCAACAGCGCGGCCCTCAGCGGCAGCCAGGCACTGGCAGCGCTGCGCGTCGAACCCCGGCGGGAACTTCCCCGCGAGACAGCGCTCAGCGCGGACGCCTTGCAGGCCTACCCCGGAGTGTACCGGCTGGATGCCGAAACGCATTTCACGATCCTGCTGCGGGACGGCCAGCTCTGGGCGCGTTTGACCGGTCAGCCTTTTTTGCGCGTTTTCCCTCAGGCGCCCGACCGCTTCTTCTACAAAGCCGTGGCTGCCGAACTGAGCTTTCAGCGCGCCGATGGAAAGATCCGCTCGCTGACGCTGCATCAAAACGGCCAGGATCAGATCGCCCAGCGAACCGAACAGCCGGCGCCAGCCATCCGCCTGCGTCCGCCGGAAACCCTGCAACCCTATGTCGGCACCTACGCCCTGCTCGGCCTGCAAAAGCTGCGGGTGGAGCGACGCGGGCACACCCTGTTTGCTCAGCTCGGCGACCAACCGGCCGCTCCGGTGTTCGAAACCGCCCCGGACCGGTTTGAGTACGACGTCGTCGAGGCGGCTCTGACCTTCACGCGCGATGCGCAGCAGCGCATCACCGGACTGGTGCTGCAGCAGAACGGCGCACAACTCCCCGCCGTGCGCCAACCATGACCCGACGAAGTCTGGGGACGCTTTTGCTGGGCTTGGCCGCCCGCCGGGCTCAGGCTCGCGCAGCCGATCTGCAAACCGCCCTGGCGGCAGTGGCTCCCGGCCTGCCCAAATGGGCCTGCCTCTGCATCGTGCACGGGCCCGCTGCGGCGCCACGGTTTGAATGGCATGACTACCGGGACACGGCCGACCGCCGCGACTTCTGGCCGGCCAGCACCATCAAGCTCTACGCGGCGATTGCGGCGTTGGAACAGCTGCACGCGCTGGGCCTGCCGGCGCAGACACGGGCCCGTTTCGAGCATCGCCAGGCAAGGGGGGCTGGCGATTCGACGTCGAACGTCCGGTCGACCGCCTGATCAGCGAGGTGTTCCGGCGTTCGGCCAACGAGGACTACACCCTGCTGCTGCGTCTGCCCGGCCTCGACCGGATCAACACGCGCTTCCTCACGCCCGAACGCGGCTTTCCGGGCTCAGCGCTGATGCGGGGCTACGTCAAGGAACGCCCCTGGGCCTACGTCCGCGAAGAGGCGCAACGGATCGAGTTGATCCACGACGCGCAGTCGCACACCGTCGAACACAGCTGGAGCGGCCGCTTCTACGCCGAAGAACGCGGTGCGAGCGTGATCGACGCCCGGACGGGCAACGTCACCAGCCCGCGCGAATTGGTCGATTGCCTGCGCCGGGTGCTGTTCCACGAAGCTTTGCCCGAGGCCGAGCGCTTCCGGATCAGCCCGGCGATGCTGACCCTGCTGCGGCACGGGAGCACCGGTCTCAGCGGTCTGGAGACCGCGCATCCCGACTCGGGTCCCAGCTCGTGGACACCCGCCGTTCAGGCCGCCTTCCCGGGCGCGCGTTACTTCCACAAAAGCGGCCTGATCAGCAACTGCGCCCTCGATCTGGCGGCCATCGATGCCCGCGCTCAAGGCGGCCCCTGCGTGCTCTGGCTGCTGGGCATCCGCGCCGGTCATGCCACCGAGCCGAAAGGCGAGCCGCTGGTCGGCCGGATGGCGGAGGCCGTCGTGCGCTGGCTGGCCGCCCTGCCTTGCTGAAAGCACTTCACTTCACTTCACTTCACGTCGCGCCAGAGCCAGCGCAACGCCTCGGGCAGAAGCGGCGCCATGCCTTTGCTGCCATGGAAGCCTTCGTTCCAGTCCACGCGACAATCGTAGCCCAGATACCTGAGGCTGGCCTCCATCATGCGGTTGGCGAGCGGCCAGTTGCCGAACTTGTTGTC
>CAYYJK010000013.1:0-26507 GCA_964472185.1 uncultured Prosthecobacter sp.
CGAACTCGCTGCCGGGATAGAGCCGGCGCGCCTTCAGGTACCAGGCGATCGCCGAACCGGCCTGCTTGCGCTTTTCGTGCTGCTTGGCCTTCTCGATCGCGCTGACGTACTCGCTGGCCTTGACGCTGAGCTCGGAGCGCAGGCGGGTGATTTCCGGATCGTCGGGAAACTGCTCAAACTCCTTCTCCACCTGCTCCCAGGCGCCGAAGGGGTTGCTGCCCGCCATCTGGGCGGCGCCGTGCACGATCAGGTTCACGCGGTTCATGTCGGTGAGCACTTTTTTGAGCTGCTCCTGGCGCGCCGGATCGTTGATGGCCGCGGCCAGGAACCGGCCCTGGTCGTTGAAGATCTGCCGGTAGTTGCGCTGGCTGATCAGCCGGTCGAGGTCGAGCAGGGTCTGCGCCTGGATGTCGCTGTTCTGGCCGATCATGTCCGAAACCTCGCGCAGCTTCGGGTTGGTCGGCCAGATTTCCGCCGCGCCCTTCAGCTCCTGCGCCACCGCCGCCGGGTCGCCCTTCACGGCCGCCGCGCGCGCCGCGGTCAGGCGCATGTCGCTGAGCGTGCGCGCGGTTTCGATCGCCGCCTGCGGCTTGGAAAAGTCGAAGTCCTTGGACGCGGCGCGCAGCTTCTTCACCAGCTCCTCGGCCAGGCCGAAATCGCGCATCTCCAGGGCGTTGACCAGCTGGTTGCCGTCGCGGACGTAGTCGAGGACCTTGAGCTTGGTCACCATCGGCAGGCGGCGGATGCGCGGCAGGTACTCGCCGATGGCGTAGGCCTCCATCAGGCGCTTGGCGGCGCTGTCGAAGTCCTGGCGCAGCACGAGCTGCTCGAAGGCGACCACCGCCTCGTCGACGCCGCGGATCGCCTCGGCGGCGAAGCCGTCGATCAGGCTCACCGTCGGCGGCACGCCCAGACCGGCGGAGAACATCTTCTTCAGGTCGGAGTTGTCGTCGAGCTGCAGCACGCTGTCGCCGTCGCGGAACATGTGCGGGTAGAGGCGGCAGGCGATGATGGCGTGCTCGAAGCGGCGCTGCATGAACAGCTGGACCATGAGCGCCTGGAACTGGGTCTTGCTGGTGACTTCCGAGAGGCCGATGGCGGTCTCGTTGAGCTTCATGCGCGCCTCGATCTCGGCGATGCGCTTGATGTAGCCGGAGGCGCGCCCGACGGTCATGCTGTTGCCCTGCTGCTGCTGCACGGCCTGCTGGCGGTTGCCGCCGCCGTTGCGACTGGCGCCGCCGGGGGTCGAGGGCGCCAGCGGCGCGTTTTTCAGATCCATCTCGGTGTTCCACTCGAGGTCCTTGCGGCGCTTGAGCATGGCCTCGTTGACGGCGCGCAGGTTGTTCACCTTGCGCTGGGCCAGCCAGACGTCGGCGACGCCGTTGGCGATGGTGTTGCAGATGCCGCCGTCGATGGCAAAGGCGCCCGCGTCGGGCAGCAGGGCGAAGGCGGCGGAGACGTCGGGGCCGCCGGCGCGCGTCGGCGCGAGCAGCTGGATGATCTGGGCGATCAGGTCACGATAGGCCTGGTCGTCGGCGCCGTCGGCCTCGGGCGTGGCCAGGTAGATTTCAAACTTCGAGCGGGCCAGACGGTTGTTGGTCAGGTTCCACATCTTGCCGTCCCAGGACACCGTCTCACTGCCGGTGTCGAGGTGCGGCAGCACGCCGCCGAACATCGAGCCCTGCTGGCCGGAGCCGCCGGCGTTGGCGGAACTGGCGGCCGGAGCCGGCTGGGGCGCCGGCGCCAGGCCGGGGGCGGGCAGCACCTGGGCGGAGAGAACGCCGGGCAGCAGGCAGCCGGCAAGCAGGCGGAAAGTCGTCATGGCAGTCAGGCTTTGAACAGTTCCAGCACTTCAAGCACGCCGGTTTCCAGCACGCGCACCTTGAACAGGTAGCGCTGGCCGCGCTGGATGTTGGTCTCCAGGGTCGGCGGCACCCAGACCGGCACGAAGCTGCCGGCTTCGGAAATCTGCACGCTGAACAGGCGGCCGTCGCTGGCGCGCCAGTTGTCGAGCCGGTCGTCGACCGTGCCCTCGATCCTGTAGGTGTTGCCGCTGAGGGCGGTCGAGCTTTCCAGGTACTCCTCGGAGCTCAGCGGCGTCAGGCCCGTCATCGGGTCGGTGCCGCGGTGCAGCAGGGCGTAGCCGCCGCCGAGCACCGCGACGAGCACGAGCAGCAGGCCGACGAGATGGGCGGGTTGGAGACCGGATTGAGCGCGACGGGCCATGCAAATGGGAATTCCCCGGAGTCTAACGGCCGCCGGCGTCAGCGGCAACCCCCGCGTCGAAAACCTCAGCGTTCCAGCAGCATCAGCAGTTGGCGCGCTTCCTGGAAACCGGGCTGGATCGCGAGCGTGCGGCGGGCCGCGGCGATGGCTTCGGGCCGGCGGCCGAGCTGGGCGAGGATGGTGGCGCGCGCGTAGGGGATGCCGGGGTCGGTGGGATCGGCGGCTTCGCCCCGCAGCAGGGCGTTGATCGCTTCCGCGCTCTGCTTCTGGCCGTGCAGCGCCAGGCCGAGGTTGTACCAGGCGCGGCCCATCTGCGGCGCGACGCGCACGCACTCGCGCAGGGCGACGATGGTCCCCGCGAGGTCGCCGCTTTCGCTCAGGGCCAGGCCGAGCTCGTAGTGGTACTGGCCTTCGTTCGGCGCCAGCCGGATGGCGTCGCGCAGCTTGGCGATCACCTGCGGCAGGTTGCCGGCGGCGCTGTGCAGCATCGCCAGGTCGTGGTGGAAGGGCGGCGAGTTGGGGTCCCAGCGCACCGCGGTTTCCATGTGCTTCACCGCCGCGGGCAGGTCGCGGCGCGCATAGTGAAACTGGCCGAGCTGCATCTGGCCGCTGGGCTGGTCGGCATTGAGCTGGAGCATGTGCTGCAGGTCTTTGCCGGCGGCGCTGCCGAGGTCGACGGTGTCGCGCAGGGACCAAGCGGCGGTGACGCGCACGCTGCGCGCCACATCGTCGAGCAGCTTTTCCACCGCGCTGCGCCGGCGGCCGTCCTGGGCCAGCACCGGCTCCAGCGTGCGCGCGGCCGACTGGCGCACCAGCGGATGCGGGTGCTGCAGCTGCGCGGCCACGGCCTCCTGCACCGCCGGCTCGCCGATCCAGCGGTCGAGCAGCAGGGTGGCGCTGGCCTTCCAGGCGGGGATCTCGTCGCCGGCGAGCAGCTGCACGAGCTCGTCGCGGCCTTCGGGGTTGCCTTGGCGGGCCTTGGCGATGCTGAAGGCGCGCTGGCGCGTCTTGCGGTTCATGCGCTCGCCGTACCACTTTTCGGTCGCCGCCAGCGCCCAGTCGACGCTCTGGTCCTGGTGGCACTTGTTGCAGGCGTTGGGCACGCCGAAGGTCTTGGTCAGCAGCGGATCCGGGATGGTGAAGCCGTGGTCGTGGCGCGGGTGCCGCTGCATGTAGGTGGTCTGCGGCATGTGGCAGTTGATGCACTGGTTGCCGGCGCTCGCCGCCTGGTGGAAACTGTGCAGCTCCGGCAGGATCACCGGCGCGTTCGGGAACCCGCCGGGCGTGTGGCAGCGCATGCAGAGCTGGTTGCCGGGCAGGATCGTCTTCATGCTGTGCATGTCGTGGCAGTCCATGCAGCGCACGCCCACGTGCTGCATGCGGCTGCTGAAGAAGCTGGCGAACTCGTAGTTCTCGTCGCGGATCTGGCCGTCCGGATGGTAGGTGTCGCTGCCGTCGGTGACGGTGAGCAGGTAGTGGTCCCAGAACGAGTCGCCGGGCGCAAAGTCGCCGGTGATCTCGCCGCGGCGCGCGTGGCAGCCCGCGCAGTTCTCCATGTGCTGGTCGCGGTTCCATTCGACCAGGGTCGGATCCTTGGCCGCGCTGCCGCGGTGCTGGCGCTGCCAGTCGTCGTGCGCCTTCATCGGCCCGTGGCAGGACTCGCAGCTGACGGTCAGCTGGGCCATGCTGGTGCGGTACTGGTCGGTGGCGGGATCGTAGTTTTTGCGCACACGCGTGTTGTGGCAGCTGGCGCACATCTGGTTCCAAACCATGCCGCGGCCGGTCCAGTGGCCCCATTCGCCCGGCTGGCGGTCCTCGTTGCCGTAGACGTTGAACCAGTCGCCGCGCTTGGGATCGAAGCAGGCCTCCAGGGCGTGCAGGCGGCCGCCGCTGCCTTGCACCAGGAACTGGCGCAGCGGGGCGTGGCCGATGACGCGCTCGACCGGGTAGGCCTCGCGCCGGCCGTCGAAGCCGAGAGTGAGCACCTCATAGCGGCCGTCCCGCAGGCGCGTTTCGGTGGTCTGCGTGCCGTGCGCGAAAGACTGCGGCGGCTGGAAGGCGGCGAGATCCAGCGGCGGATTCGGGGCACGCTCGGCCAGCCCGTGGTGGCTGCCCTGCCACTTCTCGAATTCGGTGGCGTGGCATTCCTTGCAGGACTGCGCGCCGGCATACTGCGCGAACACCGCCTTTTCGTCCGCCAGCACGAAGGGTTCCGGCTTGTTCGCGGCCGGCGCGGCGACAGGCACCGGCGTGTAGGCGGGCGACGGCCACAGCAGGCCAGCCACCAGTCCCACCAACGCCGCCAGCAGGGCCGACACCAGCAGCACCGCCTTGACGTTCGCACCCGCCACCGGCGGAGCGGGCGATGGGGAGGCGGGCGGCGGACGTTTCATCAGGGGGTATTACGCGGGAAAGGACGGACGCGTCAACGTCGCGACCGCGGCCGGCTTGCATTCAAACCAGCTCGTGCTCCAGCCGCCGCCAGTAAATGAAGGCCAGCGGCAGCACGGCCAGACACTCCATGGCGGCATCCGCCAGCCGCTGGCGGTCCGGCTCCTGCCAGACCGAGCCGACCAGGATGCAGGCGATGAGCACGGCGGCGCCGAGCAGGAACACCGCCGCCGCCGGCACCGGCGCGCGCCGCGGCGGGATATCCTCCTCAAGGCGGTCCAGAAACCGCCAGGCCGCCGCCGCCAGCACCGCCATGGACAGGAAGTCCACGCCCTCCAGCTCCAGCGTGGCGGCGTAGTTGTACAGCCCGTGCACCGCCACGACGCCGAGGAAGGTGGCGAGGAAGCGCTCGGCGCTGGCGAACCGGCTGCGCACGAGCTGGTACAGGGCCTGGCAGGCGAGGCCGGTCAGGGCGGCGTGCAGGAAGTTGGCGGTGAAGAAGCGCACGAGCGCCACCGCGCCGCCGAACTCCTCGTAGTAGTTGATGTTCTCCTCGAGCGCGAAGCCGAGGCCGACGAAGGCGCCGGTCATCAGCGCCAGGCCGGGCTCGCGGCGGCGCAGCAGCCAGGGCAGGAAGAGCGCCGCCAGCGCCAGCTTGCCCACCTCCTCGCGCAGCCCGACGCCGGCCACGTAGAACCACAGGTCGCCGGGAAACGCCGCCTGGTCGGTGAGGCCGAGCGCGCTCTCCTGCCAGGCCGCCGCCACCAGCACCGGCTGCACGCTCAGCACGCCGGCCATGACCGGCAGAACCGGCCAGGCCCAGCGCCAGCGGCCGCCGGCGCCCTGCAGCACGAAGATGCTGTACCACAGCGCGGCCGCCAGAAACGCCAGACCGAGCGAGGCGTAGGGCACGTGCAGCAGCCGGTGGCGCAGCAGCCCCCGCCACTGCAGCCAGGGATGGCGCAGCAGCACGCCGGCGTGATGCTCGAGCAGCGGCGGCAGCTCCACCGCCTCCGGGCGGCCGTCGACCAGCGCGCGCACCGCGTCGCGGTCCTTCAGGCGCAGGGCCAGCCGCAGCGCGCCTTCGCGCAGTTCCGGCACCGCGGGCGACAGACCCAGCTCGCGCTGCAGCGCCTCCAGCGCGCCGCGGAGATCGCCCGCGTGCAGCCGCAGCCCGGCCAGCAGTTCGTTGGCCGTGGGCGGCGGCGGCGCAGACTCCGCCCACTCCTGCAGGCGCCGGACCGCCTGCGGCGAATCCGCCAGACGCGCCTCCAGGTAGGTCTCCCAGAGGCGGCGCAGCTCCGCCTCCGGCGCGTGGCGGTCGAACACCGCCGCCGCATCGTAGCCGGCCAAAAGCCCGTCCCGGCGGAAGCTGTCCCAGGTCGTCGGCTCCAGGCCCAGCACCGCGCTCAGGTGCTCCAGGCTCTGCGTCACGCGCAGCAGCCAGTGGACCGCCGCGCGCGGCTGCGCCGCCGGCGCCCGCAGCAGGCGCTGCCACTCGTTGCGCCGCGCCTGCTCGACGGCGTCCAGCGACACCGCCCGCTGCGAGTCCGGCGCCAGGGCGACCCGCCCTAGCGCCAGGACAAAGCCCGCCGCGACGATCGTCACGGCGGCGCGCTTCAGCCAGTCGCGCCGGCGGCAGCACTGGCGCAGGGCAGCCCAGGCGCTCATGCCGCGCCGGCCCTCCCGGCGTGCAGCGCGGCGATCGACGCCTCATCCGCCGCGCACCGGCCGCGCTCGGTGATCAGCCCGCTGACCAGCCGGGCCGGCGTCACGTCAAAGCCGTAGTTGGCGGCCGGCGTCCCGGCCGGTGCAATGCGCAGGCTGCGCACCACGCCCCCGGCGTCGACGCCCTCGATCTCGGTCACCTCCTCGGCCCCGCGCCGCTCGATGGGGATGCCGGCCAGGCCGTCGGTGAGGCTCCAATCGAAGGTCGAGGACGGCAGCGCGACATGGAACGGCACGCCGTTGTCGCGCGCCGCCAGCGCCTTGAGGTAGGTGCCGATCTTGTTGGCGACGTCGCCGCGGCGCGTCACCCGGTCGGCGCCGGTGATGACCAGGTCGACCAGGCCGTGCTGCATCAGGTGGCCGCCGGTGTTGTCGGCGATGAGCGTGTGCGGCACGCCCTGCTCGCCCAGCTCCCAGGCGGTCAGCCGCGCCCCCTGGCTGCGCGGCCGGGTCTCGTCGACCCAGACATGCACCGGGATGCCCGCCGCCTGGGCGGCGTAGATCGGCGCCGTGGCCGAGCCGTGATCGACGAAGGCCAGCCAACCGGCATTGCAGTGGGTCAGGATCTGCACCGGCCGGCCGGGCTGCGCCGCCGCCGCACGGCGGATGAGTTCCAGGCCGTGCCGGCCGATGGCCGCACAGGCGGCGGCGTCCTCGTCGGCGATGGCCGCGGCCGTCTGCCGGGCCGCCTCGACGCGGTCGCTCCAGGCCGCCGCGCGCAGCGCCGCCAGCTGGCGCTGCACCGCCCAGCTCAGGTTGACCGCCGTTGGCCGGGTCGCCACCAGCTGCGCCGCCAGCGCCTCCAGGGCCGGCCAGTCGGCCGCCTCGCGCGCCGCCAGGGCCATGCCGTAGCCCGCGGTGGCGCCGATCAGGCCGGCCCCGCGCACGGCCATGTCGCGGATCGCCCGGGCCACCTCGGCGACCGTGCGCAGGTCCGCCAGCTCAAAGCGCCAGGGCAGACGGCGCTGGTCGATGATGCGGACGGTCTGGGCGTCCGCCATCCAGACCGTGCGGTGGGGTTGACCGGAAACAAGCATGGCGGATCAACGCGCAATTCCGGCGCGTTTGCCACGCCCTTTTTGGGCGGCGCACACTGCCGGTTTGCCCGCCGCCGCCTCCGCATCCATGATGCCGGATGGCCTCCCTGGCAGACTCCCTGATTTCCCTTCTCGGCGCCGACCGCGTCTCGGTGACGCCGGCCGACCTGAGCGCGCACAGCACCGACAAATGGTTCGCGGCGAACCCGCCCGAGGCCGTCGTGCATGCGACCTCCGCCGAGGAAGTCAGCGCCGTGCTGCGCTTCGCCGACGAGCGCCGCATCCCGGTGACGCCGCAGGGCGCGCGCGTCGGCTACGTCGGCGGCGCCGTGCCGCTGCGCGGCGGCATCGCCCTGTCGCTGGCGCGGATGAACCGCATCCTGGAAATCAACACGGCCGACGGCGTCGCCGTGGTCGAACCCGGCGTCATCACCGGCGACCTGCAGGCGCGGGCGCGCGAACTCGGCTGGTTCTACCCGCCGGATCCCGCCAGCCTGAAGGAATGCAGCCTCGGCGGCAACATCGCCACCAACGCCGGCGGCCCGCGCTGCCTCAAGTACGGCGTCACGCGCCACTACGTGCTCGGCCTGCAGGCCGTGCTCGCCGACGGCTCGGTCGTCCAGGCCGGCGGGCGCTGCCACAAGAACAAGACCGGCTTCGACCTCGTCGGCCTCATGGTCGGCAGCGAGGGCCTGCTCGGCGTGGTCACCCAGGCGACGCTGCGCCTGATCCCGCACCCGCCGATGCGCGCCATGCTCTCCGCCGGCTTCAGCTCCTTCGCCGAGGCCGCCAACGCGGTGCAGCGCATCCTCAACTCCGGTTTCCTGCCCAGCGCCCTGGAAATCGCCGACAAGTTCACCCTGCGCGCCGCGCGCGAGTACCTCGGCGAGTCCGTGACGCCGCAGGGCGACGCCCACCTGCTGGTCGAGATCGACGGCCAGGAGGCGTCGGTGAAGGGCGAATTGGCGCTGCTGGCCCGGCTGGTGCGCGACCTCGGCAGCACCTGCCTCGAAGAGGCGGTGGGCGAAGCCGCCTGCGAACGCTTCTGGAAGCTGCGCCGCGAGTTCAGCTACAGCCTGCGCAACACCGGTCTGATCAAGCTCAACGAGGACATCGTCGTGCCGCGCAGCCGGCTCGTCGACCTCGTCGACTTCGCCGAGCGCCTGCAGGCCGAATGCGGCTTTCCGGTGGCCAGCTTCGGCCACGCCGGCGACGGCAACATCCACGTCAACATCATGGTGCCGAGCATGGACGACCCCGAACAGCGAGCGCGCGCCGAGGTGGCGCTCGACCGGCTGTTCCACCAGGTCATCGCCTGGAACGGCGCCATCACCGGCGAACACGGCGTCGGCATCGCCAAGGGCCGCTGGTTCGCCGACGCCATCCCCGCCTCGGCGGTGGACGTGCACCGCCGCCTCAAGACCGCGCTCGACCCGCACGGCATCCTCAACCCCGGCAAGTTCGTCGGCTGAAGCGGCAAGTCAGCGCCGCGGCAGCAGCCGCGCCCAACCGGCCTTCAGCAGGCGCCAGAGTGTGGGGGTGGCGTGAACCGCCAGCACGATCAGCACGAAAAACAGCCGGTACTCCGCCTGGGGTTTGAAGGGACGCTCAAAACCCAGCGCCTCGAGCAGGCTCCCCAGGCCGGCGCCGCCGGTCTGCAGGTACCCGCCCAGCAGGCTCAGGTGCAGCAGGGTGACGCACACGGTCGCGGCCGTGGCGGGCGGATCTGCGGCGACGAGGGTCCAGTTGCGCCAGGCCCAGAATGGCAGCCAGATCCACAGCAGCAGGGCGAAGCCGGCGACGCCCCAGCGGCTGAGTTCCGGGCGCGTGAAGACGGCGAACAGCGCGACCAGCCAGACCAGGTAGACGCCGAAAAGGCGGCTTTGGGAAAATCTCCCCGGAGAAGCGTTCATGCGATCATGAAATCCCCCGGCCGAAGACCGCGGCGCTGCCGAGCTCCTGCTGCCGCCGCAGCTCTTCCATCCGGGCGCGTTTGCGCGCCATCGACCGCGGCAGGAAGATGAAGACGACCAGACCGGCGCCGAAGAAGAGCAGCCCGAAGCCGGGCAGAAAGAAGGCTTGGCCCTGGATGCCGGTTTCCAGCAGGCTGGTTTCCGGATCGTCGGGATCGTAGTGCACCGTCACGGCCGCCCCCTTGGGGTAGCGGTTGGCAATGCGCCGGCCGTGCATCGGATCGCTGGACCCGTAGTCGCCCACCGCGATGT
Organism: uncultured Prosthecobacter sp.; assembly: GCA_964472185.1. Taxonomy (GTDB): domain Bacteria; phylum Verrucomicrobiota; class Verrucomicrobiia; order Verrucomicrobiales; family Verrucomicrobiaceae; genus Prosthecobacter. The sequence continues at coordinate 9,608 of CAYYJK010000013.1, forward strand.
CGTTGGACGCGTAGGTTTGGCCGCCCACCTGGAATTCGTACAGCACTTCCGCGCGGTACGTGGTGCGCCCCTTGTCGCTGCGCGACGCATCGAGGCCCGATTCAAGCACGCGCCCCGGCACCGTCGGCCAGGACCGACTGGCCTGGCCCTGGAGCAGGGCCTTGACGCCCGTCGACGCGATGAAGCCGCCGATGAGCATGAATACGGAGGCAAACAGGCGCGCGCCAAAAGGTCCCATGCGCGGCAGCATGCGCAAAAGCGCCCGCCGGCGTCAAGAGGATTGCCCGGCGGTCGCCGTCCTGCGGGACGGCGACCGGACGCGGGCGGCGCGGCTCAGACCACGCCCTGGGCGAGCATGGCGTCGGCCACCTTGACGAAGCCGGCGATGTTCGCGCCCTTGACGTAGTTGACGAAGCCGTCGGCTTCGGTGCCGTACTCCAGGCAGGCATGGTGGATGCTCTGCATGATCGCGTGCAGGCGCTCATCGACCTCGCCGCGGCTCCAGGACAGGCGCAGGGCGTTCTGGCTCATCTCCAGGCCGCTGGTGGCGACGCCGCCGGCGTTGGCCGCCTTGCCGGGGGCGTAGAGGATTCTGGCCGCCAGGAAGACCTCGACGGCCGCCAGGGTGGACGGCATGTTGGCGCCCTCGGCGACGCAGAGGCAGCCGTTTTTGACGAGGGTGCGCGCGTCCTGCTCATCGAGCTCGTTCTGGGTGGCGCAGGGCAGCGCGATGTCGCAGGCAATGCCCCAGGGTTTCTGATTTTCCAGGTAGGGCAGGTTGAAGTGACGGGCAAACTCGACGATGCGGCCGCGCCGCTGGTTTTTCAGCTCGACCAGCCAGTCGAGCTGTTCGCGGGTGATGCCCTCCGGGATGTGCACCGTGCCGTTGGAGTCGGACATCGACACCACCTTCGCACCCGACTCCAGGGACTTCTCGGCCGCGAACTGCGAAACGTTGCCGGAACCGGAGATCACCACGCGCATGCCGTCGAAGGAGGCATCCCGGCGCTTGAGCATCTCCTGGGCGAAGTAGACGCAGCCGTAACCGGTGGCCTCGGGGCGGATCAGGCTGCCGCCATAGGCGAGGCCCTTGCCGGTGAGCACGCAGGCGGACTCGTTGGCCAGGCGCTTGTACTGCCCGTACATGTAGCCGATTTCGCGGGCGCCGACGCCGATGTCGCCGGCCGGCACGTCGATCGCCGCGCCGATGTGGCGGAACAGTTCGGTCATGAAGGACTGGCAGAAGCGCATCACCTCGTTGTCGCTGCAGCCCTTGGGGTCGAAGTCGGCGCCGCCCTTGCCGCCGCCCATGGGCAGCGTGGTCAGCGAGTTTTTCAGCACCTGCTCGAGCGCCAGGAACTTCAGCACGCTCAGGTTCACCGTCGGATGGAAGCGGAGGCCGCCCTTGTAGGGGCCGATGGCGCTGTTCATCTGGACGCGGTAGCCGCGGTTGACGCGCACCTGGCCGCGGTCGTCGATCCAGGGCACGCGGAAGATGACGATGCGCTCCGGCTCGACGAGCCGCTCAAGCAGGCCGCTCTTCAGGTACTTGGGGTGCCGCTCGACAAAGGGCCACAGGCTGACCAGGATCTCCTCCACGGCCTGATGAAACTCCGGTTGTCCGGGGTCGCGGTGCCTGACCTTGTCCAGGAAAACGTCTAACGAATAGGTTGTACTCATGGTTGGATTGGCCTGACAGGCTAGGCGGAGCGCCGGAATCGACAACTGCGAATGCCAAACACGCTTGCAAAAGACGCCGGCCCGCAAGATTGTTCCGCCGGTCCGCGTATGGACCCCCAGCCTTCGCCATGACTCACGCACGCTTCATCCAACCGCACCGGCTGCACGCCGGCGCCCCGGTGAACGGCCGCCTGGCGAGCCACCGGATGATCGCCAGCCGAGCTTAAACCGGGCAGACCTTTAAGAAGCCGCAACGCGGCTGGTCTGCCCCAGGCAAACATCCCCGCCCGAACCGCACGCGGCCCGTACGCCGTGCATGCTTCCGTTCATTGCGCCGCGCAGCTCCGGGCTGCGCACGGCGTGCTGCATGCCGGTCCGGCCGCCACCCTGCGACAGCTCCGTCTACGTTCATCCATTTTTCGCCATGCCCTCCTCCGTCTGCGCGACCGACAGCACCGATCGCTACATCCGCGCCGTGCGCACCCTGATCGAAATCACCGAAACCCGCCGCTGCGCGCCGGCGCGGGAACTGCGCCAGCATCTGGCCGAGCTCCTCAACGGCCAGGCCGCCGCCGCGAACGCAGCGCCGGCCGCCGAAACGCGCGCCGCCGCCGGCTACTCCTTCACCTCGTAGTGCTTTTCGCGGACCGACTTGTCCTGCTCGTACACCTGCTCCTTCATGAGCTGGCCGGACCTTGACCAGTAGCGGTTGAGGCCGTGACGCCGGCCCTGGTCGAAGTGCGTCTCGGTGGAGAGCTGGCCGTTGTCCCACCACTCGCGGACGACGCCGTGCAGGCGGCCGTTCCGAAAGGGGTATTCGCCCTTGGGCTTGCCGTTCTTGTGGGTGTCGCGCGCCAGGCCCGTGTAGGGCCGGTCGTGGAGGAAGTACACGTCGTCGCGCCACTTCAGCTCCTTGTAGGTGACGGGTGCGTCGCCGGCGAGGGCGAACGCGGCCAGGAGAGCCAGGCCGAGGGCGGACGTGAGCGTTTTCATGCGCGGCGGGCGGTCAGAGGCTGAGGGTGAGTTCGACGGGGCAGTGGTCACTGCCGTAGACGTCCGTGCGAATCGTGCAGGATTGCAGAGCCGGGCGCAAGGCGCTTGACGCCAGCCAGTAGTCAAGGCGCCAGCCGATGTTCTTTTCGCGCGCCGTGCCACCGGTGCGCATCGTCCACCAGGTGTAGCGTCCGGGGCTGGGGTCGAACTCGCGGAAGACGTCGAGGAAGCCCGCCTCCAGATGGCGGGAAAAGCTTGCGCGCTCGGCGTCGCTGAAGCCCGGATTCATTCGGTTGGACTTGGGATTGGCGAGGTCGATCTCCTGGTGTGCGCAGTTCAGGTCGCCGCAGACGAGCACCGGCTTGTCACGCTCGAGCTTCTTCAGGTGCGCCCGGAAGGCCTCGTCCCACTGCAGGCGGTACGGCAGCCGCGCCAGCTCGGCCTGGGAGTTCGGCGTGTAGACGTTGACCAGGTGGAAGCCGGGGAACTCGGCGGTGATGACGCGCCCCTCGCGGTCATGCTCGGCGACGCCGAGGCCGAGCGAGACGCCGAGCGGCGCCTCGCGGCTGAGAATGCAGGTGCCGGAATAGCCCTTCTTTTCGGCGCTGTTCCAGATGCTGTGCCAGTCCTGCAGGAACGACAGGTCCACCTGCTCGGGCTGCGCCTTGGTTTCCTGCAGGCAGACGATCTGCGCGTCGTTGCCGAGCAGGTAGTCGCGCAGGCCTTTGCCAAGCGCGGAGCGGATGCCGTTGACGTTCCAGGTCGAGAGTTTCATGCGTGTCCTCCGCTACACAGGACCGGCCCGGCGATCAATCGGAACCGCAGCGCGGCCGTGCCGGTTAAAGCTTGCCTTTTCGAACTTTTTGGTTAATATCTGAATTTGTGAGAGCTGACACCCACCACTCGGATCCGCGTGCCGTACTGGCCGCGCTTGGCGTGGGTACGCCGCTGTGCCACCGGCTGGCGGCCAGCCGAGCCTAAGCGGACGGCCCCGACGGCTTCGGGACTGTCCGCGCACCTCCACGGCCCCCGTGCGGCCGCCGCTTCCGCTCAACCCTGCCGCGCGCCTGAAGGCGTGACGGCATCATCCGGCTTTCACATCCATGTTTCACGCTGTCTTTCCGGCGTTCCCGGCGAACGCCCCCATGCCGTGCACCTGCGCCCCGCTGCGCCCGGTGAATGCTCGCGGCAACCGCCCCCCCCAGCCGTTCTTCCTGCCATGAAAGCGCTCTTCTTCCGCGGCGAAGACCGGCCCGTGCATGTCGGCGAGGCGCTGCGCTTCGCCGCGCCCAACTGGCTGATCACCTGCACGCTCAGCCGCCAGGCCCCGTTCGGCAAGCTCTCCACCGAAATCAGCTACCAGGTGGAAGGCGGCACCGAGGCCGAGGCGCAAAACGCCGTGCGCACCCAGGTGCTGGAGGCCCATCCGGGCTTCGCCATCGAGTCGATGCGGATCGACGCCCAAGCGCCGCGCTGAACCCGCCGGCCGCATCCACCACGCCCGCCAGCGCGGGCGCCCCATGCCCTTCCCGCCATCCCGGCGGGAGCGGGCCCGCCACGCGCGCGTCGCGCGCCAACCCACCCCCTGCCCCATGAATCCTTCCCACATCACGTACTACGACCGCGTCACCCTGCGCCCCCTCAACGAGCTCCAGGCTCTGCATGAACCCGACCTGACCATCCAGATCGTTCCCGGTCACGAAGCCGACGCCGTGGCCGGCCGCATCTCCGAGGATGCGCCCGTCGGCCGTGCGGTCCTGCACCGCCGCCCCGGTGAAACCATCACCATCCAGGCCCAGGGACGCAGCATTCCCATGCGCATCCTGGCTGTCGAAAAGCACCGGGCCCTGGCTTGACGGAGTCCCGGAGCGGTCGCGTGCGAGCACGCGGCCGCCCCGGGTTCTTCAGGCGCCCGGGGATCAGGCGGCGATTGGACAACGGGTCGCCGCCCGTTCCAGATCCTGACGCGGACCGAAGAATTCGAAATGGGCCTGCGCCGGGGGAATGCCCCAGGCGAGCAGCTGGTGGTAGATGCCCACCATAAAGGGCTGCGGGCCGCAGAAGTAGTAGTCGCCGTCGCGGTCGGGAACCATCGACTCGATGAGTTCCGCATCGATGAAGCCGGTGCTGGTCCGCGGGTCAGCGGCGTCCGCCGCCTCGCTGTAGCGGTAGTGCACCTGGAGATTCGGGTGCCGGCCGGCCAGCTCGTCGACCGCCGCCTTGAAGGCGTGCGTGCGCGGATTGAGGCTGCCGTGGATGAACACGACCGGGCGGTCGGGCGTGGCGTCGAGGGCGGCGAGCAGGATGCTCAGAATCGGCGTGATGCCGACGCCGGCGGACAGCAGGACCAGCGGCCGCTGGTGCTTCTCGGTGACGTCCAGGAAGAACTCGCCGCAGGGCGGCCCCACTTCGAGCGTGGCGCCGACTTCGACGTTCTGGTGCAGCAGGTTGGAGACGAAGCCGTCGGGCTGCGAGGCCTCGGCGCCGGTCTCGCGCTTGACGCTGATGCGGAACCAGGGCTGGCCCGGCTTGTCCGACAGGCTGTAGTTGCGCATGGTGGTGTGGCCGCAGGGGCTGGGCACGCGCAGGGTGAGGTACTGGCCCGGCTTGAACACCGGCAGCGGACTGCCGTCGGCGGGCTGCAGGTAGAGCGAGGTGATGACCTCGCTCTCGGCTTCCTTGCGCACGACGCGGAACGGCTTGAAGCCCTCCCAGCCGTGCGGCGCGGCGGCGTGCTCATGATAGATCTGGCGCTCGCGGCCGATCAGGATGTCCGCCAGGAAGCCGTAGGCCTCGGCCCAGGCGGCGATCACCTCGTCCGTGGCGCCCGCGCCGAGCACCTCGCGGATGGAGGCGAGCAGGTTGCTGCCAACGATCGGGTAGTGCTCGGGCTGGATCATCAGCGAGGCGTGCTTCTGGGCGATGAGCTCGACGGCGCCGCCGAGAACGGTGAGGTTGTCGATGTTGGCGGCGTAGGCGCAGATGGCGGCAGCCAGGGCCTTCTGCTGCTTGCCGGCGGCCTGGTGGGCCGGATTGAAGAAGGGCGCCACCTCCGGATTGTGCGAAAACATCCGCCGGTAGAAGTGGCGGGTGAGCGTTTCGCCGTGCTCCTCGAGGATCGGAGCGGTGGCCTTGACGATGGCGATGGTGGAGTCGGAGAGCGTGCGCATGGTTTGAATAGGTATTCCAAATACCTGTTTTGGGAAGCCTTCTTTCATTTTTTTCCAAATGCGCTTTGTTTTGTCTCCGCCGTGCAAATCACCGCCCACACCGACTACGCCCTCCGCGTCCTCATCTACCTGATGCAGCGCCCCGACCGGACGGTCAGCACGCGCGAAATGGCCGAGTTCTACCAGGTCTCGCTCAACCACCTCACCAAGGTCGCCAAAACGCTGACCCGCGCCGGCTGGCTGACGACGACCCGCGGCAGCGGCGGCGGCCTGCAGTTGGCCGCGCACACGCCGGGCACGAAAGTCGGCGAGATCGTCCGCTTCACCGAGGCCCAGCCGCTGGTGGAATGCTTCGACCCGGGCCGCAACACCTGCCCGATCAGCCGGGCCTGCCAGCTCAAGGGCGTGCTGCATCAGGCGCGCCGGGCTTTCTTCGACGTGCTCGACACCTGGACCGTGCGCGACCTCGTCCGGACGCCGGCGGAGCCCCTGCCGCCGGCACCCGCCAAACGCAGGCGCACTTAAGAACAATCAGCGCGCAGCAGACCCGCCCAAACCCGTCTTGGTTGGGTCATGGACAACACTCCACCCTCCCGTCGGTGGTTGCGCAGACTTGCGGTCTGCGCGGCCGTGTCACTCACCCAAGCCGCCCAAGCCGGCACCCCCGCGCTTTCCGCCAAGGCCCCCGCGCCGCCAGTGGAAGCCGTAAGCTGGAAAGACCACACCATCTCGCCGGTCGCCAACCCGTTCTTCCATGAGGACGCGGTGATCCGCTCCGAGATCCGCCCGGTCTTCGTCTACCACAACATCGACGACCGCTTCCTCGGCGGCGGCGACGCCCAGCTGTACGCGCTGCAACTGCGCTACGCGCTGACCGACCGCCTGGCGATCATCGCCACCCAGGACGGCTACTTGAACATCGACAACGACGCCATCGGCGATCCCGAGGGCTGGATGGACCTGGCCCTGGGGGTGAAGTACGCACTCATCGACAACGAGGCCAGCCAGTTCATCCTGACCCCCGGCGTGACCTTCAAGATCCCCACCGGCGACCGCGAGGTTTTTCAGGGTCGCGGCGGCGGCGAGTGGGACCTGTTCGTGGCCGCGCAGAAGGGCTTCGGCGACTTCCACCTGTCGAGCAACGTCGGCCTGCGCCTGCCCAACAACACGCAGGAGAACAGCACGCTGCTGCACTACAGCCTGATGGCCGACTACTACACCTGCCGCTGGTTCATCCCGTTCGTCGCCTTCAACGCCTACACGGTGCTCAGCGAAGGCAGCAACATCGGCCTGACCACCGAGGGCTATGACGTCATCAACTTCGGCTCGAGCGGCGCCGACGGCGTCACCCAGGGCACGCTGGCCGTGGGCTTCCGCTCGCGAATCCTGAAGAACGTCGATCTCGGCGTCGCCTATGAAAAGGCGGTGATCGAGCCCAACGGCCTGACCGACGACCGCCTCACCTTTGACCTGAGCATCCGCTTCTGAGAAGCGGGGTTCGGCTCCGACACCGGGTGCATGGGGGAAACTCCATGCACCCTTTGCTTTTGCGGCGCGGCCGTGCTCCCTGTGCGGCATGAAATGGTCCCTGAAAATCGCGACGGTGGCGGGCACCGAGGTGCGCATCCACGCGACGTTCTTCATCCTGCTGGCCTTTGTGGCGATCCAGGGCACCGGCGAGGGCCAGGGGCTGGCCGGGGCGCTGGACGCCGTGCTGTTTGTCAGCGCCATGTTCGGCTGTGTCCTGCTCCACGAGTTCGGCCACGTCTTCGCCGCCCGCGGCTACGGCATCCGCACGCCGGACATCACCCTGCTGCCGATCGGCGGCGTGGCGCGGCTGGAGCGCATGCCGCGCAAGCCGGCCCATGAGCTGGTGGTGGCCGTCTGCGGACCGCTGGTCAACGTCGCCATCGCCGCCGGCATCTGGCTGGTCCTGGGCGCGCAGGTCGTCCTCGACCCGGCCTACCAGTTTGAGAAGCCGGGGCACTTCCTGGAGAAGCTGATGCTGTGGAACCTGCTGATGGTGGTGTTCAACCTCATCCCCGCCTTCCCCATGGACGGCGGCCGCGTGCTGCGCGCCCTGCTGGCGCTGGCGGTCGACTACGGCCGCGCCACGCGCTGGGCGGCCTCGATCGGCCAGGGCATCGCCCTGTGCGTGGCCCTGTGGATGCTGATGACCGGCACCTTCCACCCGATGCTGCTGCTCATCGCCTTCTTCATCTTCATGGCCGCCGGGCAGGAGGCGGCGCTGATCTCCCAGGAGGAGGCGACCCGCGGCCTGAAGGTGCGCGACGCCATGCTCACCGATTTTCGCGCCCTGCCGCCGGACGCCTCGCTTGGCGACGCCGTGGAGCTGCTGCTGGCCGGCTCGCAGCAGGACTTCCCGATGCTGGACGCCGACGGCCGTCTGCTCGGCCTGCTGACCCGCCGGCGGCTGATCGCCGCGCTCGCCGCGCACGGTCCGCACCACCCGGCCGAAACAATCCTGCAGCCCTGCGCCGACAGCATCACCGCCGCGGAAGGGCTGAGCCAGGCGCTGGAGCGGCTGCGCGACGGCGACTGCCCGGCCCTGCCCGTGGTCGAACCCGTGTCGGGGCGGCTGGTCGGCCTGCTCACCGCGGAGAACGCGGGCGAACTGCTGCTGGTGCGCAGCGCGCTGCGCGGTCAGGCCTGAGGCGCGCTCAGCGGCCGTCCGCCGAGAACTTGCCGGCACCGGCGAAGAACAGCGTCGCGTAGCCGGTGAGGTAGATGAAGGCGAGCTCGCCGGACTTCTCACCGCTGAAGGCGCCGCCATGGGCGATGAAGAAGGCCACGGCCATGGTGACGGCGAGATTGAGCGCCGCGAAGCGGGTGAACAGCCCGATCACCAGCAGGATGGAGCAGGCCGCTTCGGCAAACACCGCCAGACCGAGGCAGACCTGCGGCGGCAGGCCGAACAGGGACAGGAACTTGGGCGCCAGAGACTGGAAGTTCTGCAACTTGGCCCAGCCGTGCAGCAGCAGCATGGACAGCCCCAGGGAGATGCGCAGAACCAGCAGGCCGAGGTCCGCGGACTGCGGCAGGAAGGAGAGTTGAAGCAACTTGATCATGGCGGGCGCAGCATGCGCCCAAACCCGCCCCGCCGGCAAGGCAAAAGCGCCCCGCGCCGGCAGGCACTGCCATCAGCGGCCCCGCCTCAGAGCAGATCCTTTTTCAGCGAGGAGGGCGGCGGCTGCAGCCGCAGACCGCCGGCGGGCGGCGGCACCTCGGGCGGCAAATCCGGCACCTTGACCTCCGGCGCCGCCTGCAGCGGCAGCGACTCGCCCGGCCGGGCCTTTTCCACCGGCCGCACGGGCACCGCCACAGGCGGGGGCGGCACGTCGGACGGGCGCCGCCAGAAGGCATGCCCGGAAAAATGCGCCAGCACCGCGCCGGCAATCATCGACCCGCCGAGGAACACCGCCGCACGCAGCCAGAGCGGCACAAACTCGCTCGGCGGCAGCAGCACCTCGTCGGGTTGGATGGTCGGCGGCGCATCCGCCGCCGTCTTCGCCCAGTCCGGGGCGGTCCCGGCCCCCTCGACCACGGAGGTGTCGCGGAACAGCAGTTCGGCAAAACCGATGTCCGGTTTCGCCGACGGCGTCGACACCCCGTGCGTGAGCGGGGCCGCGGGCTGCAGATCGATGGGCACGACGGCCGGCCGGGTGACGGCGCGCAGACCGCCGGACGGCGCCGCCAGCGGCGGCAGGGCCGGCGCGGTGTCACGGCGCTCCAGCAGCCGGCCGAAGCCCGCGAGGAAAGCCTCGCGCGTGCCGGCCACGCCGCGCTGGGCCTGGGCCAGTTCGGCCTCCAGCCACTGGGTGACGGCAGCCAGGGCGCGATCCTTCTTCGGCACCGGCGCCGGCTGGCCGGGCACGGCTTCCAGACCGATCAGGAAACGGGTGAGCGCCGCCAGCCAGGGCCCCTGCCAAAGCGGCAGGTCCGGCGGCAGCAGCACGGCCGGGTCCAGCCCGCGGCCGGTCAGCGCGTCGAGCGTCGGATGGATGCGCAGGACGACGCTCAGCAGGCTCCATTCCGACAGGCGCTGGCGGCGCAGCTGGACATTGCGGTCGTCTCCGGACGGAAACCCGGTGCGGATGAAGAGATCCTCCAGGCGCAGACGCGGGACGGCCGCGCCCGAGGTTTCCAGGCCGGTCAGCGCGAGATCAATGGCGCTCAGCAGCCGGTGCGCGTCCCGCACATCCAGAGCGCGCACCTCGCGCAGCAGGTCCGCCACATGGAAACCCTCCACCCGTTCCTCCGCCAGGGCGAGCGTGGCTTCGCCCTCCTGCAGCAGCTCGAATTCGAGCAGGCCGGGATGGTTGGCGACCGGCGGCAGGGCCTTCTGCGCCCAGGCCAGCACCGCCGCGCCGGCGAGCTCGGCCGGCGGCAGGGGCTCCACGCGCACGGCCCGGCCGCTGGTCACCCGCGTGCCAAGCAGGGAATACGGGCTGGCCGGGTCGAGCGTCTGGGCGGCAATGCGCACCTGCTCGGCCAGCGCCTTGGCCACCTGGCCGGGCGTGGGCAGGCAGGCGGCGAGCACCGGCCGCGGCCGGTGCGCTTCCGCCAGCTCCTCCAGCACGGACCGCTGCAGCTGCTGCAGCGTGGCCAGCAGATCGCGCAGCTGGCCGACGGCCGCGTCATCCCAGGCGGCGAAGCAGGCGCTGAGCCGTTCGCGCAGCACCGCCGCGGAAAAGCTGCCGGCCACGCCGCTCAGAAACAGCGAGCGCAGGCCGGCGGGCTCGAACGTCGGCAACGGCGCGCCGCCACCCGCCGGCAGCCGGTAGTCGGCCGCCTGAATCCGCAGGGTCTGCGGCCCGGTCTGCAGCAGGCGCAGGCTGGCGAGGCCGGACATCGGCACGGTCAGGCCGCGCTCGGCCAGCAGTACGGCCACCTCGAGGGTCCGGCAGGCCACCTGCAGGGCCAGCCAGGCGGGCAGATCCGCCTGCCGCTGCAGCCAGGCCTGCAGGGTCTCCCCGTCAATGTGGGCGGTGATGTAGAACGGGCTGCCCTCGTCCTCGCCGAAGTCCACCAGCCGGGCCAGCAGCGGGTGCCCCCGCTGGCGCAGGCGGCGGCAGTCGCGCTCGAACGCCGCCTTGTCCGCCAGCGGTTCCAGCAGGACATGGCAGTGCACGTACTGCGCCTGCTCGGTGTCGAAGGCCAGCACCACGACCTGCGCCGCTTCCCGGGCCAACTCCACGTTGTTGCCGGCGGCGTCCTGGACGATCTGGTAGTGCCTGAAGAGACTGGGTTCCGGCATGAGGGGGCGTGAGGGAGGAGAAATGATGCCAAGTCTCCGCCCGGGGGCCGCCTTTTCAAGGGCGGAGTCGGCCGCCACGCAAGAAGCTGCCCGCCCGCCCCTGCCGCTCAGAGCGCGAAGGCGAAGAAGGCGAAGACGACCACCATGCCGAACCAGCACACCCAGGTCTGCATGCGCCCGTAGTCGCGGCCGCCGCTGGTGTCGCTCGGCACCTCGCGATCGACGCCAAACCAACGATGCTGGTTCTTGAAGAAGTACAGGCCGGCGAGCAGCGTGGCGCCGAGCGCCAGGAAGGACAGGATTTTGAAGGGATACAGGTCTTCCCGGCTGATGGCGGCGAGCAGGAGCGCGTTCATGCGTCACCATGGCCCGGGCCCGGCGGTCGCGCCAGATACAGATGGCCGCTTTGCCGGCATATACAGATTTCAGAGCCGCTCCTGCACCAGCCGGCCCAGCCGGCGCAGGGCCTCGCGAATGCGCGTCGACCAGACGACGCCGGCGGAGAGCCGGATGCAGTGGCGGAACCCCTGGTGGGGCGAGAACATCGGCCCCGGGGCGATGCTGATGTCCTGGGCGAGGGCGCGCTCGTGCAGGTCCAGGGCATCAACCTGCCCGGGCAGCTCGATCCAGAGCACGAACCCGCCCTGCGGCTGGGTCACCTTGGTGCCGGCGGGAAAGAAGGCCGCCACCGCCTCGCTGATCCGCCGCACGTTCGCCGCGTAGACGGCCCGGGCCGAGCGCAGGTAGCGGTCGTAGCCGCCGCCCGCCAGGAACTCGGCGATCGCCAGTTCCGGCAGCGTGGCGGTGGCCAGGGTGCTGGTCAGCTTGAGCGCCTTGACCCGTTCGTAGTAGCGGCCCGGCGCCACCCAGCCGACCCGGTAACCGGGCGCCAGCGACTTGGAGAACGAGCTGCACAGCAGCACCTGCCCGCGCTCGTCGTAGGCCTTGGCCAGGCGCGGCCGCTGCGGTCCGAAGTGCAGCTCGCCGAAGACGTCGTCCTCGATCAGCGGCACGTCCCGGGCCGCCAGGATCTCGACCAGCCGGCGCTTGTGCGCGTCCGGCATCAGCGAGCCGAGCGGGTTGCTGAAGCTGGGCACGGCGACGCAGGCGGCCAGGCTGCGCGTGCGCACCAGGCTCTCCAGCGCGTCCAGATCCATGCCCAGGCGCGGATGCATGGGGATCTCCAGGGCTTTCAGCTCCAGCACCTCCAGGGCGTGCAGCAGCCCGAAATAGGCGGGCGACTCCACCGCCACCACGCTGCCCGGCGGAGCCACCGCACGCAGGCAGAGCATGAGCGCCTCCGTGCCGCCGCAGGTGGTGATCAGATCCTGCGGCAGCAGCGCCGCCCCCGCATCCAGCGCCCGCCGCGCGATTTCGCGGCGCAGCGGCTCGGCGCCGGGCGGCAGGTCGTAGGACACGCCCCGGGCCCCCGCCCGCCGCGCCTGGTCGGCGAGCAGCCGGTTCAGTTTCGCGGTCGGCAGCAGTTCGGGGGCCGGCACCGCGCCGCCCAGCGGCACGATGTGGGGGTGGCGCGCCGCCTCAAACAGCCGCGACTGCAGCGTGCCGACGCTGACCGCCTGCGCCGCCCGTGTCGGCCGCGAGGTGAGCGGCTCCTGCGGCAGCGGCCGGCGGGCGCGCACAAAAAACCCCGACTTGGGCCGCGCCTCGAGCCAGCCGCGGTCCTCGAGCAGGCGGCAGGCCTGGATGGCGGTGGTCAGGCTGACCCCGTGGCCCGCGGCCAGCCGGCGCAGCGACGGCGCGCGCTCCCCGGGCCGCAGCAGGCCCTGGCCGATCAGGTGCATGAGCTTGTCCGCCAGCTCCTGGTAGAGCGGCGGCTCCGGGGGATGCGGCGCGGCGGACATGACCGCCAAAAGCTACGCGGCGGGCGCCCGAAGCCAAGCCGGCACGCAAAAAACGCACCGCCGGCATCCCCTTGCACCCGGCGGATTTCCGCGCCATGTAACATGCCCGACGTCCCGGTAGTTCAATGGATAGAACGAGGGTTTCCTAAGCCCTTTAAATCACTGGAAATCAACGCATTACAAATCCAGTTTCCGGCAAAACCTGGCAGGATGCGGCAGCATGTGGCGGTTTAACTGGCAATGATCTGGCAACAGATGCGGCCCCCACAATGCGGGAAATTTCCCGGGCGGAGAACCGATTTAAAGCGCCCTCTCTGCCGGCCTTCCACAGCGTCCCTGCTCGGGTGTTCGGAGTGATCCGGCGAGCACCCGCCGTCTGGCACCCGCCCCTTGCTCAGGCCAACTCTCGTATGGCCGGCAAGCGCTTCCATCTCGCCGACTCTGCGGGATGGCGTTGCTACTTTGCCACCGCGCACGGGCATCACTCCCCGCACCGCCTTTCCCCTTTCTCCGGTCCCCGTTCGGACTCGGGGAAAAAAGAAAAGGGCGGCCGGCTAGGCAAGTGCCGGGGTCAGCCTGCCCTGCCAATTCTGTTCCATCAGCATTTCAAAGCGCATTTCCGCATCCATCAGGTTCAGAGTCACATCGCCCGCGCGGATGGGCTGGCGCATCGTAGAATGCGCGGTCAGCAGCTCAAACAGCCGGCGCTTGTATTCCGTGTCCAGGCTGCCGGAAAGGTGTTCCCCCTTCGTTTCCAGCAGGGAGAAGCGCACGCGGCCGGCCTCCTTGGAGTGCAGGCAAACAAGGAAATCGGGATAAACGCGGTGCCGCTGCCAGCCCTGAATCCCGTAGTCTTGGCGCGCGGCGATGCGATGCCACCAATGCACCGTCTGCGCCGCGTCCACATGCCAAGCCACGTGCTTCTCCAGGGCGTTGAAATCCCCTTCATAGATCTTCTCAAAGAGGGACTTTTCCAGCGGCATGCCGTCCTTGCGGGCAAGCTCCGCATCGTCCTCGTCCAGCTCCAGTTCAAATTCCTGCGCCAGCTCCCAATTCAGCTTGGGATCGCCGGCGGAGAACAGGCGGAAGGAAATCTCCCCAGCGGCCAGCCGCTCACGGAAATACTGCTCCGCCGATTCGTGCACCTGCTGGCGCAGGTCGTTCTTCATCTCGTGAATCAGCGCCAGCCGCGTGGCATAAAGCGCTTTCTCCGGGTAGCCTCGCCGCTCCAGAGTTGCGAGCGTTTCACCCAGGATGCGCGCGCCCTGGAACGGATTGGGAATCACGTCCAGCAGCAGCCGCACCAGGAAGGCGAAGTCCAGGCGTTCCGGCGTCTCCAGCTCCTGCGTTTCCTCCACGCCCGCGAAAAAGTCCCGCTCCCCTTTCATGTCCACCTTGGCGCGCGTCTTCTCCACCTTGCGCGCCGCGTCTGGCGTCCAGGATTCCGCATCCCGGAAGTGCAGGGATTCCCAATCCACGCCCGGCAGAATATCCCGCTCGTAATCCAGTTCCCGGAAAGCCTCGCCTTCCGGGAACGGGTTCCGGCTCAAGATGCGCGGCAAAAAAATGCGCAGGCCCCGGAACTGTTCGCGCCGCGTCAGAACCGCCGTCTTCCGCTTTTGCGGGACGCCTCCGCTGCTCGTGCGCAGTTGGCTGGCCAGGTCCGCCATGCCCTCCTCCTCCAGGCCGCGCCGCACGCTTTCCACCGCCTGCTTCATCTCCTCGTCCATCGTGAAGACGTAGCATTGATTCAGCGCCGGCCGCGTCGTGCTGCGCGCACCCGGTTGCCGCAGCACGCGGCCAATCATCTGCGTTAGCGCCGTCGTCGCCGTCGTCTTGGAAAGAATCGTCAGCACGTAGGCAAACGGGCAATCCCAGCCCTCTTGCAGCGCCGCCTTCGTGATGATGAAGCGCACCGGGCACGCCTCCGCCAGCAGGTCCTCCTTGTCGATTTCGTCCAGCTCCGCCGTCTTCAGCCGGATGGCCTCGGGCGGCACGCCCAGGCGGCCGGTCAGGTGTTCCCGCACGTCCTCCGCATGAATGTGCCGGCCGTCCCGCTGCTCCTTGCCGGTCCGGTCCACGCGAATCAGCATCAGCGGTCGAATGTGGCGGCCTTCCGCCGCCTGCACCGCATCCGCCTCGCGCGCCAGGTTGTCCAGATTGTCCTTCGCCAGCGCCAGGATGTGCTGCCAGTCCGCGTTGCTCGTGTTGTCCAAATTGATCGGCAGCTTGATCATTTGTTCCTTCTTCAGCGCCGTGCCCGACACGTTCACCAGCACGTTGCTAATGTGCTGCTTCGCGTTCGGTGTCGCCGACAGCTCCAGGATGAAGCGCGGGTTGAAGTCGGCCAGCGTCTTCAGCGCCAGTTCCGAGTACGCCTTGTGGCCCTCGTCAACCACCACGATGGGCCGCACCAGCCGCAGCACGTTGCCCAGGCTCTGCTTCAGCGAAACCACGCCCGGCAGAAAGCCCGCGTCGCCCAGGTCGTTCACATCCAGATTGGGCACCAGATTGGCCAGCGCCGCGTTCTCGCGCGCGTCGTCCGGTTCCGGGAAAAAAGACGGAAAGGCCCCGGAATCCCGGAACATCCGCAGCGTGTCCTTCGTCTGCCGGTTCGCCGCCGGCAGCATCAGCAGCATGATGCAGAGATTCTGTTCCACCTCCTGCACCGTGAAGGCGTCCGACTTCTCCAGCACCCTCACGCGCCCGGCGCTCGCCCGCTCCAGAATCTGCCGGTACACATGCTCCCGGTTCGCCAGCGCCTTCCAGGTCTGCGTATAGATCGCATCCGAAGGCACGATCCACAGCACCAGCCCTGTTTGCCGCTTGAAATAATCCGTGTTGATCCGCTCCAGCGCGCAGGCCGCCAGCAGGGTTTTGCCGCCGCCCGTCGGCACCTTCAAACAGACATTGGGCACCGGCTCGCCCAGGCCGCTCCGGCGCGTGACGTGCTCCGCCACCACCGCGCGCCCGTCCGCGTCCTTCAGCAGCGGCAGCACGCGGCGGGTGTTCAGCTCCTCCCAGGCATCGCGGCAGTAGTCGCCCAGCTTCGCCTCCCGGCCCTTCTGCCGCTGGAATTCCAGATAATCCTCCGCCTCCACGCGCTTTTCACTCAGCACCGCCAGGTAGCGGCCCAAGTCCTCCAGCACTTGCGTTTGGTATTCTTTCAGTTCCACAGCGGCGGCCATGCTATCAACGCCGGGCAGGCCCGCAGCAAAAAAGAAAAGGCCGGCGGAATTCCCGCCGGCCTCCTTGGCTGAAGTTTCTCAATCCAAGGCAAGCGCTTTGGTGGCCTTTCTCTTGCCGGGCTTTTCAGCCTTCGCGGTCTTCACCATAGCACCAGGCGTTTCGGTCACTTCAAAACGCATTTGGATGGCGTCGCCGTTTGGCATCGCGTTTTGGCACTCGGAGAGAATATCCAGAATGTTGACCAAGGCTTCTTCATAGAACGCATGAATGCCACGCTCTAGCTCTGCATCGCGGTGGGCTAGCTTTGCCAGCTCCATCATGTGGCGGCGCACTTGCAGGACATGGAATTTGATGGCTTGAACATGATTCGGCGGCTTGCCAACACTCAGGTCAACGCGCTGGCCTGTTGCCTCCGCATACGCGCGCAGGTGGCGCAGGGTCACCTCGTCGTCACTGCCATTTTCCAGCTTCGACACGGCGCTTTGGGTCAGGCCGAGACGTTCGGCCATCTGTTCCTGTGTCACCCCGGCGCGCGTACGCATCCGGGCCAGTTGCAGGGTCACACGCCGCTGGCGTGCATTCTCGCGAACCTCCTGCACGACTTCCGGCGGGAAATCGCTGTCGGGCATCAGTTCATCCACAGAGCTGAAGCGTTTGCCGGTCGGCTTCAGGTTGTTGGCGTCATACTTGCGGTTGCTCATGGATAGGGATGGCGGGGGGGATGGCGG
>CAYYJK010000014.1:0-5899 GCA_964472185.1 uncultured Prosthecobacter sp.
CCTCCAGGGCCGCTTCATCGGTCAGCGTGTCGAGCGCCGCCAGGGCCTCGGTTTTCAGGGAGTCGAGTTGGGAGAGCATGGTGGAAAGGGAAAAAGCCGGCGACCGGCGGGAGGGGGGCGACGATGGCGGTGAAATCGGCCGCGTGCAACCCGCAGGTGGCGCCGGCGGCCGGCCGCCAAAAACAAAGCAGCCGGAGTTTGCACTCCGGCTGCGGTTGGGATCGGACTGGCGGGCGGCGTTACGCGGCGACCTTGGCCTCGGCGGCCTTCTTTTCGACAGCGGCCTTGGCCTGGGCGGCCAGGGCGGCAAAGGCGGCCTCGTCCTTGATGGCGAGGTCGGAGAGCACCTTGCGGTCGATCTCGATGCCGGCGAACTTGAGGCCTTCCATCATGCGGCTGTAGGTGATGCCGAGCGGGCGGGCGGCGGCGTTGATGCGCTGCACCCACAGGTTGCGGAAGGTGCGCTTGCGCACCTTGCGGTCGCGGTAGGAATACGTCATCGCCTTGCGGACGGCGTCCTTGGCGTAACGGAAGTGGGTGGAGCGGAAACCGCGGAAGCCTTTGGCTTTCGCGAGGGTGCGCTTGCGGCGTTTGCGGCTAGCGGGGGCGTTGGTGGCTCTGGGCATTGTCTGGGTCGGTGAACAGGCTGTTGTTTAGGATGCGATGACCGGCCTCACCTGATCGAAGGTCCCGTTGCGAGCGGAACCAGACCGGAGCATCGTGGTTCCCGCCAGGGGAACCGTGGAGCAGGATCAATGCGAGAACGGAAGGTTCGCAAGGACCGCGGGGGCGTCCACTTCGGCCACAAGGGCCACTTTGCCGAGGTTGCGTTTGCGCTTGCGGCTCTTGTTCTGCAGGATGTGGCGCTTGCCTTGTTTACGGCGCAGCACCTTCCCGGTCGCAGTGACTTTGAATCGCTTGGCGACGGCTTTCCTCGTTTTGGCTATACCAGCATTTTTGGACATAGGGGCTGGGAAGATGCCGGCGAAAACCGAAACGGCAAGGCTTTTTTACCCGCCGCGCCGGAAACCGCCGCCACCCCCGACCGGCCGGCCTTCGGAAGCGGGCCGCGGCATTCGGGTTGCCTCCTGCGGCCGCCGCTTTTAGGATGCCGGCTTGTCATCCCCCGCCCCCAGCCCGATCACGCAAAAAGCCCATGCCCGCGCCGGCCTGGTGGGCAACCCCTCGGACGGCTACTTTGGCAAAACCATCTCCTTCATCGTGCGCAACTACGGCGCGACCATCAGCCTGGAGGAGTCTGCCGAACTGCGCATCGAGCCGAATGAGCGCGACCACTCGGTTTTCGGCAGCATCGAAGCGCTGGCGCGCGACGTCCGCCAGTTCGGCTATTACGGCGGCATCCGCCTGCTCAAGGCGAGCGTGAAGCGCTTCTTCGACCACTGCAGCCGCGAAGCCATCCCGCTGCACGGCCGCAATTTCACCCTGCGCTACGCCAGCAACATCCCGCCCCAGGTTGGCATGGCCGGTTCCAGCGCCATCATCACGGCCTGCTGGCGGGCGCTGATGCAGTTTTACCAGGTCGACCTGCCCAGGCACCTGCTGCCCAGCCTGGTGCTGAGCGTGGAAAACGACGAACTGGGCATCCCCGCCGGACTGCAGGACCGGGTCATCCAGGCCTACGAAGGCGTCGTGTTCATGGACTTCAACCGCGCCTCGGTGGAGCGCCTCGGCTACGGTCTGTACGAACCGCTCGACCCCGCGCTGCTGCCGCCGCTCTACGTCGCCTACACGACCAAGCTGAGCGAGGGCACCGAGGTCTTTCACAACGACATCCGCGGCCGCTGGAACCGCGGTGAGCGCGACGTGGTCAGCGCCATGTACCAGTGGGCCAACCTCGCCCAGCGCGTGCGCGACCTGCTGCTCGCCGGCCGGGGCCGCGACATCGGGCCGCTGCTCAACGAGAACTTCGACCTGCGCCGCCGCCTGTACCGGCTCAGCCCGGGCAACATCCAGATGGTCGAAACGGCGCGCGACTGCGGCGCCAGCGCCAAGTTCACCGGCAGCGGCGGGGCGATTGTCGGCACCTACGAGGATGAAGCCATGTTCGAGCGCCTCAAGTCGGCCCTGGAGCCGCTGAGCGTGGCGGTCATCAAGCCGCAGATCCTGCCCGCCTAGCGCCGGCCGGCGCCGGTCAGGGCCGCCACACGGCGGCGCCCATGTGGTAGCCGGGATGCTCCGGCGCGTCCTTCGAGTAGTAGGCGGTGACGATCCGCCCGTCCGCCAGCTGGACGCTGGCCGGATAGCCGCAGTCGCCGCTGAAGCTGTGCGCCAGGCGCAGCGCCGTCCCCCAGCTCCGGCCCTCGTCCGTGCTGAACTTGGCGCAGACACCCTGGCGGCCGGCGATGCGCACGCCGTAAGTCAGCAGCAGGCGGCCGTCCTTGAGCCGGGTCAAATGGCCGTTGATCTCGTTCTTCGCCGTGGCGCGCACCGGCGCCTGCCAGGTCTTGCCGTGGTCGTCGCTGCGGAAGAGGTCCATGGCCTCGACACGCGCGGCCGCCAGCCAGCTCGAACCGCCCAGGGGGAACACGCTGGTCTCGTTGTGGCGGGCGCCGATGACCGACACCGGCCGCCAGGTCCAGCCGTCATCCTCGCTGCGGAAGTGCCAGGCGCGGAAGCTCTTGATCTTGTAGGACTTCGCGGGATCGGCCAGCAGCCCCTGATAGCAGGACGTGTGCAGCGCGCCGTCGGCGCCGGACCAGATGTCGCCAAACGGGATGTGCGGCGTCCAGCCGGCCTCGGCGCCGGGAAACGCCTCGCGCTTTTCCCAGCTGCGGCCGCCGTCCGCGGAGCGCAGCACCCAAGTGTCCAGCACCGCGTCGCGGAACTTCGGCTGCTTCGGCCGGTCCGGCTGCTGGACGTCGGTCCAGCCCGAACAGAGCACGACCAGATCGCCGTTCTTCGCCAGCCCGGCGGCGTGGTTCATGCGGATCGTGTGCGGTGCATGCCGGGTGATCGTGCTGCGCTTCTCCCAGGTCAGGCCGTCGCGGCTGGCCCAGCAGTCGACGTCCCCGCCGAGGGTGCCGTGGCCGGGCTGATTGTGCAGCACGGCGAAAATCGTGCCGTCAGGGGCGAGGGTCAGGTTGGGCCAGGCGCAGACCTCCTTCACCGCCACAACGCGCTGGATGGATTGCGGCTGCGGCTCCGCCCAGGCGGCCGCGCGTGCCTGCGTCCGCTGCCATTCCAACCCGGGAACGTCGACGCGGAACTGCACCAACTGGCCATGCTCCATCTCGGTGACGTAGACGGTGCGGCCGTCCGGGCCGCCGAAGCAGAGGTTGGAGGGCATGCGGCCCGGCAGTTCGATCTCGCGCAGCACTTCGCCCTTGGGCGAGAGCTTGACCACCGTGCCCTTGCCATGGCGGGTGACGTAGAGATGGCCGCCGGCATCGACGCGCATGCCGTCAAAGCCGAAATCGGCAAACTCCTTGAGCAGGCGCTTCCCGGTCAGGCGGCCGTCGGCCTGCACGCTGAAGGCCCAGACCTTGCGCTGGACGCTCTCGTTGACGTACAGCGTCTTGCCGTCCGGACTGAGGTCGATGCCGTTGGCCGTGCCCAACCCGTCCGCCGCCAGCGTCGCCTTGCCGCGACGGTCGAAGTGCCAGATGCGGCCGGTGCCGTCCTTCCAGTTCGGATCGCTCGCGTAAAACTGGCCGTCCTGGGTGATGGCCAGGTCGTTGGGCTGATGCATGCGCGGCTCGTGCGCAAAAACGCTGACCGCCTTGGTGCGCGGGTTCACGCGCAGCAGGTTGTGGCCGGTGTAGTCGGCGATGTACAGGTCGCCCTCCAGCCCGACGCGGATGCCGTTGCCGGTGCTGCCTTCCGGCAGGTTCACGAACAGCGCCGCCCGGCCGTCGGGCGTGGTTTTGCCGATCGTGCCCTCGCCGCCGAACTTGACGCAGTAGATGTTGCCCGCGGCGTCGCAGGCCGGGCCCTCGATGCCGTTGGTGAACCGACCGGCCGGGGTCAGCGGCCGGGCTTGAAACAGGGGTTCCTCGGCCTGGGCGGCCAGGGCCAGGAACAGAAGGGCGGCAATGCGTCGGAGCATGGGTGAACCAACGCCGCCAGCAGCGCCGGTTTCTCGCCGGCATTCCGGGATTGTCTTTTGCCGGCGCACCCGCCACGCTGCCGGGCATGCCAAGGTTCCGCCGCCACGCCCTTGCCCTGCTCTGCAGCCTTGCCGCCCTGCTGACCCTGCCGGGATGCGGCGACACCCCCGCGGCGGAACGTTCGCGCGGCACCATCGGCGTCTCCCTGCTGACGCTCGACAACCCGTTCTTCAAGGTCATCGGCGACCATGTCGTCGCCGAGGGCGCACGCCAGGGCTACGACACCCTGCTGGTGAGCGGCGACAAGGACGTCGCCAAGCAGAGCAACCAGATCAAGGACTTCATCGTCCGCCAGGTCTGCGCCATCGTGCTGAGTCCGTGCGATTCCAAGGCCATCGTGCCCGTGATCCGCGAGGCCAACGCCGCCGGCATCCCGGTCTTCACCGTCGACGTGCCCTGCAACGAGCCCGGCGTGAAAATCGTCACCCAGGTCGCCACCGACAACCTCGGCGGCGGCCGCGAAGCCGGCCGGGCGATGATCGAAGCCCTCGGCGCCCGCGGCGGCAAGGTCGGCATCCTGCACTTCAAGCAGGTGGAGTCCTGCCAGCTGCGCGTGCAGGGCTTTCGCGAGGTGATCGACGCCCACAACGCCGGCGGCGCCGGCCGCATCGAGATCGTCAGCGAACTGGAAAGCGGCGGCGCCAAGGATCTCGGCTACCGGGCGGCGGAGGACCTGCTGCAGGCGCATCCGGATCTGCGCGGGCTGTTTGCCATCAACGACCCGGCCGCCCTGGGGGCGCGCGCGGCGCTTGAGAAGGCCGGCCGCGCCGGCCAGGTGAAAATCATCGGCTTCGACGGCCAGCCCGAAGGCCGGCAGGCGATCAAGGAGGGCAAGATCCACGCCGACCCGATCCAGTTCCCCGACAAGATGGGCGTGCAGCTGGTGCAGTCGATCATGACCTGGTCGCGCGGCCTGCCGCAGCCGGCGCAGATTCTGATTCCGACCCGGATCTACCGCCAGGCGGATGCCCTGAACGACCCGGCCCTGCCATGAAGCGCTTCCTGCAACGCCTGAACGCCGAACACGGCATGCTCCTGGTCCTGCTGCTGCTCTGCAGCCTGTTCAGCGTCCTCACCCTCAGCGAGCAGCCGCTCGACGGCGAGGCGGCCGTCGAACAGGTGGACGCGGCGCTCGGCGACCGCCCCGCCGGCGCGGTGCTCATCGCCGTGCGCGACGTCGCGGACGAGCGCGCCTACGCCGACGCACTGGAGCGGCGGCTCCGGCAACGCGGGGTGAGCCTGGCGGCGAGCATTCGCGGCGAACCCGGCGATGCGCGGCGCGCGCTGCAGGAACTCGCGGCCGCGCAAACGCCGCTGCAGGCGATCCTCGCCAGCGCCGGCAGCGCCCGCTGGCTGGTGTTTGAGGATCCGGCCCGCGAATTCCCCGGCCTGGGCCAGCCGCGCCTGCTGCAGCCGACCCGTCATCGCTGGCCGAATTTCCTGAAAGCGGACAACCTGCTCAACATCGCCAACCAGATCGCCGTCATCGCCATCCTGGCCATCGGCATGACGCTGGTGATCCTGACCGGCGGCATCGACCTTTCCGTCGGCAGCCTGCTGGCCCTCGCCGCCGTCACCGCCGCCTGGTTCATCCGCGAGCAGGCGGGCGCCCTCGACGCCAGTGCGGCCGGCATGACGGCCGGCGGCGTCCTGGCCGTGCTGCTCTGCGCCGCCGCCGGCGCCTTCAACGGCCTGATGATCACGCGCTTCGGCATCCCGCCCTTCATCGCCACGCTGGCCATGATGCTGGTGGCCAGCGGGCTGGCCTACAC
>CAYYJK010000014.1:5999-25893 GCA_964472185.1 uncultured Prosthecobacter sp.
GCTCATCCTGCTGCTGCTGGCCGGCATCCTGGTGCCGTTCGCCCTCTGGGGCGGCCGGTTCGACGCCGCCCTCAGCCTGGAAGGGGCGCGCCAGTGGATGGAGGGCTACGGCAGCTGGGCCTGGGCCGCCGGCGTGATGCTGCTGACCGCCGACATCGTCCTGCCCATACCGAGCACGATCGTCATGTCCGCGCTCGGCTGGATGTACGGCTGGTGGCTGGGCGGCTTCATCGCCGCCGGCGGCTCCCTGCTCTCCGGCCTGCTGGCCTACGCGCTCTGCCGCGGCTTCGGCCGGCCGCTGGCCCTCTGGATTGCCGGCGCGGACGCCCTGCAGCGCGGCGAGACCCTGTTCACCCGCAGCCGCGGCTGGCTGATCGCGCTGTCGCGCTGGCTGCCCGTGCTGCCGGAAGCCGTGGCCTGCCTGGCCGGCCTGGTCGGCCTGCCCTGGCGGAGCTTCGTCCTGCCGCTCGTCTGCGGCTCCCTGCCCCTGGGCTTTGCCTTTGCCGGCATCGGCGCCTTCGGCCACGAGAGCCCGGCCGGCGCCCTGGCGCTGAGCGCCCTGCTGCCGGCCTTGCTCTGGCTGCTGGCCCGGCGCTGGCTGCGAGCCGGCGCCTGAAACGGCCCGCCGATCAGGCCAGTTTCGCCAGGATCTTCTCGACCGTCGCCTCGACCGTCAGTCCGTGCTTCTTGCGCAGAATCGCGGGCGTGCCGTGCTCAACGAAGGCGTCCGGCCAGCCGACGCGCACCACCGGCGTGGTGATGCCGGCTTCCGAGAGGTGCTCGATGACCCCGCAGCCGAACCCGTTCATGAGCACGTGGTCCTCGAGGGTGCACACGACCCGGACCTTGCGGGCGTGCGTCTCGATCGCCGCGCCGTCGAGCGGCTTGATCCAGCGCGGGTTGATGAGCGCCACGGACAGCCCCTTCGCCTCCAGAACCTTCTTGGCCTGCTCCGCAGTGGCGAACATGTCGCCGAGGCCGATGAGCAGGACGTCGCTGCCGTCCGCCACCACCTCCGCCTTGCCGATCTCCAGGAGCTGCGGTCGGGCCTTGGGCGTCACGCCGGGACCGTTGCCGCGCGGGTAGCGGATGGCGATCGGGCCCCGGTCGTGGTTCGCCATGGTCCAGAGCATGTCGACGAACTCGTCCTCGTCCTTGGGCTGCATGTGCACGAGGCCGGGGATGCCGCGCAGGTAGGAGATGTCGAACAGGCCATGGTGCGTCGGGCCGTCGTCGCCGCTCAGGCCGCCGCGGTCCATGCACAGCCGCACCGGCAGATCCTGGATGGCCATGTCATGGATGATCATGTCGATCGCCCGCTGCATGAAGGTCGAGTAGATGGTCAGGAAGGGCCGCAGGCCCTGCGTGGCCAGGCCGCAGGCGAACAGCGCCGCATGCTCCTCGGCAATGCCGACGTCGAAGTAGCGCTCCGGGATCTCCTGCTTGAAGCACATCAGGCCCGTGCCGCCCGGCATGGCGCCGGTGATCGCGACGATGCGCTCGTCCTCCTTGGCGAAGTCGGTGACGCTGCGGCCGTAGATCTGCGAGTAGGTCGGCTTGTCGCCGGCAGCCGTTTCGCCGGTCTCGACGTTGTACTTGCCCAGCCCGTGGAACTTGAGCGGATCTTCCAGCGCCGGCTTGTAGCCGCGCCCCTTCTCGGTGAGCACGTGCAGGATGACCGGCTCGTTCTGCGTCTTCAGGAACTCGAAGGTCTGGATGAGCAGCGGCAGGTCGTGGCCGTCAATCGGGCCGTAGTAGTGGATGCCGAACTCCTCGAACAGGGTGCTGCGGTTGTGCGGCCCTTCGCTCTGCGGCAGGATCAGCCCCTTGGCGGTGTTTTCCACGCGCTCGGCGAGCTTGCGCGCCCCGCCGCCGAGCATGAACTCGACGAACTTCGCCGCCTTGTCATGCAGGCTGGCGAAGCCGGGATGGGTGGCGATGCTGTTGAAGTACTTGGCGATGGCGCCGACGTTTTTGTCGATCGACCACTCGTTGTCGTTGAGGACGGTGATCAGCCGGGTGGTGTGCCCGGCCAGGTTGTTGAGCGCCTCGAACACCGGACCGCAGGTGAAGGCGGCGTCGCCCGCGACGCAGACCA
Source organism: uncultured Prosthecobacter sp. (assembly GCA_964472185.1). Taxonomy (GTDB): domain Bacteria; phylum Verrucomicrobiota; class Verrucomicrobiia; order Verrucomicrobiales; family Verrucomicrobiaceae; genus Prosthecobacter. The sequence continues at coordinate 8,098 of CAYYJK010000014.1, forward strand.
CGTGCTCGTCGCCGCCCTTGAGATCGCGCGCCGCCGCCATGCCGAGGGCGGCCGAGAGCGCCGTGCCGGCGTGACCGGCGCCGTAGCAGTCGTGCTCGCTCTCGCTGCGCAGCAGGAAGCCGTTGAGCCCCTGGTACTGGCGGATGGTGTGGATGCGGTCCCAGCGCCCGGTGAGCATCTTGTGCACGTAGCCCTGGTGGGCGACATCGAAGACGAACTTGTCCTTCGGCGTCTCGAAAACGCGGTGCATGGCGAGCGTCAGCTCCACGACGCCGAGGTTCGGCCCCAGGTGGCCGCCGGTCTGGCTGAGCGTCTCAATCAGGGTCGAGCGGATCTTCTCGGCCAACGCCGGCAGCTTCTCCAGCGGCAGGGCTTTCAGGTCGGCGGGGCAAGTGATGTTCGGCAGGTCGGTGTCCACGTTGGTCAAAAAAGTCGGATGTCGTCGGATTCGGGCTCCGCCTCGGGGCGGACGGGACGGCGGCGGGGGGCCGCCTTGGGCTTGTCGTCGGCCGGTTCGCCGCTGACCGGCTCAAAGGGCGCCAGGGTCGCCTTGCCTTCGGCGTTGAGAGCGATCGCCTCCACGCGCTGGCGTGCGGAATCGATGCGCTGGCGGCAGATCTGCAGCAGGCGCATGCCCTCCTCGTAGCTGGTCACCATCTCATCCAGAGGCATGCGATCGCCCTCCATGAGCGCCACAATCTCCTCCAGGCGTTCCATCGCCTGTTCAAAGCTGGGTTCGGAGTTCGGGGGGGAATCGCTCATGGCGTCAGAGGGCGGCCATTATCAGGACAGGACCCGCTGCCGCAAGCGGGAAAACCTGCGGGGCGTCTTTGTCCCCGCCGGAACCCGCAAAGGGCCTTGATTCGCGACCGGGATCTCCCTAGGCTCGCTCCGCCATGAAACCGCTCGCCCTCGCCGCCCTGACCCTCAGCCTCGGCCTCGCCAGCCTGCAGGCCAATCCGGAAGTCCCCCGCGCCGTCGGACAAAGCTTCGGCACCCGCGTGGCCGAAAGCCTGCTGCTGCTCAAGGGCACCGGCACCACGACCGAACCCGTGGAATGGACCGCCTACGCCCGCGACGCCTTCCGTGCCGACGACCTGCTGCGCATCACCGTCAAGCTGGACGGCAGCGAATGGCGAGCCACCGCCGCCGGCGCCGGCGGACGCATCCTGGACCGGGTCCCGGGTCGCACCCTCGATTTCAACCGGCTGCGCTACCGCAGCGCCGATGCCCGCGTCGCCGCCGCCAAATCGGCCGCTCTCGCCCAGGCGACCTTTGCCAGCATCGACTACCAGCTCGCCGCCAATCCGGCGAACGGCACCCCGGAATGGGGCCTCGCCCTCAAGGACGACACGGGTTACGAGATCGGTTTCGTCGTGGTTTCGGCGGAGACCGGCGCCGTGACCTTCCAGGACTGGACGCCGCGCGTGACGGGCAAGGTGGCGACAGAGGACAATGAGGGGGAACGCGCCGCCCGAGCGGTCAAACGCGCCGCTCGCAAGGCCTGGAACTGGACCGACCACGCGCGCCAGGAGACCCGCAGCTTCTTCCGCGAACTGTTCCGCTGAGCCGCCGGCTCCAGCCCGCTGCCTCAGGGCGTCTTGGCGGCCGGTGCCGCCGCCGCTTTGCCGGTTTCAGACGGCTTGACCGCCGGCACCGGCGGCGATGGCGGGCCCACGGGCCCCGATGCAGCGGCCGGACTGGGCGCCGGCGGCATGCCCGCACCTGCCGGCAGGCTCCGACCGGTCCGGCTGATGCCGCTGGTCGACGGCAGGATTTTGGGGGCAAGCACCGGCGGCTGCCCCGGAACGGCGGCGGGCACCGGCGGCCGGCGCGGCAGGGCCACTTCGGTCGCCTTGCCAGCCGCCGGGGGCCGGCTGCCGCAACCGGCCCCACAGCCACCCGCCTTGCCCGCGCTGCTGCCGCAACCGCTCCCGCAGCCCGAACTGGCGCCGCCCTCGCAGGTCGCACAGCGGGCGACCCAGCCGCCCTTCATGCCGCTCAGCGGCAGCGTGCCCATCGCCAGCACGATCGCACCCAAGTAAAAAGGCCAAAGGCTCAGCGAGCCCAGCCCTCGCAGCCAAGCCCCCGCCTGCCCGCTGGCGGAAGCCTGCTGCGCCGCGTCATGGATTTGTCCCGCCTCGCACAGAGCCAGCAGGACCAGCAGCCCGAGCACCATCCCTGCATGCGCCCGCTCCGACAGCGAGGTCAGTCCGAGCACCGCAAGCAAAACCAACGTCAACAGCTTAGGATTCGGCTTCATATTTATTCAAATTTCAACCTATAAATTAAGCTGATTCACCTCAAAAAACAAGCCGGATCCGCATCCCAAAATCAGTCGTTCGGCCCGGCCGCAACGGCACCGTCATCGTCCGCGATCCAAAGGGCGTTTCGTCGAATGATCCAGGCCAACAGTCCCTGCAGCCCATGCCGGGGTTCGTTCAAGGATTCAGCCTGGATTTCGCCGCCCCCAGCATCTGCTGCCCCCGCTTCGGAGCGGGCTGCTGCCAGACATTGACCTTGGACAACCGCCCGCGCGTCGACTCCACCTGACGCGACAGCGCTTTCGCAGGCACGCCACCGCGCCGATGGAAGTTAGTGTCCATTTTCAGCCTGCACCTCCTGCTGATCGGCCCACGCTTTGAGTTCGCTGAACTTGGCGTCAATCGTCGCCTGGTCGGCCGCGTATTTCGTCTTGAGCACCTCAAGGCCGTCACCGCTCCCGGTGTAACGGGCAAAAAAGCCGCTAGCCGCTGTGGCTTCGTTAAGAAACTGCTTCGCCTGCCGCCAAGGCCTTGTTTTGAGCTGCGTCACCACGGCCGCCGCATCCAGGATCATCACCCCCGGCGCGTCGATCGGCATGTTTCGATTCTCCCAATTCGACTCGGAGACCAAGCCATTGACCGCAAACAGGTCCACGAAGCAGGTCAGCTCGGCAGCCGCCACAGCTCCGTTTTGCTGCTCCACATGGGTTCCGGCGGTGGCGATCAACGGAACGCTCAAGTTGGCCAATGGCCCAATGGATGCGGAAACGAAAGGCGGCGGATCCTGTTCCTGCAAGACGTCAACCAGACCGGGCACCAGCGCAAAGAGGCTTGCCTGCCATTTGGAAGCCGCAGCCTGATCCAGCAGCGACTGGATCTTTTGCAGCTTCGCAAACCACGGTGAGGCTTGCCCCTCCTCACCCAAGGGCACGTGCTCCAGAATCTGCGCCAGTTGAGCCCGTGTCTCGTCGATCGCCTCGAGATGCCCACCCCAAACTTCCCCGGGTGGTGGATCAGCATAGTTTCCGCTTCGAAGATCGAGCAAGGATATCCAAAAAAGCAATGCCCCCAAAAACAAGCCTCTCGTCTTCATGAATGTGTAAGTTAACCCCAACCACCGCAGCAACGCCTGCGCCAATGCACACACATGTGCTCGCCAAGCATCTTATAATCTATTCATTCTTCAGGGAGGGAGGATGGGCTGCGCTCCACATTGGAACTTCAACCAATGAAATTAAGTGTAAAACTTATTTCACCAGTCCGCAAACAGTCAAGTCTTAAGAAATGTCAAACTAGATACAAAACTCCGCCCCCAAACCCGAGCCGATCAACTTTCCCCACATTTAGTCGACACCATTATTCTTTGCCTGAAATAGCGGAATTTCAAACCGCCCCGCCAGGACGTAACCCTACGCTCACGAGCGCCGCTTGCACAAGACCACACGCATTATGATTGCCGCAATGATTAATACAGCGACAACACTCCATGGCATGAATGGGACCGATCGCTCGCTGGAAAATTTTGTTTCCTGCACCTCTTGGGATTCGCCGCGATTCAGCCCGAAGTCACCGATCCCCTCATTAGACGCCCGCCCTCCAAATGGCTGCTGTTGCGATTCAGCATCAGCATGCGCTTGCAAGCCCAGCCTTCGCACCCAAAAAGCCGATTCATCGGCCCCCATGCTGCCGCGCCAGGACTCCATACTGCGCCGAACAACACTGATACCAGCCCTTGACGGATAACGATCCAATTGCAACAAAATAACATCAACTCCAATGAACCACAGCATGGCCATTGATTGGACATCTGATGCGTCGCCATAATTGGGTATATTGGCAATAATTTTCCCTTCTCCAAGATGCCCACTGAAAGCTTCAGCTGCTTTTTTAAAAATCGCAACTCCAACCTGCGGAGCAATCGCCGCCTCTTCAGCCCACACAAACACGCCAGTTTGCTCGCCAATTAAATTCAAATCCCCCACAAAAACAGCCCCGAAGGCATGAATCTTTTTCAACTTCAAGCCGCTTTCATTTGTGCTCGAACCAATCTTCACACTCGGCTCCAAATACCTGGGAAGCATCGCAAATTTTCGCCCCTCTTTGATGATGCCGATCAAATCGGCATCAGTGCCAGATGCACCGACTGGCAAAGCGAAATGAATGATCGCCAGATAAACGAACGAAAAATTTTTCATTGTCCCACTTGTGTATGCAGTTCTTCGATGGCAGCGCCAGCCATGGCTTGAGCAACCTCATCTCGCATGCGATTGGCGGTCATGAAGTGCTCCCCTGAGATTTGGACAGCCTTTTGTGATGTTCAGGCTGCGAGTTGGCATGGTGAGGTGGGGTGTAGGTGGTGGTACTGAGTTGGGGTTCGGTAGTTGAGCGCCTGATGCGGGCGCCGGTGGTTGTAGAGGTCGATCCAGGCTCGGATCTTCATCCGCGCATGCTCCAGGGTGGCGAAGCGCTGTGTCCAGCACAGCTCCTCCTTGAAGGTCTTGATGAACCGCTCGCACAGGCCGTTCTGCTGCGGCGTGTAGGGCGTGATGTACTCCTGCTGCAGACCATAGTCGCTGACCACCGCCCGGTATTGGCGCGAGCCGAACACCAGGCCGTTGTCATGACGCAGGCGCATGCCAGGCGGAGCACTGCGCAGCGTGCCAAAGCGCGCCAGCAAGGCCTCTTCCAGGGCCCGCTCCGCCGTCTTGGCGCGGCCGGTGCGTTCCACAGCTTGCCCCAGCACTTCGCGCGTGCAGCAGTCAATGACCGGCACGAACACGCACCAGCCATCCCGGCCGCAGTGCACCAAAGCCAGGTCGGTGGCCCAGCGCTGATTGGGGCGCTCTGCGACCGAGCGCGAGGCTTCCACCCGCGGACGGCGTCCAGTGCGCCGCTTGGGCAGGGTCCAGCCCTTGAGATTCATGATGCGGTGTACCTTCTTGCGATTGACTCGCAGGCCATCGCGGAAGCGCAGTCGGCTCCAGGTGCCGCGCACGCCACAACTGGGTTCCTCTTGATGCAGCCCGCGGATGCGTGCCACCATCGCCTCATCCAGGCCGCGGGCAGAGCGCTGCCGTGGCTGATAGTAGGCGGTGGCACGCGGCAGGCCCAGCCAGTGGCAGAGCTTGACCACGGAGACCGGGGTGCCCGACGCGAGCAGGGTTTGTTGAACGTGGTTCATGAGTTCGCGTCGGGCTGCGACTTTGACTTCGTCTGTCTCCGCTACGCTTCGGCTCCCAGGTAATCCCGGGCGATTTGGAGAACCTCGACCTACATGGTCAGGTCGCCGATCTTGGCCAGCGGGTCCTTTTCGCGGGCCTTGTGGCGAGCTTCTGCGTCTCGGGGGTGCGAACGCAGGGCCTCGGTGCCCATGGACATGAAGTCGTCCATCCACTGCTCGACCTCAGCGAGGGTGAGTCCGTGGGTGCGGGCGAGTTCGGCGGCGGTGGTTTTGCCTTTGAGGATGTCGACCACCGCAGCGGCCTTGCGGCGAGCGGTCCAGCATTTGACGTCGTCTTGGGGATCGTTCATGGGCGGGCCGCTTGGCGAGGGGCGCACAAGGCGGGCGAGGCAGGCGCGCTCCGCAGGAATCCTTCGCTGCGGCTACGCCCGCGCTGCGGAATCCTGCGGAAAACGAACGTGCCCGTCGAGTCCTTGTGACCTGTCCAGTTCTTCAGGGGGACGCTCCAGGCTCGGGCGTGGCGGGGAGCAGTATCGCAGGCCGGAGTAGCGTTGCATTTCTACTTTTGTTGTGTACTCGCTTGATAGGCCGCCACCTTGTCAGCCAAGCCAGTAAATCTAGCGTGGAGTGCAGTGCGGTTTTCGCTGTAACGCTGACGAAGAACAGGCATTCCATCACCGCTCTGCTCGTAGCGTCGGAAGAACGTGTCGGCATTTTGGCTTCGAATGAGATGAGCGAGTTGAGCAACGGGTAGTTGTTCCAACATTCGAGTATTGTCCGGCATGGCTATCAGGATTCCTGCTGCATCGAGCGGCAGGCGTTCATTTTCCCAATCGGGTTCAGAGACAAAGCCGCGCACTGAGAAGACCTGAGTTGCAATGCTGGCGGTTCCCGCATCGAACTGCCCCCCATTCTCAGCGGCAGCCTTTGCAAGCTCTCGGATGATAAACGGTGCGGGATGTTGCATCCAATGCCGCAAGTCATCGAGTGGTTCGGCGAGTGGTTCAGCTTCACGATCTCTAGCAAAAAACGCCGATGTGATGGGAACCAGAGCAAAGAGGTCTTCTCGCAGCCCAGATTGTGCAGCCTTTTCAAGCAGTTGATGCCAGGTCTTGAGTTGCCGAAACCAGCGCGAACGCTTTCCAGTCTGATCATCGACGGCGGCATCAAATGCCGCTGCCGTCTGTGTTGCAGTGTGCGTGATCTCCGTAATTGCCTCAGCGCTCACCTTTGGCTTTGTGGTGGGATTCTTGATCCGCTCACTCTGCGCCGGTGATGCCGGTGTCGTCTTGGCTGCTGGAGCGGATGCCACAGGTCTCTGATTTGCAGTTGTCTGGTGCGGTGTTTCAACACGCACGTTCGCAGTCGCATCAGTATCCACAACATCTTGAGAGAACCAAATGCAGGCTGCCACGAGGCAGAGAAAAACAACTCCAGCAGTAATGATCATTTTGGGCTTCATGGCGTGCCGAGTTCTACTTTGAGCTTCATCGCTTTGAAGTCATTGAGGTAGCGATACACCTCTTTGCAGGCGGCGTAGGTCTGGATGCCGATGCAGCCTGCAGTGCCATCCTTTTTGCCATCAGGATGGAACTGGATTTCCGACCGCCCCGATGTGTTGGGCGGGATGACTTCGGTTTGGAACTTGAACATGACAGTCTGGCCCGAATCGGAGGTAACTGTCGGCATTGAAGGCTTCCCAATGGCACAGTCTGCCGCGACGCTTTGCCTATACAAGTAGCTGGTCGCATAGCCGGTCGCGCTGTCATCTTGCAGCCATCGGCAGTAGTTGCCTTGTCGAACGATCATGTCATTGCCTGCTCCCTCTTCTATGTTTCGCTGCGTCGCAGCGAAGTCGTTGCGCTTGTAGATGTATCGCCAGCCGGGCGGGATGTGTCCATTATCACCTGGCTCGTCATAGTCACCTCCTGTGGTCTTCCCACTTCTGCCAGACCAAGACTTGATGACTGAGCCGTAGTCGGTGTTGGTGTCGGTGATCCGCCCTTTGCCGTCGCAAAACTCAAGCGTTCCGATCTCTCCTGGTTGCAAGTCGGGTTGATGATAGCGGAAGAAGCCACCACGAAAAACGAGGAGCCGAGGGCCGCTGTCGACTGCTGCACCTGCACCAGTCATTTCAAGAGTCAGCAACGCGCCTCCCATGTATTTCGCGTTGGTCGAGCTTTGATCCGATGTGCCCACCATTCCAAAATCGTCGGCACCTTCAATGAACAACGTGAGCGTTCCAGCGGTAACGATTTTGGCCATGTAGCCACTGCCTAGATTCGCCAGATCATCAATTTTCAAGTCGGCTTCGGTGAGCTTGTTTCCTTGATCATCGTAGAAGTTCAGACGGCTCGCACCCTCGCGAACAACGGCTGAGTCGAAGGTTGTTTTCGTGCCATCAACCTTCATGCCTTCATGCTTGAGCTTCAGTCCAACGCCTGAAGGTTTCACGTTTGCGTGGAATGAGAGGACTACTTTCACAAGATCATCATCGTTGGCTTTGTCGAGTGTAGGTGTGTCCAAATCTCGTTGCGTGTCGCTGCCCTCATCACGATCTGCGTTCTCCAGCAACACGGTTTCTTTGCCGTAGGTTCCATCGGGCGACACAGCGCCGGGCGCATTGAATGTGCCGCGTCTGTACCCCGTTATCTCCACTGTGACGACGGGGTCGCACGGCAAATTTCCGATTTTGATCTGGTTGGGATCGAGCGCGAAGGTGGGATTGGGGCAGCCTTGGGCGTAGGTGGCGGGGTAGGTGCTTGAGGGGCAGCTTGTGCAGCCGCAGGTGCAGCCGTAGCGGGACGGCGCGCCGGCATCGCAGTTGTAGGCGCATTGGCAAAGGACTCCCGGGACGATCTCCACCCCTTCGGCATCGTAGACGGGCGGCTTGGAAGTGCAGAGACCGGCGAAAATGCACGCGCAGTCCATGCTGCGGTGCCGGCAGTTCGGATCATTCATCTCGCCGTAGCACTGCTGACTGCAGCCGCAGGCGTTGCCGACGGATGGGTTGTAATTGGGGCAGGCGCAGGGCGGCGGCGGCAGGGCTTCGTCAACGCCGACCAAGGGCGTGCAGGGGGTGCTGGTCGAGCAGCTTTGCGAACTCGCGCAACCGCACTGGCTCGGCGTCATCAAGGTGTAACCGCACCCGCACGCAGCCGGCGTCGCCGGTGGCGGCGCCTCTTCGACCGGCACGCAGCCGCCGTTTGAGCAGTAGCAACCCTGGATGGGGCAGCCGGAGGCCGAGCACCCGCAACTGTCCTGCACGGGCAGGAGAAACTGATGATTGAGCAGGGTGGTCTGCGACACCCGGCCGGCGATCATGGCCTCGAGCAACGCGGCTTCCGTCGGCCGGCTTGCCGCCTGCCGCAGCGAGGTGCGGAAGATCAGCACTTCGTCGCGGTTGCTGACCCCGTCGCCATCCCAGTCGTTTTCCGCATAGCTCAGCGAATCGTTGTGGTGAGTGACAAAGTCACTCCAATCCTGACCCGTCACGGTTGTGTACTCCTCCGGAGTCACCGGCTCCCACGGGGAACGAGCCCAGGCGGCCTTCTCCGCATTGAGCGCACAGTCCGCGGTGAAACTGTCCACGGCATCGTTCTCGTCGAAGGGGTTCAAGCCGTGGCGGGCCTCAAAGCGGTCGCTCATGGTGTCCTGATCGCTGTCACGCTCGGCGGGAATCGGCGCATCAAGCGCCAGCATCAGATCGGCCCGGCCGGCGTCGCGCGCCCGCCCGTTGTACTCGTAAGCCCGGAGGTAAGACACCCCGTCCGCGCGCTCCTGCAGAACATCCTCCGCATACTGCGGGTTGAGCACCCCCGGATACAGCACCTCGACACTGTCGCACAGGCCGTCCGCGTCGCTGTCATTGCCATTGTAGGCATCTTGCGGCAGCGGATCCGCCACGTCCGGAATGCCGTCGGCATCCGCATCGGCCCTGGGTGTCAGATACAGCTGGCGGATGAAGGTGTGGTCCTGGTCGTTGATGCGGATGCAAAGCTGCGGCTCTTCCGGCCAGTACCAGCCGCTGCCGTTCCAGGGATCCCCGGGCAGCGGGTCGAGATCGTCCGGCAGACCATCGCCGTCGCCCTCCGGGCTGTCGGCGCGCTGCCAGCGCGCGTCAAACACCGCCTCCTGGCCGTGGACCAGCCAGGTGCCTCCCGCCCACCAGACGCTGTTGTTGGCGGCATCACCCGGGCACGGATCCAGACTGTCGGGCAGCAGGTCGCCATCGGCATCCGCCCAGACGCCTTCGCGCAGGCCCGCCTCAAAAACCTGCTCCACGCCATGGATGCGGAAGACGCCTCCCTGCCAATAAAACGTCTGGGGCGGCGCCGGCGCGGGGTTCAGCGGATCGCCGGGGTAAGGATCGAGATCCTCGGGAATGCCGTCCTGGTCCGCATCCCCGGCATTGGCCCGATGCCAGCAGGCGGCAAAGGCTTGGGCGACGCCGTTCACCACCCAGTTGCCGCCACTCCACCACGCGCTGTTGTTGGCCGCGTCGGCGGGCCAGGGGTCCAGGCTGTCGGGGATCAGGTCGCCATCCGCATCCGCCCAGCCGCCCTCATAGCTGCCGGCAGCAAAGACCCTCTCGGCGCCGTCGATGATGAAGGTGCCGCCCGCCCAGGTGAAGACCGGCTCCGGAGCGGGATTCTGGGCATCGCCGGGATAGGGGTCCAGATCTTCGGGCAAACCATCCTGATCGGCGTCCCCGGCGTTGGCCTGTTGCCACTGGCCGGGGAACTCCTGGTAGGCGCCATCGACCAGGAAAGTGCCGCCAGCCCACCAGGCACTGTTGTTGTCGGGATCGGACGGCAGCGGATCCGCCCCGTTGGGCAGCCCGTCGCCATCGGCATCCTGGCAGTCGCCGCCATACCAGCCCGGCGAAAAATCGCACAAGACGCCGTGAACGCGGAACTGGCCGCCCTGCCATTGGAAATAACTGCCGTTCCAGGTGTCGTCCGGTGCCGCATCCAGTTCGTCGGGAATGCCATCGCCGTCGCGATCCGCCGCTTCCGGGGCGAAGTAGCCCACCGGGCCGTAGGTGTTCCATTCGCCGTGGATGAGGAAGGTGCCGCCGGGCCAATGCTGCAGCGTGCCGTAGTTGGACGGATGGAGGAAGAGGTCTTCCAGGGCATCCGGCAGGCCGTCGCCATTGGCATCAGCGGCCGAACCGGCGTAATATCCGGCACGCAGGGCCAGGGTCAGGTCGTTGCGGGTAAAGATGCCGCCATTGAACCAGAAGGAGTGGTTCCCGGCATCCTGCGGATGCGCATCCAGGAGGTCCGGCAGCCCGTCGGCATCGGCATCCGGCAGGGTGCTCGATTCATCGGCGCAGGGCAACCACAGGCCCTCCCAGAAGCACAGCACGCCGTCGACCACCCAGGTGCCTCCGGAAAACCAGGCGCTCAGATTGTGCTGGGTTTGGGGATGCGGATCGAGCAGGTCCGGCAGGCCGTCGCCGTCCGCATCCGCCAGCGTGCCGTCGAAAGCATCGAACCATGCCGATTCGAAGTATCGCTCCTGGCCGTCGATGGCCCAGACGCCGCCGGGGAACAGGCAGCTGCGGTTGTGCGCTTCACCGGGATAGGGATCCAACTCATCCGGCAGGCCGTCGCCGTCGGCATCGGGCACAAAATCCTGGTAACTCCAGATTCCCTCCCAGGTTTGCGGGCTGCCATGGATGTGCCAAGTCCCGCCAGTCCATTCCACCGTCTCGCCCCGCGCCGTCCACGGCGGGCAGAGCGACCAGCCCAGCAGCAGCAGGCTCTGCAACCAGACCGGCCAGCGCCAGCGACGGAGGCGCTGCAAACTCGGGCACCCACCCGAAACCCCAGACATTCGTTGATGGCTCATAACGAAAGACCCCCGTTGTTTTGCGATCAAACCTTAGCGTGGGTGTTTTTACAAAAATCAGCGCCTTTGCTCAATATTTTTCTTATTTTTAATCAGTATTTTATACCATATTGAATCATCCATAAGGCTAGAAACCAGACTGAATCAAAGCCCCTCCCCGCACCAATCCACCTCCATTCTGCCACGGTGCGCTTTGCAGCGAATGCTGTTTTAGACCTTGACGCCCATTGCGATGGTCAGCATTACTGCGCGACTCCGGCGGAACCGCCCGGAGCCTGTTCCCGTTCTCCCGAACTTCATCCACGCTGTTATGATCCCTGGAGTCTTCACCTCCCCTCTTCACGCGTTCCGCCCGCTGCTGGTGGCCGCATTTGTCACGGTGACTGCCATCGGCAGCAGCCAGGCCCAGGTTTCGCTCGAATCGCCGGCCGCGGCCGGACGACAGATCGTCCGTGAAGTCGAGGTGATCTTCCAGGGGCCGTCGACGATGGATCCCGACCGCGTGCGCGCCCAGATGTCCACCCGGGTGGGCGAACCTTACACGGACGAGTCCGTGGAGCGCGACCTGCGCACACTGTATGCAACCGGGGCGGTTGAGAACGTCGACATCAAGTCCGCGAACGTCGCCGGCGGCGTCAAAGTGATCGTGACCCTGTCGGGCCGCGGCGGCATCGGCGAAATCGGCTTCCTGGGCAATGCGGCCATCGACAACGACAAGCTGCGCAAGGAGATCGAAGTGAAGGTCGGCGATCCGGTGGATGACGCGAAGCTGAGCGCCGCCCAGCAGAAGATCCTCGAACTCTACCAGAAGAAGGGCTTTTCGGACATCACGGTGACCTACGACGTGACCCCGTCCGCCAAGGAAGGCTTCTCGAGCGTGCTGTTCAAGGTTGAAGAAGGCGGCCGCGGTCTGATTGGCGACATCCGCTTTGAAGGCAACCAGGCGATCAGCGACCGCAAGCTGCGGACCAAGCTGACTTCGAAAGAAAAGACCTTCTGGCGCCTCTGGGGCAAGGCGGGCAAGCTCGACAACCAGGCGGTGCTTGAAGACGTCCGCAAGATCGAGCAGGCCTACCAGGACGAAGGCTATGTGTACGTGAAGGTCGGCTACCGCCGCGAAGAGGTGAGCGCCGACAAGGTAGCCCTGGTTTTTGAAATCACCGAAGGCGACAAGTACGAAGTTGCCGCGGTCGCGCTGGAAGGCATCACCGTCTTCTCCCAGGACGAACTGACCCCCGCCATCCGCACTGAGGCCGGCTTCCCCTACTCCGGCAGCGACGTGCGCGGCGACGAGAAGATGATCCAGGATTACTACGGTTCCCGCGGCTACGCCGACGCCCGCGTCGAGACCCGCCTGTCCGACGCCGGACCGGGCAAGCTCAACGTTGCCTTCAGCGTGTTCGAGGGCGGCAAGTCCTTCATCCGCAAGGTCAACATCAGCGGCAACATGAAGACCAAGGACGAGGTCATCCGCCGCGAACTGCCGTTCGCTCCCGGCGACGAACTCAACACCGTCCAGGTGGAGACGGCGCAGACCCGCCTGCAGAACCTGAACTACTTCGAAGGCCCGGGTGAAGCCAACCCGCTGACGGTCCGCCCGGTCAGCACCGAGGTCGACGGCTTCAAGGACATCGAAGTGAACGTCACCGAGAAGCCCACGGGCTCCGTGAACTTCGGCGCCGGCTTCAGCTCGATCGACAGCATCGTCGGTTTCATCGACGTCACCCAGACCAACTTCGACATCACTGACTGGGGCGATTTCCGCGGCGCCGGCCAGCGCTTCAACATGAACATCCGCTACGGCCCGCGCCGCCAGGACTTCAACCTTTCCTTCACCGAGCCGTGGTTCATGGGCCAGAAGCTGGCGCTGACCACCGAGCTGTTCTACCGCAACATGTTCTACCTGTCGGACCGCTTTGAGCAGACCAACTTTGGCGCCGCCATCGGCCTGCGCAAGCCGCTCGGCGAACACGCCTATGCGGAGGCGACCTACACGCTGCAGCGCATCGACCTCGACGTCGAAGAGGACGAGAACCCGACCCAGATCCTGCGCGATGAGGAAGGCGAGTTTGTTCAGAGCAAGATCGACCTGAGCCTGGTGCACGACACCCGCGACAGCGTCTTCATCACCCGCAAGGGTCACAAGCTGGAAGCCGGCCTGATGGCGTCGGGCCTGGGCGGCGATGTCGAAGTCTGGGGCGCCAGCCTCGCCGGCCAGCAGTTCTTCTCGCTGCCGGGTGACACCATCCTCAGCATCGAAGGCGCGGCTCGGGTCGCCCAGGGCTGGGGCTCCAGCGGCACCGGCTCGTCCGACGTGCCGATCTTTGAGCGCCTGTTCCTCGGCGGCGCCAACAACCTGCGCGGCTACGACTACCGCGAAGCCGGTCCCAAGGACAGCAGCGGCGAACCGGTCGGCGGCAACATGTCGCTGTATGCCAGCATCGAATACTCCTTCCCGATCATCGAGAAGGTGCGCGGCGCCGTGTTCTACGACGTCGGCATGATCGAAACCGACGTCACCGGCGCCAGCGGCCGCAATCCGACGACCAAGGTCCGCAACGGCGGCCCGATCGTCGGCGACGGCGAAGTCTACTCGAACATCGGCATCGGCCTGCGCATGTTCCTGCCGGTCGGCCCCATCCGCCTCGACCTGGGCCTGCCGTTGGTGAAGGACGAATTCACCGGCGACAGCCCGCGCTTCCAGTTCAACATGGGCTACAAGTTCTGATCCGACTGCGGCCATTGAACAAAATCCCCGACCGCCCCACTCAGTCCCCTCTATGATCCGCTCCCTGATTCTTGCCCTGATGTTCGCCGGCCTATCGGCCGCCGCCGCCGACCTCAAGTTCGGCGTCGTGGACATGTCCAAAGCCTTCTCGGAATTCCACAAGACCAAGGAGGCCGCCGACCGCTTCAAGGCGAACGTCGACAAGGCCCAGAAGGAGATGAGCGACAAGTGGGAGGGCTACAAGGGCCTGATGAACGAGATGCAGAAGCTGCGCAAGGAGGCCAGCGACCCCATCCTGACCCAGGCGGCGCGCGCCAAGAAGGCGGCGGAATTCGACGAGAAGGCCAAGGAGCTTCGCACCCGCGAGCAGGAGATCGGCGAGCAGCAGAACCGCCGCTCCGGCCAGCTCAAGCAGGAGGACGTGCAGATCCGCCGCGCCATCTACGACGAAATCCTGGTCGTCGTCCGCGACAAGGCGAAGGGTGAAGGGTACGACTTCGTCTTCGACAAGTCCGGCATGAGCCTCTCGACCGTGCCGGTGCTGATCTACTACAAGGACGCCGTGGACATCACCGACCAGATCATTGCCGAGCTCAACAAGAACGCCGGCGCCAAACCGGCCGAGGCCAAGAAGCCCTGACATTTCTTGACGTTTCAAGGGCGCGCCGGATTGACATTCGGCGCGCCCTTCTTCTTTATGCCTGCACATGAGCACTAGCATCACGCATCAGCGTCTGGCCGAACTGGTCGGCGGTGAACTGGTCCAAGGGGCGCCAGAGGGCGTGGTGACCGGCCTGAACTCGATCAGCGAGGCCGGCCCTGGGGAAGTCACCTTCCTGGGCAACGACCGCTACCAGGCGGCGCTGCGCACCACCCGGGCGACGGCCGTGCTGGTGGCGCGCGATTTCAACGAGACGCCCGAGGGGCTGGCGGTGATCCGGGTCGACAATCCGACCCTGGCCTTCTCCAGCGTCATCCGCCACTTTGGGCCGCCCGCACGCGCCTTCCAGGCGGGCGTGCACCCCGCCGCCGTCGTGGCGAGTTCCGCCCAGTTCGATCCGCTGCGCGTCTCGATCGGCCCCGGGGCCGTCATTGAGGACGACGTCGCCATCGGCGACGGCACCGCCATCCACGCCGGCGCTTTTGTCGGCCACGGCAGCCGGCTGGGTGCCGACTGCGTCCTGCATGCCAACTGCACGATCAAGGAACGCTCCCGGATCGGGGACCGCGTGATCATTCACAGCGGCACGGTGATCGGCTCGGACGGTTTCGGCTACGAATTCACCCATGGCCGCCACTCCAAGGTCGAGCAGGTCGGCATTGTCCAGATCGACGACGACGTTGAAATCGGCTCCTGCACCACCATCGACCGTGCGCGCTTTGGCCGCACCTGGATCGGCGAGGGCACCAAGATCGACAACCTGGTGCAGATCGCCCACAACGTGATCATTGGCCGGCACTGCGTGATCGTCTCGCAGGTGGGCATTTCAGGCAGCACCCGCATCGGCGACTACGTCACCATCGCCGGCCAGGTCGGCATCGCCGGCCACCTCGAAATCGCCGATCAAGTCACCCTGCTGGCCAAATCCGGGGTCACCAAGAGCCTGCATGAGCCGGGCGCCTACACCGGCTTCCCGGCCAAGCCGCTCATGGAAGGCCGCCGCCAACTGGCTGCCAGCGCCAAAATTCCTGAGATGCTGGAGCGTCTCAAGGAACTGGAAAAGAAACTGGCCGCCCTGGAGGCAGGCTCGGCCCGCTAGCAGCCCGCTGCCTCCGTCAAGGAAAACAGGTGCGGGCCGCGGTGCGGAGGTTCTTACTTGGCGGCGGCTTTGGCCTGCGCCTGGCTCTCCGCAGACAGCCGGCTGAGCGGGAAGGTGTACTCCACGCCGGTGGCGGTCAGGCGCAGCTTGATGTTGGCGCCCTCCAGAGCCACAAAAGTGGCCTCGATCGTCTTGCCGTCGTTGCTGGTCCAGCTGGTGGAAGCGGCCGCGGGAGCCGGGGCCGGTTTGGAGCCGGCCGCCAGGGTCGCCCCCTCCTTGATCCAGGTCTCAAGGGTCATCAGTTCGTCGGCCGTCAGACGGTTCTTGCCCTTCGGCGGCATCACGTCCTCATCGTCGTCCGGCAGCTTGCAGATGATCAGCATGGTGCTTTTCGCCGGTTCACCGGGCACGATGTGCTGGCCGGGGCCGATGTGGGCGGAGAGTTTCTCCTGGGTGTCCAGCGCCACATCCCCCTTCTCCTTGCCTTTGGCGACGCTGTGGCAGTCGTAGCACTTGGTGCGCAGGATGGGCACCACCTGGCTTTGATAATCCACCCCGAAGGCGGTCGAGGCGGCGAGCAGGAGGGCGGCGGGAACGGCGTTTTTCATGGCAGGCGACTCTTGAAGCACTTCCGGGGGGGCTTTGGCAAGCCTTTCGGCAGGGTTTTCGAAAACCGGCCCGGCCATCGCGACCGCCCCGTCGCCCCCCTGCTCCGACTTCAGCGGCTGATAATGGTCCCGCCAGACCAGCCATGTCAGCCCGCCCAGCGCTGCGACGCAGCACATGCCCCAGCCGACATTGGCCACCCGCCCCCGTGCGGGCAGACGGCGCATCGACGGCACCGGCCGCCGTTCAGCCGGCCGGGAAGGCGGCGGCAGCGCCGGCCCCGACTTAACCGGGGCGCCCGGCTTCGCCTCGGCCAGCAGGGCGGCGCGCACCTCACCGGCGCTCTGATAACGCCTGGCTGGGTCGTGCATCAGGCATTTGGAAAGCACGCCGGCAAAGCCTTCCGGCAGCCCCTGGCCCGCCAAAGTACCCGCGGCCCGGGGGGTCAGGCCGGTGAGAATCTCATGAATCACCACGCCCAGCGAATAAATGTCCGCCCGGTGATCGATCGGCATGCCCGTGATGAACCGCTCGGGCGCGGAGTAGTCCGGCGTCCCGTACTCCGGTTCATCGATGCCGGCCAGCAGGGTTCCTTCCCGGGCGAGGCCGAAATCGGCCACCTTGACCTGCCAGTCGGATGTGATGAGGATGTTGGCGGGTTTGATGTCCCGGTGCACGACGCCGTGTTCATGGGCGAACTGCAGGGCCTCGCAGATCTGGGCAATCACCAGCCGGGCCCGTTCCGGCGTGATTTCGCCGGCGCGCGTGCGCCAGTGCAGGTCGCGCCCCTCGACATACTCCATGACCAGGTAGAGATGCCCCGCGTCGGTCCGGCCGAAATCGAAGACCGCGACGATGTGGGGGTGCATCAGCCGCGCCATGGCGCGGGCCTCCTTGATGAAGCGCACCTCCTCCTCCGGATGCTGCGCCATGGACGGTGCCAGCACCTTGATTGCCACCCACCGGTCCAGCGACGGCTGACGGGCCAGGTAGACGGCGCCCATGCCGCCCAACCCGATCTGTCGCTGCAGTTCGTAATGCGGCAGCAGCTGCCCCAGTTGTTCAAGGCTCGGGTAACCACCCGGGCCATGGTCCGCCCCGGAGGCAGGCGTGGCAACTGGCTCAGCGGCAAGATCGTCACTCATGAGCTGACCTCCTCAAGGCGGTTCCGGAGTCATCCGCGCGGACGCCTCGAAACAGCGCATTCAAAGTCCGCCATTCGCCGCCATTCGCAACAGGGGAAATATCGGGCCGTCCATCACACAACGGCCCTCAGGAACCGGACTGCAAATGGCCGGAAAACTGCTGTGCAGGCGTTCAGCCGAGGGCGGCGGTCGCCTCTTTGCCCTCAAGCACGCGCCGGCTCGGCTCCTTGATCTCGTGCACGATGCCGACCAGCTT
>CAYYJK010000015.1:0-10066 GCA_964472185.1 uncultured Prosthecobacter sp.
AGGGCCGCGATGCTGAACACCGCCAGGGCCAGCACGACCTCCAGCAGGGTCATGCCGGCCGCGCGCGGACGCGGGGGGCGTGCGGGTCGGGCGGTCATTCCACCGGGCCTCCGGTCAGGGGGTGGAAGGCGATCTCGCGCGCGGCAGTCGGGGTTTCAAACCGCACCCGCACCGGCTCGCAGATGCCCTGTTCGCCAAACGGCCAGCGGTGGCCTTCGGCCTTCTCCCAGCCCTTGCCGCCGAGCCGGTGGATGAACAGCTTCATGCCCGCCGGCAGGGTCTGGCGCACGCCCGGCCCGGCGCCGGCGCCCGGCACGCTGAAGCCCTCTTCATCGAAAGCGATGGTCATGCCGCGGTGCTGGAGCACGGCGGACTGCAGGGCGAACTTGGACATCTGGACGAGCTGCTGCGCCGGCTTGTCCAGGGGATCCTCCTGGTCGAAGATGCTGAAGCTGGTGAAGCCGATGGCCATGATGAGCACCATGACACTCATCACCATGACCATCTCCAGCAGGGTGAAACCCTGGCGCCGGGGTCTGGCGGCCGACGTCTTCATGGGGGTGCGGCGGAGGCGGATCAGTCCGCGTAGACGTCGTCCTGGCTGCCGTCCTTCTTGTCCGGGCCCATCGAGTAGATGTCATAGGCCTGGCCGGTCTTGCGGCCCGGGCTGCGGTACTGGTACTTGGAGCCCCAGGGGTCGGTGATGCCGCTTTCCTCAAGCAGCTGCTTCTTCACCCGCGCGTTGCCCGGCGGCGTCACCAGGTCCTCGAGCTTGCCCGGCAGGTTGCGGTTGAGCGTCTTGTACTGGATGACGGCGGTCTTGATGGTGCCGATGTGCGCCTGGGCGGCGGTGATTTCGGCGCCGCCCTGGACGTCGGTGAGCATCACGGCGCCGATGGAGATGAGCACGGCGATGATGGCGAGCACCAGCATCATCTCCATGAGGGTGAAGGCGGCGCGGGCGCGGGAAACGACGAGGGTGCGGATGTTCATGGAGCGGGCGGGGGTCGGGGTGCCAGCGCCGGCCTGGCGCTGCACGGGGGTAAGGATTGGAGTGGCGAGGATGTCAAAACGTTCGGCCTTCGTCATGCAAAAATCCGGGAATTATCGGCCGCGGGCGTTGAGCGAGGAGACGGTTTCGAAGATGACCGAGATCATCATGTAGGCCATGACGCCGACGAGGCCGGCCATGATCAGGATGATCACCGGCTGCAGCAGCGCCATCATCTTCTCCAGGCTCTTGGCCAGTTCCTTGCCGCAGCGTTCGGCGGTTCGCCGCAGGGTGCCGCTGAGGTCGCCGGTGTGCTCGCCGATGCGCACCATCTCCAGCAGCTTGAGCGGGAACAGCCCGGTTTTTTCGAGGCCGCGCGACAGCGAGGCGCCGTCGCGAACGCTGGCGATGACGTGCTCCAACTGCTGCTGGATGTGGACGTTGGAGGAGATGCGCGAGGCCAGCTCCAGGCCCTTGAGCAGGGGCAGGCCGCCGCTCGACAGGCTGGCCAGCGTCTCCAGGAACTGGGTGTGGAAGCTGGTCAGCAGGACGTTGCCGATCAGCGGCAGGCGCAGCTGCGTGCGGTCCCAGACCGGCCGGCCTGCCGGCGAACGCGCCCAGGCCCAGAACAGCAGGCCGACGAGGGCCAGCAGGGCCAGGATCAGCCACCAGTACTGCTTGGTGAAGTCGGAGATGGCGAGCACGATCTGGATGCCCTTGGGCACGCCGTTCTTCATGCGCGACATCATCAGGCTCAGCCGCGGAATCAGGAAGGTGGTGAACAGCAGCGTGACGCCGATCGCCGAGGCGAACAGGAAGCTCGGGTAGATGAGGGCGACGGCGACCTGGCTGCGCATCTCGCGCACGCTGCCCAGGTAGCTGGCCTGGCGGCGCATGGCGGTCGCCAGCGAGCCGCCGGCCTCCCCGGCCGCGGCGACGGCGCAGAACAGCTCGCCGAACGAGGCCGAGGACTTGCGCAGGGCGCTGCTGAAGGGGTGGCCTTCGCGGATCAGGTTGCCCAGGCGGCGCGCGATCCGGCTGTGGGTGCCGCCGGTGCCCTTGCCCTCCATGAGCTTGAGCGCGGCTTCCAGGCGCATGCCGGCCTCGAGCAGTTCGGCCAGCTCCTCGGCGAACAGCTGGAGCTGGCCGCCGCTGAGTTTGACCGGCGCGTCGCTGTCCGCCTCGGCGGCCGCCTTGTCGGCGCCGGCGGTCTTGCGGCCGGCCGCGGCGGAGGTTTCCGCCATCTTGAAGGGCTGCAGGCCGCCGCCGGTCAGCTGGCGCACCGCCGCGGCCCGGTCAACCGCTTCAAGCGTGCCGCTGACATCGCGGCCGGTGGCGTCCGTGGCTTGGTAGGCGAAGGTGGGCATGGACGGGCGCGTCAGGGTTCGTCACTGTTCCGCCTCGCCGACGGTGACGCTGATGACTTCCTCGATGGTCGTGTTGCCGGCCAGCACCTTGCGCACGCCGTATTCGCGCATGGGCCGGTAGCCGTCGCGGTAGGCCTGCTGCAGGAGCTGCTGGGAGCTGGCCTTGTGGGTGATCAGTTCGCCCATGGCCGGGGTCAGGCGCACCAGCTCGTACAGCGCCATGCGGCCCTTGTAGCCGGTGCTGCGGCAGGCCTCGCAGCCGTTCTCGCGGGCGCGGTACACTTGGCTGCGCAGCGGACCGCTGTAGCCCAGTTCCGCGAGTTTGGCCGCAGCGTCGGGTTCGGGCTCCCGGCACTCGGGACAGAGCACGCGCACTAGGCGCTGGGCGATGAAGGCGCGCACCGAACTGGCCACCAGGAAGGGCTCCACGCCCATGTCGACCAGGCGCATGATGCCGCCGATGGCGTCGTTGGTGTGCAGGGTGGAGAACACCAGGTGGCCGGTGAGCGCGGCGCGGATGGCGATCTCCGCCGTCTCCAGGTCGCGCATTTCCCCGACCATGACGACGTTGGGATCGCCGCGCAGGATGCTGCGCAGGCCGGTGGCGAAGGTGAGGTCGATCTCCGGCCGCACGGCGATCTGCACCACGCCCGGCAGCTTGTTCTCCACCGGGTCCTCGATGGTGACGATGCGGCGGTGCTCGGTGTTGAGCTGGCTGAGGAAGGTGTACAGGGTCGTGCTCTTGCCGGAGCCCGTGGGGCCGGTCACCAGGATGATGCCGTTCGGCTTCTTCAGCAGCAGCTCCACCTCGCCGCGCAGGTCGGCCTCCATGCGCAGGCGGTCGAGGTTGAACTTCTCCTGGCCGAGCAGGCGCAGCGACACGCTTTCGCCCTCGACGCTCGGGATGGTGGCGACGCGGACGTCGATCGACTGGCCGCCGACCTGCAGGTTGATGCGGCCGTCCTGGGGCAGGCGCCGCTCGGCGATGTCGAGCTTGGCCATGACCTTGAGGCGGGCGATCACGGACTGCTGCAGGGCCTTGATGTTCTCCGGCACCGGCACCTCGCGCAGGCGGCCGTCGATGCGGTAGCGCATGCGCAGCTTGTCCTCCATCGGCTCGACGTGAATGTCGGTGGCGTGCTGCTCGAGCGCCTCGCGGATGACGGTGTTGACGAATTTGACCACCGAGGCCTCCTCGTCGTCGGCGTCGATGATGTTGGCCTCGTCGCGCTGTTCCAGGTCCGCGCCGTCGACATCGCGGCCGCGCAGGATCTCCTCGAAGGTGTCGGCGCCGACGCCGTAGAAGTCGCGCATGGCGTTGAGCAGGCGCTTGCGCGGGGCGATCTGCCAGCGCACCGGCGCGTCAACCTCACGCGCCACGGCCTGGCGGCCGATGAGGTCGAACGGGTCGTAGCCGGCGACGATGAGCTTTTTGGCGCCGGCCTCCTCCTCGATCTTCAGGGGCAGCAGGCGGTGCTTCAGGGCCACGCGCGGCGGCAGCAGGCGCTTCATTTCCGGCGCGTCCGCACTGTCGGGCAGGGGGCTGGCGACATAGCCGAGGCCGATGCGCGCCGCCAGCTGGGCCAGGAAGGCTTCCTCGTCCAGGCCGCCCAGGTCGAGCAGCTGGCCGATCACGGACGTGCCCGGGGTGGCGGCCGGCAGGGGCACGCCCGCCACTCCCGCGGCCTCCAGGCTTTGCACCAGGGCTTGGCGGATGTTTTTCATCAGGGGGCGGCGGTCGCCTCCGGCTGGGTGGCGGCGGGGAAAAGGCTGGGGTCGATGACCGCCGGCTCGAGCGGCGGACTGACGGCCGGCTCCGCACCGGCATCTCCGCCGTCGGGGCCGTAGCCATACTTTTCCAGCAGTTCCAGGAGGTAGGCGGTTGCGCTTTCCTGGGTGGTGCACTGGAGGGAGGTGTTGAGGCTCAGGTCCTCGCGCAGGCTGCCGCGGATCTGCGCTTCGCCGACCACGCCGAAGGAGCCGTCGGGCGACGGACCGCGTTCGGATTCGTCGT
This sequence comes from uncultured Prosthecobacter sp., assembly GCA_964472185.1. GTDB lineage: Bacteria > Verrucomicrobiota > Verrucomicrobiia > Verrucomicrobiales > Verrucomicrobiaceae > Prosthecobacter. Next base: position 4,373 of record CAYYJK010000015.1, read on the forward strand.
CGGTGGCGAGCAGCCGGCCGCTGAGGGTCTCGGCAACGCGCCAGGAGCGCGCGCCGGACGGGCCGTGCAGGAGCAGCGAACGGTTCAGCGGCCCGGCGGCGCTGTAGAAGGCCTGGGAGGTGCGGCTCAGCGCCGCGGCGGAAAACACCGCCTTGCGGGTCACGGCGTTGGCGGCGACGAAGAACTTGCCGCTGCTTTCGGCGACGGCGTAGAAGCGGCCGCCTTCCTCGGTGGTCAGCACGACGCTGGCCGGCCCGCCCTGGACCGGCGCAATGACGTAGGCGCCGCTGTAGAAGCTGAAGTTCACCGAGCCGGCTTCGGGTGTGAAGCGCAGTTCATAGACCAGCCACTCCGCCGACGCGCCGGTGAGGGCGGCCAGCCAGAGCCATGCGGCGCTGAGGAGGGGGTGAAAGCGTGGGGCGGACAGCATGCGGCGTTTTTCTAGTCGACATGGACCCGCTTGTCGAGCCGGGCGTTGAAACACAAACGCCAGGGCGGTCCGGCGCGGCCGCTAGCGGCGGCCGACGATCAGGTGGTTGTTGAACGGCGTGGCGCCCCAGAGGGGTTCGATGTGCACCTGCAGGCCGGCGGCGGTCAGCACCTCCCGGAACTGGCCGGCGGTGGGGTAGCGGGTGGGGGCTGCCTTCATCCACAGCGTGGCTTTGGCCAGATAATCGCCCAGAACGGTGATGCGGAAACGCCAGGAGTCGTCCTGCAGGCCGCTGCGGATGACCAGCTTGCCGCCGGGCGCCACCCGGGCGGCCGCGGCGGTCAGCAGGGTGTTCTGCTCCTCGAGCGTGAAGAACTGCAGGATGTCGAGGATGACCACCTGGCCCTCGAAGGCCGGCAGGCCGGTGCGGGCGTCGCCGGCATGGAAGTGCAGGCTGCGGTGGCCGGAACGTTGCGCCAGGGCGCGGGCACTGGCGATCTTGCGCTCGTCGTAGTCGAAACCGGTCACCGGCGCGCTGTGGCCGCAGAAGCGCAGGTAATGGCCGAGCAGGCCGATGCCGCAACCGATGTCGAGCACCGGCAGGTCGGAGCCGGCCAGTTCGCGCGCCACGGCGGCGTAGACCGGATCGCTGCGCAGCTTGGACTTCGTGTAGTGGTGGTCCCAGCGGCGGTCGCACCAGCCGGCGAGACGGTCGAAGTCGGCGAGGGTGGGCGGGGAAGTCATGCGGGGGTGTGGCGCAGGGGGTTGCCGCCGCGGCCGGCCCGCAGCAGCAGCAGGGGCAGCCGACAGAAGAAGCCGGCCAGCAGGCGGGCGTGCATCCAGGTCAGCACGCAGTTGTCCCGGAAGTAGCGGAACTGCGAGACGCCGCCCTCGTCGCGCGACAGGTAGCGCACCGTCGTGGGTACGGCGAGCATGGCGACGCCCTGCCAGGCCAGGCGCACCGCGATTTCGGTGTCGTAGTCGAAACGCCGCGCCCAGCGGGTGCCAGCGAAGGCGCGCAGCAGGGGCGGCACCGGGTAGAGGCGCATGCCGAACAGCGAATCCGGGATGCCCCAGTCGAGGGTTTCCAGGTTGGCCCAGCCGTTGGAGATCTTGCGGCCCTGCACCCGCAGCTGCGGCGCCTCGGGGCCGAACACCGGCGTGCCCATGAGCACCGCCTCCGGATGCCGCTCCGCCAGCGCCAGAAAGCGCGGAATCTCAGCCGCCGGATGCTGGCCGTCGGCGTCGATCGTCAGGACGTGGCTGAAGCCGGCCCCCTGCGCCGCGCGCACGCCGTGCAGGACGGCCGCGCCCTTGCCCCGGTTGCGCGGCAGCTCGAGCAGCTTCAGGCCGGGATGGGCCGCCAGCAGCGGCGCCAGCAAGGCGGCGCTGCCGTCGGTGCTGCCGTCGATCACCACCCAGACCTGCGGCCACTGCGCCAGCACTTCCGCGACGGTGCGCGGCAGGATGCGGCCGGTGTTGTAGCTGGGAATCAGGACCAGGGGGTTCATGCGGGCCGGGGACAGTGGAGCGGACCGGCCGTCTGTCCATCACGACCCGGCGGCATTTGCGTCTTCAACGACCCCGCAGCCGGCGGCCAGATAGCGGGCGCGCAGCGCCTCCAGAAAGGCCTGGATGTCGCCGTCTTCCGGGCAGACCAGCGGCTCGCCGACGGTCAGGCGCAGCCGGACTTTTTCGCGCGGCAGCCGCCACAGCGGCCAGCCCTTGCTCAGGTAATGCGAGTTCGTCTGCACGAACACCGGCCAGACCGGCGCGCCCGAATTCCGCGCGATCACCGCCAGACCGCCCTGCAGCGGATTCAGGCGGCCGTGCTCGGCGCGCGTGCGCGTGCCCTCCGGGAAGAACAGCAGCCGGCCGTTGCCGCGCAGCACCTCGATGCACTGGCGCAGCATGCGGTGCGAGGGTTCGTTGGGGATGAAGCCCGCCGCGGTGGCGCCGCCGAACAGGAGCGGGTTGTTCATCAGCGAGGCCTTGAGCACGCAGGCCGCGTGATCCACCTCGGCGAGCACGAACACCGCGTCCCACAGGGCGGGGTGGTTGGGAGCGACAATCAGGCTGCCGGTCTGCGCCCGCAGGCGGTCGAAGCCGGCATACTCGCACTCGACCACGCCAAAGGCGCGCAGCAGGCGGACGAAACCGCGAAACGCCAGCTTCAGCGCGCCTTGGCCCGCTTCCTTCGCCCGGTGCCGGCAGAACAGCAGCGGCAGCAGCAGGCACAGCCCGAAGAAGCAGGCGCCGCCCACCAGCCAGTAGATCAGGCTGGCGACCCAGGCGGCCATGAGGCGAAGACGGTCCATGCCGGAGCGCGCCGCCGTCAGCCCTCCCGTGCCGGGGTTGTCGATGGCGGGTTCGGCGGGGTGCGATGTGGATTGTCTTGCGCCGGCTTCATGCGTATGACGGGCCAGTATGTCGCACCCCCCTTCGCTTGTCCAAGCTCTTTCCAGCCTGCCGCACGGCCCTGAGTTCCGCTTCATCGACGAGGTCACGGCGCTCGAGCCCGGCGTCTCCGCCGCGGCGCGCTGGACGCTCAAGGGCGACGAGGCCTTCCTGGCCGGCCATTTCCCGGGTCAGCCGCTGCTGCCCGGCGTCATCATGATCGAGGCGCTGGCCCAACTCGGCGGCATCCTGGCCCAGAGCGACCGCGGCGACCGCCCCCTGCGCAACGTCCGCCTCACCGCCGTGCGCCAGTTCAAGATTCTCGGCAGCATCCCGCCCGGCGAGACCCTGATGATCGAGGCCCGGCGCGATGCCGTCATGCCGGGGCTGGTGCAGGTGAGCGGCGCCCTCACCACCGCCGCCGGCGTCAAGCTCGCCGCCGGCAGCGTCGTGCTCAGCGGCGACGAGTGAGGGCAAGGCATGGAGGATTCTGCGCGGTCCGGCAGGATTGGCGTCCGGCGGTCGTTATCTCTCAGGATCCCCCATGTGCCGATCGTCCGCCACCGTTCTCCTGGCGTTTGCCGCGCCGCTTGCCGCCGCCCCGCTGGATTTTCAGCGCGACGTCCGGCCCATCCTGTCCAACCACTGCTACCACTGCCACGGTCCGGACGAGCAGGGCCGCAAGGGCGGGCTGCGCCTGGACATCCGTGAAGAGGCGCTGAAGCCGGCGGAGTCGGGCGCGCGCGCCCTTGTGCCCGGCCAGGCCGCCGCCAGCGAACTCGTCACCCGCATCTTCCATGCGGACGCGGATGAACTCATGCCGCCACCGGCGGCGAAAAAGCCGATCACCGAGGCTCAGAAGGCGATCCTCAAGCGCTGGGTGGAGGAAGGCGCGGAGTATGCCCCGCACTGGGCCTTTGCCAAGCCGGTGGCGCCGGCGGTGCCCCGGGCCGCCGCCGGGCGCGTGCACAATCCGATCGACGCGTTTGTCCTCCAGAAACTGGCGGCCTCGGGCCTGAAACAGGCGCCGCCGGCCGAACCGCACGCCCTGGCCCGCCGGCTGGCGCTTGACCTGACAGGCCTGCCGCCCGCCGTGGCCGAACTGCAGGCATTCGTGCGCGACTACCGTGCGGCCGGTGCCGGGGCGGCGGCGGTGGTCGAACGCTACGTCGACCGGCTGCTCGAATCGCCGCACTACGGCGAACGCTGGGCCCGGCGCTGGCTCGATCTGGCCCGCTACGCGGACACCAACGGCTACGAGAAGGACCGCGAGCGCAGCATCTGGCCGTACCGCGACTGGGTGATCCGCGCCCTCAACGCCGACATGCCGTTCGACCGGTTCACGGTCGAGCAGCTCGCCGGCGACCTGCTGCCCGGCGCCACCCTCGACCAGAAGATCGCCACGGGTTTCCACCGCAACACGATGCTCAACGAGGAGGGCGGCATCGATCCGCTGGAATTCCGGTTCCACGCCATGACCGACCGCGTGGCCACCACCGGCGCCACTTGGCTGGGGCTGACCCTGCAGTGCAGCCAGTGCCACACCCACAAGTTCGATCCGATCACCCACACCGAATACTACGGGCTGATGGCCTTCCTCAACAACGCCGACGAGCCCGATTTGGACCTGCCGGATCCGAAGCTTGCCGCCGAGCACCAGGCCCGGCTCAAGCAGGCGGCCCGGTTGCTGCGCGAGCTGCCCGCCAAGTGGCCGGCCGCCAAGACCGGCCGCAGTGTCGACGCCGCTTTTGCCGGCTGGCTGGAGCAGCAGCGGCGCTTGGCCGTTCCCTGGAAGCTGCTGCGGCCGCAGCAGGCCCGCTCGAACCTGCCGCTGCTCACCGTGCAGCCTGACGGCGCCGTGCTCGGTTCCGGCGACACCACCAAGAGCGACCGCTACGACCTGCGCCTGGAGCCTGCGGCCCAGCCGGTGCGCGCCATCCGGCTCGAGGCCCTGCCGCACGACAGCCTGCCTGCGCACGGCCCCGGCCTGTGCAGCTACGAGGGGCCGAAGGGCGACTTCTTCCTCGGCGAGTTCCAGGTGCGCGTGAACGGCCGGCCGGCCCGCATCGCTTCGGCCACGGAAAGCTACGCCAAGAACAACTTCGGCAAAAACCCCGTCAGCGCCACGCTGGCCACCGACGGCGATCCGCAGACCGGCTGGAGCTGCGCCGGCCGCTTCGGCGAGCGCCACGAGGCGGTGTTCGTGCTGGCCGAACCGGCGCCGGCCGGAGCGGCGATCGAGGTGACGATGCTGTTCGGCCGGCATTATGCCTGCTCGCTCGGCCATTTCCGCCTGTCCGCCACGGACCGGGCGGCCGCGACGGCACGGGATTTGGACGACGCCCTGGCGACGCTGCTGCTCAAGCCCGAACCGGCCCTGCAGCCGGCGGAGCGGCAGCGGCTGTTCGAGCACTTCCTGCTGACCGCGCCGGAATTGGCGCCGCCGGCCCGGACCATTTTGGCCCTGCGCCGGCCGCCGGTGCTGCCAACGACCCTGGTCCTGCGCGAGCGGCCGCCCCACCATCCGCGCCCGACCCACCGCCATCACCGCGGCGAATTCACCCAGCCCAAGGAGCCGGTGCAGCCGGTCACGCTGGCCGTGCTGCATCCCTTTCCCCAGGACCAGCCGCGCAATCGCCTCGGCTTCGCCCGCTGGCTGGTTTCACCCGACAATCCGCTGACGCCGCGGGTCGTCGTCAACCGCCAGTGGTCGGTGTTCTTCGGCCGCGGCCTGGTCCGGACCGAGGAGGACTTCGGCTACCAGGGCGAGCTGCCTTCGCACCCCGAACTGCTCGACTGGCTCGCCGTGGAGTTTGTCCGCCAGGGCTGGTCGCTGAAGAAGCTGCACAAGCTCATCGTGCTCAGCG
>CAYYJK010000015.1:10166-24651 GCA_964472185.1 uncultured Prosthecobacter sp.
TTTGTCCGCCAGGGCTGGTCGCTGAAGAAGCTGCACAAGCTCATCGTGCTCAGCGCGACCTATCAGCAGAGTTCTTCGGCCGGCGGTCCGGCGGACGAGCGGCTGGCGCGGTTTCCCCGCATCCGTCTCGAGGCGGAAATCCTGCGCGACAGCCTGCTGCGCGCGGCGGGACTGCTCAACCCCAAAATCGGCGGGCCGAGCGTCTATCCGCCGCAGCCGGACAGCGTCACTGAGGTCGCCTACGGCGGGTTCAAATGGAAGCCAAGCACCGGCGACGACCGCCACCGGCGCAGCCTGTACACCTTCAGCAAGCGCACGGCACCGTTTGCCCTGTTCACCACCTTTGACGGCCCCACCGGCGAAGCCTGCCTGGTCCGCCGGGAGGCGTCCAACAGCGCCCTGCAGGCGCTGACCAGCCTCAACGACATCATTGTCACCGAGGCGGCGCAAGGGCTCGGCCGCCGGCTCGCGGCGCAGTCCGGCGACGAAACGGCGCGCGTGACGGAACTCTACCTGCGCGTGCTCAGCCGTCCGCCCGAGCCGGCCGAGCTGGAGATTACCCGCGCCTTCCTGGCGCGCCAGCGCGGGCGCCTGCAGCGCGGCGAACTCAACGCGGCCGGGATTGCCGGCGAGGCCCGGGCCGGCGCCGAAGCCGCGCTCTGGACGCTGGCCGCGCGCGCGCTGTTCAACCTCGACGAGTTTGTCACGAAAGGATGAGGCCATGCTGACTTCCCCCCAGTTCTACTCCCGCCGTCAGTTCCTGCGCGACTGCACCTACGGGCTTGGCAAGATCGCCGCCGCCGGCCTGCTCACCGACTCGCTGGCCGGGGCCGCGCCAGCGAACCCGCTGGCCGCCCGCGGGCCGCATTTTGCGCCGAAGGCAAAGCGCGTCATCCACCTGTTCATGGCCGGCGCGCCCAGCCAGCTCGAGACCTTCGATCCGAAGCCGATGCTCACCCGCTACGAAGGCCGGCCGATTCCGCCCGAGGTCATCGGCGGCCAGCGCTACGCCTTCATCCGGCCGGACGCGGCGGCCCTGGGGCCGCGCTTCAAGTTCGCCCAGCACGGCCGCAGCGGCGCCTGGATCTCCGAGGTCATGCCGCATCTGGCCAGCGTTGCCGACGAGCTCTGCATCATCCGCTCGGTGCACACCAGCCAGTTCAACCATGCGCCGGCGCAGATTTTCTTCCAGACCGGATTCCCCCAGCCCGGCCGCCCCTGCATCGGCTCGTGGGCGCTGTACGGCCTGGGTGCTGAGACGCAGAACCTGCCGGCCTTTGTGGTCATGTCCACCGGCTCCGGCCTCAGCGGCGGCACGGCCCTGATGTCCAGCGGCTTCCTGCCCACCGTCTACACCGGCGTACGCTTCCGCAACTCGGGCGATCCGATCCTCAACGTCTCCAGCCCGGCCGGCATCGACCTGCGCGCGCAGCGCGACACCCTGGATCTGGTCGGCGAGCTCAACCGCCGCCGTCTCGGCACGGTTGGTGATCCCGAGATCGCCACACGCATCGCCGCCTACGAGATGGCCTTCCGCCTGCAGGCCAGCGCCCCGGAACTCACCGACCTGAAGAGCGAGAGCCCGGAAACCCTGGCCATGTACGGCTGCGATCCCGACCAACCGAGCTATGCCCGCGCCTGCCTGCTGGCGCGGCGCATGATCGAACGCGGTGTGCGCTTCGTGAACATCTACCACGAGGGCTGGGACGCCCATTCCAACGTCGAAGGCAACGTGCGCAGCAACTGCAAGGCGACCGACCAGGCCAGTGCGGCGCTGGTGAAGGATCTCAAGCAGCGCGGTCTGCTCGACGACACGCTGGTGGTCTGGGGCGGCGAGTTCGGCCGCACGCCGATGGTCGAGACCAATCCGGCGCTGGGCCGCGCGCTCGGCCGCGACCACCATCCGCAGGCCTTCACGATCTGGATGGCCGGCGGCGGCGTGAAGGCCGGCATGACCCTCGGCGCCACCGACGAACTCGGCTTCAACATCGTCGAGGATCCGGTGCATGTGCACGATGTCCAGGCCACCCTGCTGCACCTGCTCGGCTTCGACCACGAGCGGCTGACCTTCCGCACCCAGGGCCGGGATTACCGTCTCACCGACATCCACGGCCACGTCATCCGCAAGATCCTCGCCTGAATCCTCCATGCCGGCCGCCTTGGTGGCCGCCGCGCCTTCGTGCCACCCTCTGCGCCATGCTCCGACCGTTCCTTCCCGCGCTCCTGTCCCTCTCCGCCGCTGCCGCGGCGCCGGTGGATTTCGTGCGCGACATCCAGCCCATTTTCCAGGAACGCTGCCTGTCCTGCCACGGCGCCAGCAAGCAGGAGGCCGCCTTCCGGCTCGACCACAAACCGAGCGCGCTCAAGGGCGGCGATTTCGGCCTGGCGATCCGGCCCGGCGACAGCGCCGCTTCAGCGCTGGTGCACGCCGTCGAGGGGCGCAATCCGAAGCTGCGCATGCCGCGCAAGGGCGACCCGCTGACGCCGGCGCAGATCGCCAAGATCAAGGCCTGGATCGATGCCGGCGCGGTCTGGCCGGACAGCGCCAGCGTCCAGCTTGAGGCCAAGACAGACCACTGGGCGTTCAAGCCGCCGGTGAAGCCGCCCGTGCCGCAGGTGGCGGGGGCGCAGCATCCGATCGACGCCTTTATCCGCGCGCGGCTGCTGCGGGAGGGCCTTCCGGCGTCGCCGCCGGCGGCTGCGGAGACGCTGGTCCGCCGCCTGCACCTGGACCTGACCGGCCTGCCGCCGACGCCGGCCGAGGTCGACGCCTTCGTGCGCGCCGCGAACGGCGCGGAAGCGGCCTACGCCGCGCGGGTCGAGAAGCTGCTGGCCAGCCCGCACTACGGCGAGCGCTGGGGCCGCCACTGGCTCGATGCGGCCCGCTACGCCGACAGCAACGGCTACGAGAAGGATCCGATGCGCCACATCTGGTTCTACCGCGACTGGGTGATCGGCGCCTTCAACCGCGACCTGCCCTACGACCGCTTCGTCATCGAGCAGCTTGCGGGCGACCTGCTGCCCAACGCCACCCAGGATCAGGTCGTCGCCACCGGCTTCCTGCGCAACTCGATGATCAACGAGGAGGGCGGCGTCGACCCCGAGCAGTTCCGCATGGAGGCGATGTTCGACCGCATGGACACCGTCGGCAAAAGCATCCTCGGCCTGACCATCGGCTGCACCCAGTGCCACAACCACAAATACGACCCGGTGTCCCAGGAGGAGTACTACCGGATGTTCGCCTTCCTGAACAACGACAACGAGCCCTGGCGGGTCGTGTACACCAGCGACGAGCAGCGCCGCCGCGCCGGGCTGCTGCGCCGGATCGGCGAGATCGAAGCCAAGCTGCGGCACGACCACGCGGACTGGCCGCAGCGTCTGCAGCAGTGGGCGCAGTCGCAGCGGCCCGCGCCGGCCGCCGAGTGGACGACCCTGCGCTTCGAGGACGATCCGTCCGGCGGTGAAAAGGCCCTGCGGCAGAGCGACGGCAGCATCCTTGCCCAAGGCTACGCGCCGACCAAGTCGCATGTGAAGTTCGTCGTGAAGCTCGACCGGCCGCAGCGGGTGAGCGCCTTCCGGCTCGAACTGCTCAACGATCCGAACCTGCCGGCCTACGGTCCCGGGCGTTCGCAGAAGGGCACGGCCGCCCTGACCGAGTTCACGGCCGAGATCAAGATCAACGGCAAGCTCACGGCGCTGAAGTTTGCCCGCGCCAGCGCCGATTTCGGCGAGCCCGAGAACACGCCGCTGGTGGCTTTCGCCCGCGACCAGGATCCGGCCAAGGACAAGCGTGTCACCGGTCCGGTCGGCTACGCCATCGACGGCGATGCGCGCACCGCCTGGGGCATCGACGCCGGGCCCGGCCGCCGCAACGTGCCGCGCCAGGCCGTGTTCGTGCTGGCGTCGCCGGTTGAAGCCGGCCCCGGTTCCGAGCTGACCGTCGGCCTGAGCATGAAGCACGGCGGCTGGAACAGCGACGACCTGCAGACGATGAATCTCGGCCGCTACCGCATCAGCGCCACCGCCGCCGCCGCGCCCGAGGCGGAGCCGCTGCCGCCGGCGGTGCGGCACTGGCTCGACCGGAATGCCGGCCGGCCAGTGCGCGCCGAAGCCGTGCCCGCCGCCGTGTTTGCCAGCTTCCGGCAGTCGGTGCCGGAATGGCAGGCCGAAAACGCCGCGATCGAGGCCGCCTGGCGCGAGCATCCCGAGGGCACGACCACGCTCGTGCTGGATGCCCGTCCCGAGCCGCGCATGACCCGGCTGCTCAAACGCGGCGACTTCCTCAAGCCCGGCGACGCCGTCCAGGCCGGGGTGCCGGCCGTGCTCAATCCGCTGCCCAAGGACGCGGACGGCACGCGCCTGACCTTCGCGCGCTGGCTGGTCGCCCGCGATGCGCCGACCACGGCGCGGGCCTTCGTCAACCGGGTCTGGCAGGCCTACTTCGGCACCGGCCTGGTGGAGACGCCGGAGGATTTTGGCCTGCAGGGCAGCGCGCCCAGCCATCCGGACCTGCTCGACTGGCTGGCCTGCGAGTTCATGGACCGCGGCTGGAGCGTGAAGGAGCTGCACCGCCTGATCGTCACCAGCCAAACCTACCGCCAGAGCAGCCGGGTGACCCCCCAGCTGCTGGAGCGCGATCCCTACAACCGCCTGCTGGCGCGCGGGCCGCGCTTTCGTGTGGAAGGCGAGGTCGTGCGCGACATCCAGCTTGCGGTCAGCGGCCTGCTCAACCCGGCCGTGGGCGGCCGCGGCGTCATGCCGCCGGCGCCGGCCCACCTGTTCGAGAAGCCCGCTAGCTACGCGCCCTTCCCCTGGCAGGTCGAGCCGGACAGCAACCGCTTCCGCCGCGCGGTCTACGTCTTCCGCCGGCGCAGCACGCCGTATCCGTTCCTGAGCACCTTCGACGTGCCCAACGGCGAGACCGCCTGCGTGCGCCGCGCGCGCAGCAACACGCCGCTGCAGGCGCTGATGACGCTCAATGAAACGCTCAGCGTCGAGGCCGCCAAGGCGCTGGCGGCGCGCATGCAGGCCGAAGGCGGCGGCGACGATGCCAGCCGCATCGCGTTCGGCTTCCGCCTCTGCACCGCGCGGCCGCCGACAGCGCGCGAGTCGGCGCTGCTGGCCGGCCTGCTCCGCGAGCAGCGCCGCACCGCCGGGCCCGACGCCCTGGAACCGCTGGCCGTCGTCGCCCGCGTCCTGCTCAACCTCGACGAAACCATCACCAAGGAATGACGCCCATGAATCTGCAACGCGAGCTTCTGGGCGAGTACGCCCGCTACCGCACCCGGCGCTGGTTCTTCAGGGATTGCGGGGTCGGTCTGGCCTCGATCGCCGCCCTGGATCTGCTGGGCGGCCGCGCCGCGGCCGCCGCTCCTGCCAGCGCGCTGGCAGTCAAGCGCCCCCACTACCCGGCGAAGGCGAAGCGCGTCATCTACCTGTTCATGGGCGGCGCCCCCAGCCATCTGGAGCTGTTCGACCACAAGCCGGAGCTGGCCAAGTGGGACGGCAAGCTGCCGCCGGCGGACCTGCTCAAGGGCTACCGGGCGGCCTTCATCAACCCCAACAGCAAGCTGCTCGGTCCGAAGTTCAAGTTCGCCCGTCACGGCGCCAGCGGCGCGGAGATCAGCGAACTGCTGCCGCACACGGCCCGGATCGCCGACGACCTGACCATCGTCCGTTCGATGAAGACGGACGCCTTCAACCATGCGCCGGCGCAGATCCTGATGAGCACGGGCTCGCAGATTTTCGGCCGCCCGAGTTTCGGCGCCTGGACGCTGTACGGTCTCGGCAGCGAGAACCAGGATCTGCCGGGTTACGTCGTCCTGCAGAGCGGCCAGAAGGGGCCCAGCGGCGGCCTGTCCAACTTCGGCTGCGGTTTCCTGCCCACGGTCTACCAGGGCGTGCCCTTCCGCAGCAGCGGCGAACCGGTGCTGTTCCTCGGCAATCCGCAGGGGGTCGATGACGCCACGCAGCGGCGCACGCTCGACACCCTGAAACGGCTCAATGAAGAGCGTCTGGGTGCGGTGGGCGATCCGGAGATCGCCTCGCGCATCAACAGCTTCGAACTGGCGTACCGGATGCAGCAGACCGCTCCGGAGCTCATGGACATCAGCCGCGAGCCCCAGCACATCCTCGACATGTACGGCGCCAAGCCGGGCGAGGCCTCCTTCGCCAACAACTGCCTGCTGGCGCGCCGCCTGATCGAGAGCGGCGTGCGCTTTGTGCAGCTGTTCCATGAGGCCTGGGACCATCACGGCGGCCTGGTTGGCGGCCTGAAGACGCAGTGCGGCCTGACCGACCAGCCCTGCGCGGCTCTGGTGCGCGACCTGCAGCAGCGCGGCCTGCTTGAGGACACGCTGGTGATCTGGGGCGGCGAGTTCGGCCGCACGCCGATGGTGCAGGGCGGCAACGACGGCCGCGACCACCACCCCAACGCCTTCACCATGTGGTTTGCCGGCGGCGGCATGAAGCCGGGGTTGACCCTCGGCAGCAGCGACGAGTTCGGCTTCAACGTCACCGAGGATCCGGTGCACGTGCACGATCTGCACGCGACCCTGCTGCACCTGCTCGGCTTCGAACACACCCGGCTGGCCGTGAAGTTCCAGGGGCTCGACATGCGCCTGACCAACGTCCACGGCGAACTCGTGCCCAAACTGCTCGCCTGACGCCGGCGCGGCTAGACCAGCCCGAACCCCGCGCGGTAGGTCTTGTGGATGACCGCGTCCGCCTCCGGCGTGTTTGGCGAGCGGAGCGCCCGGCTGTCCCATTCGACGCGCTTGCCGAAACGCACGGCGAGCAGGCCGACCAGCAGCGATTCGGTGAAGGGGGCGGAGTACCAGAACCCCGATTTGGCGTCCTCCGGCCGGCCGGTTTTGCAGGCTTCGAGGAACTCGCGGCGGTGGCCGCCGGCGCTGCGCGCGATCACCTTGGCGGGAACCACGAAGTCCTTCATCCGGCTCTCCGGCAGGAGCCGCGGCGTGCCCGACCAGCCGCCGGCCAGAAGGGTGCCGCGGTCGCCGACGAAGTAGATGCCGTTGTCGCCGAGCTGGCGTTCCGGCTCCAGGCCCGGCGGCCGTGGCGGCAGCTTGCCGCCGTCGTACCAGACCATCTTGACCGGCGGCCGGGCGCCCTTGGCGGGGAAGTGGTAGGTGATGACGCTCCAGGCCGGGAAGGACTGGAGGTTGTTGGGGCCGTTCTCGGCCTCGACCCAGTCAGGCGCATCGAGGTCGAGCGCGTAGAACGCCGGATCGGCGTTGTGCACCGCCATGTCGCCGAGCGCGCCGCAGCCGAAATCCCACCAGCCGCGCCATTTCCGAGGGCAGAAATCGGGATGGTAGGGGCGCTCGGCCGCCGGCCCCAGCCAAAGGTTCCAGTCGAGGTTCTTCGGCACCGGCGGCGTGCCGGTCGGGTAGGCCTGGCCCTGCGAATCCCAGAACTTGCCGGGCCGGTCGGACCAGACGTGCACCTCGCTGACCTGGCCGATGACGCCGGCCTGGATCCACTCGCGGGTCAGGCGGATGCCTTCGCCGGCGTGCCCCTGGTTGCCCATCTGGGTCACCCGTCCGGTGGCGGCGGCGACGTCGCGCAGGGCGCGCGCTTCGCCGATGGTGTGGGCCAGCGGCTTCTCGACGTAGACGTGCAGCCCGGCGCGCATGGCGCGCAGGCTGGCCGGCGCATGCAGGTGATCGGGAGTGGCGATCAGCACGGCGTCGAGATCCTTGCGCCGGTCGATCAGCTCGCGGTAGTCGCGGAACAGCTGCGCCTTCGGGTACTTTTTGATCGTGCCGGCGGCGTGATCGAGGTCGACGTCGCACAAGGCGGCGATGTTGGCGAGGCCGGTGTCGTCGAGATCCCGGATGTCGCCCGCGCCCTGGCCGCCGATGCCGATGCAGCCGAGCGTGACCCTTTCGCTCGGCGCGATGTGGCCCGGTCCGCCGAGCACGTGGCGGGGCACGATCTGGAAGCTGAACGCGGCGGTGGCGGCTTGCTGGAGGAAGTGGCGGCGGTTCAGGGGCATGGCAGGCAAACGCCCGGGGCGGATCGCCTCTTGCGTCCGGCCGGCCCGGCGTGATCATGGCCCATGATCACGCTCCTCAGCGGCACCAATCGTCCCGGCAGCAACACCCGCAAGATCACCGCCATCGTCGAGGGCCTGTACCGCGAGCTCGGCGTGCCGGTGCAGGTGCTTGACCTGGCCGATCTGCCGCCGGAAATCTTTTCGCCGGCCGCCTACGCGACCAAGCCCGCCAGCTTTGCGCGCTTTGCCGAGGCGATCACCGGCAGCGACGGCGTCGTGGTCATCACCCCCGAGTACAACGGCGGCCTGCCGGGCGTGCTGAAGTACTTCATCGACATGCTGCCGTTCCCGGAAAGCTTCGAAAACCGGCCGGTCTGCTTCATCGGCCTCGCCGCCGGCATGTGGGGCGCGCTGCGGCCGGTCGAGCAGCTGCAGCTCATCTTCGGCTACCGCAACGCCTGCCTGTTCCCCGGCCGCGTCTTCCTGCCCGGCGTCGGCCGTCTGCTCGACGACGCCGGCCAGTTGACCGATGCCGCCCTGCGGGAGCGCCTGCGCGAGCAGGCCGACGGCTTCCGCCGGTTCGTCGCCAAGCTGCGCGCCTGAGGCTCAGCCGCGGCGTTTCTGCAGGTCCGCGCTCGCTTCGTCGAGGATCTTCCGCTCGGTGTCGGTGAGGCTGTGCAGGCCTTCGCGGCCGATCTTGTCGAGGATGTCGTCCACCGCCGGGCCGGGCTGCGGGCGGCGGGCTCGGGCCGTTTTGGCGGGCTCCGCCGGGCGCTCTGCGGACGCGGCGGGGGGCGGCACGATTTTGAAGGCCGGGCGCGCGGGCAGCTTCCAGGCGCCCTGCTCAAGGCGGATGTAGCCGTAGGCGGCGCCGGTGTTGCCAGCCAGCAGCAGCAGCGACACCCAGTCGCGCGCAGCGAGGTCGCCGAGGGCGGACACGCCGACCACGACGGCGGCGAGCACCCAGACGTCGAGGGTGAAGAAGATCAGCGAGATTTGGGCGCGCGGATACAGGGTGGCGAAGGCGAGGAAGATGCCGAATTCCACCTGCATCATGCCGGCGCAGGCGCGCGGGTCACCGCTGAAGCTGAGCAGGCTGACCAGGGCGGGGGAGACCAGGAGCAGCAGGAGCAGCAGCTTGACGAAGCTGCGCCGGCCGAGATGGCGCTCCACCGCCTCGCCGAAGCGCCAGAGCAGGTAGCAGCCGAGCAGCAGCCAGAGGCTGGGCGGGTTGACCAGGACGTAGGTGAAGGGCGACCACAGCTCGAACCGGGTCAGGTCGCCGACGGTGAAGGTCAGATGCTCCAGCACTTGCGGGGCCGCGGCCATGAGGATGGCCGTCAGGACCATGCTGGCCGCCCCGGCCAGGGCGAGCATGGCGGACAGGTACACCGGAGTGCCCTTCCACCAGGTCAGCGGCAGATGGTCTTTCGATTCAGGCAGCCAGGACATGACCGGTAGCATGCATCATTTTGCCTGAAGCGCGACGGCGAAGATGCGGCTCAGCGGCCGAGCACCTGGCGCAGCACGGGCTCGAAGATGTCCGCCTGGCGCATGAAGCCCAGATCGCTGGCATGGGAGGCATCGGTGGCGCCTTCGGTGTCGTCGCCATACAGGCTGTCGCCCGGGATGTAGTGCAGGTTGCGCACGCCTTCCTGGACCAGGGTGTCGTAAGCGGCCTTGAGGGCGGCGTGGTTGGCGGTGTGGAACGCGTACTTCGCCGGCGTGATCCAGTTGTTGGTGAAACGCCGGTCCTCGACCAGCACGATCGGGGTTTCCGGTTTGGCGGCGCGCAGCTGCTTCACCAGCGGCACGCACTTTGCCGAGACGTCGGCCGGCTGCATGTTGGGCAGGCAGTCGATCACGTAGGCGGCGGCGTCGACCTGGACCAGGAAGTCGCCGACCGCCTTGTCCATGCGGCCGTTGCCGGAGAAGCCGAGGTTGACCACGGGCAGGTCAAGGCGGCGGCCCAGGATGCCGGTGTGCACCATGCCGGGGCGGCTGGCGCAGGCGCCGTGGGTGATGCTGGTGCCGTAAAAGACCACCGGCTTGGCGCGCGGAGCCAGGCCTTCGAAGCGGCTGCCCTTGGCGACGCCGATGCGCAGCGATTCGACGCCGTTGTACAGGGGCAGGTAGGCGGCGTACTCGCGGTAGCCGGGCGCCAGGCCCTTGATGATCTCGGCTTTGATCTCCTGGGTGGCCGGCTTGGTGACCATCACCCACTTCCAGCGGCCGTCGCTGTCGCGGGCGTAGAGGTCGACGCCGCTGACGCCGGTGGCCGGCATGTGCGGCAGGCCGAGCGTGGCCTTGCTGAGCTTGTAGTGGACGTGAATCGCTTCGGCGTCGGTCTTGAAGCGCACCATCATGCCGGCACTGTCGCGGCTGAGGCTCCAGACGGCGGGTGTGACGGTCTTCTGCGCGGCTGCTGGCAGACGGTCGAACCAGCGCAGACGCTCCTGATCGGGCAGGATGCGCCCTTCCACGCCCCAGGTGGTGACGTCATGCCAGACCAGATCGGCGGCCGCCGCCTTGTTGACCCCCATGGCCGGATCGAGCTTGGCCACATCGGGGGCTTTGGCGGTTTGAGCCAGGGCGGGCAGGGCCAAGGCCAGCAGGGAGAGGGCGAGGAAGCGCATGGTGGAAGGGGAGTGGGAGAAACACATCACGTCCCACCCTGGCCGACTATTGCAGGGGAAACGCGGGCGGCGTTCAGCCGCCGACGATCGCCCCATAGGCGGCGCACAGGCTGCCTGGCAGCGTCACCGCCACCGGCTGGCCCGACTCGCGCGTTTCGGCGGCGGCGAGCACGAGCTGCAGGACGCCGCCGGCCCCCATGGTTTCGCCCAGCACCCGGCGCGGATGCAGGGCCTCCGTCTGCGGGCCGAAGGCAGCGACCTCCGCCTGGTCGAGCAGGCCGATGCCGCTCTGGCCGCTGACCTGCCGCGGTTGCGGGGGCAACTGGGCCAGTTCGCGCAGGCGGGCGGCCTTTTCCGGCTCGTTGTGGAAGGCCAGCGCCGGCGTGTGCGCGAGTTTCGGCGCACGCTCGTCGAGCGACAGCAGCAGGGCGCCGGCGCCTTCGCTGGCATGCAGGTCCGGATGGTAGTAGCTGACCGCCTCGGCGCACAGCCAGTCGACTTCTTCCGCGCCGATGACGAGCACGCGGTCGACCAGGTCCTGAATCAGCCAGGTGCGCGCCCAGCGCACCGCTTCGAGGATGGCGCTGGGTTCGCCGATCAGCGTGCTCACCGGGCCGTCGGCGCCGAGGTAGGCAGCCAGGTGCGAGGCCGGGGCGTTGTAGACGGTCTCCGGAAAGATCAGCGGGCTGGCCAGGGCCGGCGTCTCGATCACCTCGTGGTAGAACCGGCCGCTGAACTGGACGCAGCCGTTGAACATCAGCTGGACGATGCCCAGGCGCCCGGCCCCGCGGCCCTGCGGGAAGCCGGCCTGCTCAAGGGCTTCCAGCGCGGCGCCCATGGCAAATTTGGTGATCGGGCTGGCGCGGCGCAGGCGCGGAAACTTGGGCAGCCGGTCGGCCGGCGCCGTCGGCGCCAGACGCACGGGGCAGTCCCAGTCGCGGCTGCCGATGCTGCGCGGCGCCTGGGTGAGCGGCAGGTCGCGGCGCGTGCGCACGGCGTCGAGCAGGGCTTCCGCGCCCCAGCCGGCGGCGGACACCGCGCCGACTCCGGTCACGCCGAGACTGCCGCGGCGCACGACGCCCGCCTGGCGCGGACCGCGGGCCGGCCGGTCGGGCTGGGTGAAGGCGAGGGTGGCGTTGGTGCCGCCAAAGCCGAACGAGTTGGTCAGCGTCACCTGCACCGGGGCTTCGCGGAAGCTCTGCACCAGGTCGAAGCTCACCGCCGGATCGATGTCGCGGACGTTCAGGCTGCCCGGCAGCCACTGCCCGCGCAGGGCCATCAGGCAGATCACCGCCTCGACCGCGCCGGCGCCGCCGAGCAGGTGGCCCATGGCCGACTTGGTCGAGCTGACGGCGATGCCCCGGGCCGCTTCGCCGGCCCAGGCGCGGATGGCGCTGGCCTCGGCGACGTCGTTGTACGGGGTGCCGGTGCCGTGCGAGTTGATGTAGTCGACTTCGCCGGGCTGCAGGCCGGCCATGCGGCAGGCACCGCTCAGGGTGCGCAGCGCCGCCCGGCCCTCGGGATCGGGCTGGGTGAGGTGGTGCAGGTCCGTGGCGATGGCGTAGCCGGCCGCTTCCGCCAGCGGCGTCGCGCCCCGCGCCGCCGCCGCGGCTTCGCTTTCCAGCAGAACCACCGCCGCGCCTTCGCCCAGCGCCAGACCGTCGCGGGCCGCGTCAAACGGCCGCGGGATGCCGCTCGGCGCCAGCGCGCGCAGGCTGTCGAAGCCGGCGTACACCAGTTCGGCGAGGGCGTCGTAACCGCCGGCGAGCACGCGCCGGGCCTGTCCGGTTTGGATCAGGGCCATGGCGTCGCCGATCGCATTGGCGCCGCTGGCGCAGGCGTTCGACACCAGAATCATCGGGCCGTGCCAGCCGTACTCCGCCGCGATGGCGTTGAGCTGGCGCTGCGGCTGGTAGAATTCCAGGCGGGACAGCTGGCCGGGCAGGCGTGCGCTGCTGCTGGCCGCCTGCCGGAAGTACTCCTGGCCGATGCCCATGGCCCCCGCGGAAGTGCCGATGACGATGGCATCGACGCCGTCGAGGCCGGGCAGCCCGCCCATCGCCAGGGCCTCGCGCAGCGCCAGCAGCAGCATGCGCGTGCCGCGGTCGATCAGGGCCTCGCGCCGTCGCGGCATTTTCACAAACAGCCGCTCGTCGGGCAGGTCCACCGCCGCCGCCGTCTTGGCGATGCGCTCGCTGACGTCGAACAGCGTCACCGGCCGGAAGGCCTGGCGGTTGGCGCGCAACGCGGCTTCGTTCTCCCGCCAGTTCAACCCGAGCGGCGAGACAAGGCCGGCTCCGGTGACAAAAACGCGCTGGGGGATCTCAGAGGACACGGAAAAGGAACGCTGCAACCCGGGGCATGGATTCCCGGGCTTGAACTCAGGGTGGGGGCTGGCACAGTCCGGGGGTTCGCGCCCGCTCCCGCTGGGTTGTAGCCGTGCGCGCTGGAGAGTGTCAAATGTTTGGTGAGCGTTGGAATCAAATCCTGGGCAGGCAGGGCGACTCGGTCGCTCTGTGGCATCCCGATGGCGCGCTCACGTACCGCGACCTGGATCGCGCCGCGCGCGCGCTGCCCGCGCAGGCCTGCCCGCAGCTGGGCCGGTTCTACTTGGCGCAGGGCGACGGACCGGCTGTCGCGGCCGCCCTGCTGGCCGGCTTACGGACCGGCTGTCCCGTCCAGGTGGTCGAGGCCGACCGCTCGCGGCGCGTGCCCGTCCGCCCGCCGCCTGCCGGCACGGCGCTGGTCAAACAGACGGTCGGCAGTTCCGGCCTGCGCCGCTGCCAGTTCTTCACCTGGGCGCAGATCGCCGCGGATGTCGACCGCCTGTACCGGGCCCTGCGCTTGGGCGAGTGCACGGCCGCTCTGGCGCCGCTGAGCATCGCCCATTCGTTCGGCCTGACCACAACGGTTCTGCAGACCCTGTTCAACGGCCTGCCCACCCATTGGCTGCCGACGCCGTTCCCGGCGGGGTTGGGCGAGGCCCTGGCGCGGCACGAGCGCGCCTTCCTGCCCGGCGTGCCGGCCATGTGGAAGGCCTGGCTGCTGGCCGGCATCGACGCCGGCCGCGTGCACCGGGCCGTTGCCGCCGGCTCGCCGCTGAGCGGCGAGCTGGAGGCGCGGGTGCGCGAACACTTCGGGCTCCAGCTGCACAACCTGTACGGCACCAGCGAGACCGGCGCGATCAGCTGCACCGGCGGCGAGGCGCCGCGCGCCGAAGCGGGATCCCTTGGCCGGCCGCTGCCCGGGGTGGACGTCCGTCTCGAGGCCGACGGCCGCCTGAACGTCAGCAGCGACGCCGTCGGCCTCGGCTACGATGCGGTCGAGGCCGGCGAACAGTTCGGCGACGGCCACCACCGCACCTGGGACCGGGTGCAGTTCGGGGGCGCGGGCGAGCTCATCTTCCTCGGCTGCCTGGGCGCGGGCATCAACGTCGCCAGCCGCAAGCTCAGTCCGGCGGACATCGCCGGCAAAATCCGCGCCGCCACCGGCGTCCATCACGTCCGCATCCACGGCCAGCCCAGCCGCGATCCCGAACGCGTCGAAGACGTCGTCGCCTGCGTCGGCCTGCCGCCCGGGCAGCTCAACGCCGAGTTCAAAACCCGCGCCTGCGCCGCGCTGGCGCCCTGGGAGGTGCCGCGCCACTGGCGCGCCGAGGAAGCCGCCGCCGCGCCCGGCGGCGCCTGACCGCAACGCGGCTGACGTGGTGCCGAGGTCCCTTTCTGGCCCCGCTTGTCGAGACATTTTCAGCAAAGCCAGCCCGGCGCTGGGCGCTGCATGGAGCCGAGTGTCGGATTTGAACCGACGACCTGATGATTACAAATCAACTGCT
>CAYYJK010000016.1:0-24076 GCA_964472185.1 uncultured Prosthecobacter sp.
AACCCTTCGATCTGGCCAAGGCTTCGCCCGACGACCTGCTCGGCCATCTCGGCCATGCCAACGAGTGGTTCCGCAAGCAGGCGGTGCTGGAGATCGGCTGGCGCAGCCTCAGGGAGCTCGCCCCGCAGCTGCGGGCGCGTCTCGACGGTCCGCAGGCCTTGGAGGCGCTGTGGGCGCTGGACGCCCTGGGCGAAGCGGACGAGGCGCTGGTGGTCAAGCTGCTCGAGCATCCCGATCCCTACCTGCGGCGCTGGGCGGTGAAGATTTTCGGGGAACGCCGCGCTGGCGGCGCCGACGCCTTGGCCGCGCTGGCCCGGCGGGAAAAGCACCTGGAGGTGCGCGCCCAGCTCCTGGCCAGCGCCAAACGGCTGCCCGCCGCCAGCGCCCTGCCGCTGCTGGCCGCGGCGGAAGGCCCGGAGGATGCCAGCGGTCATCTGGCGCTGCTCGCCTGGTGGGCGCTGGAGTCCAAGGCGGAGAAGGAGCGTGAAGCGGTCTTCACCTTCCTCAAGTCCGACGCTGCCTTCCTGACGACGGCCCTGTTCCGCGACCAGCTCGCCGAGAAGCTGGCGAAGCGCTACGCCCTCGCAGGCGGCGAGGAGAACCTGAGGTCCTGCGCCGACCTGCTGGCGCTGGCGGCCGGCGACGGCGTGCGCGGCAAGTTCATTGCCGGCATTGCCGCGGCTTTTGAAGGCGCCGAGATGCCGAAGCTGCCCGAGGCCCTGGCGAAGGCGCTGAACGATTACCTCGCCAAGCAGAGCGGCGGCGATTTGACCCTGGCGCTGCGCAGTGGCAGTGCCGACGCTCTAAAAAAAGCCCTGGCACTGCTGGGCGACGCCAAAGCCGGTTCGGCGGCGCGTCTGGCCGTGGCGAAGACGCTGGCGGAGCTGGGCCGGACCGAGGCGATTGCGCCGATGCTGGCCATCCTCAACAACGCCTCGGCCTCCTCCGGCCTGAAGCGCGGCATTCTGCAGGCGGCGGCCAAGTTTGACGACAGGCGTCTGCCGCAGGCGATCCTGACCGGCTACGAGGCGCGCTTTGCCGGCGACCAGGCCCTGCGCGAGGACGCCCTGCGCGTGCTGGCCGGCCGCAAGGAATGGGCGCAGCTCCTGGTCGGTTTCGTCGACGAGTGGAAGGTGCCGGCCAGGCATGTCGGCATCGACACCGTGCGCCAGCTCAGCCTGTATCAGGATGCGGCGATCAACGCCGCCATCGACCGCCACTGGAAGGCGCTGCTGATCACCGGCCCGAGCGAGGCCAAGGAGAAGGAGATGGCGCGCATCAAGGCTGTGCTGCGCACCGGTCTGGGCGACGCCGCCAAGGGCAAGCTGCAGTTCCAGGCGCGCTGCGCGATCTGCCACAAGCTGTTTGGCGAAGGTCAGGCGATCGGTCCGGAGTTGACCGGCTACGACCGCGGCAACGCCGGCTTCTGGCTCGACAACCTGTTCAACCCCAGCCTGGAGATCCGCGAGGGCTTCGGCAACTACGTCGCCCGCCTCAAGAACGGCCAGATCCTCACCGGCATCATGGACGCCCAGGACGCCAGCGGCATCGTCCTCAAGGACATCGCCGGCAACAAGGTGCCGGTGAAGCAGGCCGACCTCGACAAGCTCGAGGCCAGCCCGGTGTCGCTGATGCCCGAGGGCCTGACCGCCGGCATGAGCGACCAGGACCTCAAGGACTTCTTCGCCTACCTGATGAAGCCCGAGTGAGCCCAGGGCCTCAGGCGTACAGGAAGCGGAACGGCCGCAGCCAGCTGACGGCGACGCCGATGAGCAGCGCCACGGCGCCGAGTTCGCCGGCGCCCGCCAGGCGCAGCCCGCCGAAGACGGCGAGATTGAGGTAGACGGCACCGATGCCGGCGAGGCCGGCCGCCAGGTTGTACACGTGGCGGCCGAGGTGGTGGTCGTTGGTGAAGGCCGCGGCGTTGGCCACGGCGGCGAACAGCAGCGCCAGGGCGGCAAAGTCGGCGTTCGGATTGCCCAGGGCCGTGCCCGCCGCAAAGGCGGCGAAGGCCAGCAGGATGAGCGAGCCGACCACCAGCCCCTCCCAGAATTCGCGCCGGCGCAGGGCTTGGCGGGCGAAGCGGTCGAGCAGGATGAAGAAGGAGCTGAGGCCGCGGGCGAGGTGCGACCACAGGGCGAACAGCAGCCAGGCGCCGATGACCAGCGAGGTCAGCAGCGGCGACACCTTTTCCAGCGAGGCGCTGAGGATCTTGTAGGTGACGAAGCCGCCGAGCATGATGGCGTTCTGCCGGCCTTCGGTGAACTGGTTCATGAAGTGGGCGAAGCGCAGCTGCAGGCGGTAGATCCAGGAACGCGCCCGGTAGGATTCCACCAGGCCCATGCGCGCGCTCTCGTTGAGCGGACTCAGCCGCAGCGCCTCGAGGAAGTGCCGGTTGGCGCGCTGGTGATCGCCTTCCATGACGGCCTGCCAGCCCGCACTGGTGTGGGCGCTGTCATCGTCGGGGTCGCGCTGGAGCTGGTAATCGATGAGACCCTTGTGGTCGTCGTCCTTGCGCTGCAGCAGCAGGGCGGCCGAAAGCACTTCGGCAGCCATGGTGTTCTCGGTGTCCAGCGCCAGGGCGCGTCGCGCCTCGGCCTCGGCCTCCGGCAGTTCGCGCAGACGCAGGTGCAGCCGCCCGGTCACGGCGTGGGCGAAAGCGCTGTCGGGGTCCAGGCCGGTGGCCTCGACCGCCTCCTGCAGCGCGGCGCGGATCGCCGCTGTCTGGCCTTCGCGGGCGCCGGCGTTGAGCGCCAGGGCCAGCACGGCGCGGGCAAAGGCGTCCTCCGGCTCCAGCGCCACGGCGCGCCGGGCGGCGTCCTGGGCCTGGGCGACCGCGGCGGGGTCGGCCATCCAGCACAGGGCCAGCATGAGGTAGCTGGGCTGGTGGTCGGGATCGAGTTCCAGCGCCTGCCGGTAGCTGCGGATCGCGTCGGGCAGGCGGTGCTGGTTCTGCAGCAGGCGACCGCGGGCAAAGTGGGCGCCGGCGCTGGTGGCGTCGAAGTCGGACATGGCGGCGTCAGCGTTTGACCAGGCCCAGGTACTTCAGCACCTCGTCGTAAAAGCCGCCCTGGTTGGAGTAGAGGGCGTAGTTGCGCGCGCTGTCGAACCAAGCCTTGGTCGTCGGCTTGTGGCGGCCGGCGGCCCGGACCAGGTCCTTGGTGGCGAGCGGCACGACCTTGCCGTGGCGCATGGCTTCCGCCAGCACCTCTTCGGTGGCCAGATCGAACACCGCCTTGAGGTCGGCGCCGGAGAAGTCGGGCGTCTTTTTCGCCAGCGCGCGCGTGTCGAGCTCGCCGATCGGTTTCTTCCGGGCGAGCACATCGATGATGGCGGCGCGGCCGGCTTCGTCGGGCGGCGGCACGAACAGGGTGCGGTCGAAGCGGCCGGGGCGGCGGAAGGCGGGGTCGATGTGCCAGGGGGCGTTGGTGGCCCCAAGAATGAGGACGCCGTCGTTGTCCGACTCGGCGCCGTCCAGCTCGGACAGGAACTGGTTGATCAGGTTGCGGCCGGCGCTCTGGCGCAAATCACGGCGATCGGCGGCCAGGGCGTCGACCTCGTCAAAGAACAGTACGCAGGGCGCGTTCTGGCGCGCCAGTTGGAAGACCTCGTGCAGGTTCTTCTCGGAATTGCCGATCCACATGTCGAGGATCTGGTGCAGGCCGAGCGCAATGAAGTTGGCCTGGATTTCGCCGGCGGTGGCCTTGCTGATCAGGGTTTTGCCGCAGCCGGGCGGGCCGTACAGCAGCACGCCGCCGCCGGCCTTCTTGTCGTAGGCCTTGAACAGGTCGGCGTGCTGCAGCGGGTAGAGGATCTTCATGCGGATCTCCTCCTTGAGCGCCTCCATGCCGCCGACGCTGGCGAAGTTCAGCTTCGGGCGGTCGAAATCCGCGAGGCCGAGATCGAAGGCGGCACCACCGCGCGGATGCGTGTCATCGTCCGCCTCGTCGGTCCCGGCTTCCACCGCCTCGCCCCGGTTGCCGAGGCCGGCTCGCTGGCGGCCGGCGGCCGGCGGCGCTGGGCGAAGATCCTTCTCCAGGCCGGCGTCCGCCAGTTCCGCATTCAGCGCCAGCGCGCGGTCGTAGGCTGCGCGCGCGCGCGCCAGTTCGCCCTCGGGGATCAGGACGCGCGCCAGCAGCAGGTGGGCTTCCGCCAGCTCCGGCTGCTCCGTCAGCAGCTGCTCGAGCCGCACCGCCGCCTCCGAGAGCCGGCCCTGGTCGAGCGCGGCGCGCGCCAGACCCAGACGGGCCTGCGGGTGGTCAGGCTGCAGCTTCAGCGCCCGCGCGAACACCGGTTCCGCCTCCGCCGGCAGCATCTCGTCCAGACAGGCTTCCGCGTAGAGCAGCAGCAGGGGCAGGTTGTCGGGCGAATGGGCGAGGGCGAGCCGGAGGGCGTCGAGGTTGGGGGCCATGCGCGAAGTCCAGCCTGCACGGCGCGGCGGCGCAAGGAAATAGTGCGCCGAACTGCGGGCCGGCTCAGAGCACGGCCTGGGCGATTTCCGTCCACAGCGCGTCGATGTCGGCGGCGCTGCGCGAGGGCTTCTGCGCCTTGGCGAACCAGTAGTCGGCGTTCCACGGGTCGCCCTCGATCAGGTGCAGCAGGGCGTGGATCCACGAACCCAGGGCGGTGGGGATGTCCTGGGCGATGTTGTGGGCGGCGTCCCAGTGGCCGTGCTTGGCGTGCCAGAGCGCCTGGGCCTCGGGACTGAGGCCTTCGGGCAGCGCCGGGGCGGCGGCGAGTTCGGCGGGTGTCATGACGGGCTCAGTCCTCGGGCAGCGGACGGCCCTTGGTTTCCGGCAGGAAGGCCAGGGCGATGAGGCCGACCAGGAAGACCGCGCTCATGTAGCTGCAGGCGTTGCGGAAGGCTTCCAGCTTGGCCTCGGGGGTCGTGGCGCCGGCCTTGAGGGCGGCCTGCAGGTGGCCGAGGGTGAACGGGCCGCTGGCGGCGACGAAGCGGCCGACGTTGTAGCAGAAGCTGGTGCCGGTGCTGCGCAGGCTGGTCGGGAAGAGCTCCGGCAGGTAGATGGCGAAGCCGGCGAACAGGGCGAGCTGGCAGCCGCCCATGACGGCGCTCATCCAGATGTCGCCGCGGCCGTTGAAGAACTGGAAGTAGCCGATGGTGGCGATCATGGCGGCGACGTAGGCCAGGGCGAAGGCCTTCTTGCGGCCCATGCTCTGGGCAAATTTGGTGAACAGCAGCATGCCGAAGAAGGCGCCGATGTTCTGCACGATCGAGTTCACGCCGATCCAGAAAGTCTTCTCGCCGGTGATCTTGTCGGCGGCGACACCCTCGGCTTCCAGGGAGCGCTGCATGACGTCGCCCACCAGTTCCGGGCTGAAGAAGCCGATGCCCCAGAGGCCGATGACGCCGGCCACGCAGAGCATCATGCCGAGCAGGGCGGACTTGCGCCAGCGGACATCGCCGAGCAGGGCGGTGTAGGAACCGAACTTGACGCCGGCGGCCTTGCCGGCGGCGCGGGCCTGCACCCACTTCTCCGGCTCCTTGAGGCGGATCTGGATGAACACGCAGAGGAAGGCCGGCAGGGCGCCGACCAGGAACATGTACTTCCAGGCGGTGCCGGGCTCGATGGCCTTGGTGCCTTCCAGGTGGCCCATGTACATGCTGACCAGCCCGGCGGTGACGTTGCCGACGGCGGACAGGGCCTGCAGCGTGCCCAGGGCGCCGGTGCGGGCGCGGTCGGGCAGGGTGTCGGCGACCAGCGCGACGGCAAGGCCGAAGACGCCCCCGACGCCCAGGCCGGTGAGGAAGCGGTAGATGGCGAAGTCGACCCAGCCCTTGGAGAAGGCCGACAGGCCGGTGCAGACCGAGTAGATGAGCACGGTCAGCGTCAGCGTTTTCGCGCGGCCGATGCGGTCGCCGACCGAGCCGAAGATCAGGC
This sequence comes from uncultured Prosthecobacter sp., assembly GCA_964472185.1. Classification (GTDB taxonomy): domain Bacteria; phylum Verrucomicrobiota; class Verrucomicrobiia; order Verrucomicrobiales; family Verrucomicrobiaceae; genus Prosthecobacter. The sequence goes on from CAYYJK010000016.1 coordinate 5,901, forward strand.
CGCCGGTCGCCCAGCCGGCGACGAAGATCGAGGTGGCGTAGCCGCCGTACTTGATGGCGTCCACTTCCGGCGGCAGCAGCGCCTTCATGGCGGAGTTGCGCGCGAGCAGGAAGAGCTGCTGGTCGAGGCAGTCAAACAGCCAGGCCAGCGACGCGACGATGAACACGAACCAGTGGTAGGGCGTGAGGTGTTTGTACCACGGGGCGTCGGCGTCGAGGGTCGGGGCGGGATGGCTCATGGGCGCGGAGGGTGAATCAGTTGCGGCGGAATGACAAGGCAGTAGAACGGCGGATCGGCCCGATTCTCGGCTGAAGAAATCGGAAAAGTCGGCTCAGCGGCCGAGAGCCTGGCGCAGCACCTCGATGCAGCGGCGGTTCTGGGGCTCGGTGCCGATGGAGATGCGCACCCATTCCGGCAGCTTGTAGGCGGCCATGGCGCGGACAATGACGCCCTGGTCCATCATGGCTTTGAAGACCGCGTTGCCGTCGCCCACTCTGACCAGGACGAAGTTGGCGTGGCTGGGGATGTACTCGAGGCCGAGGGCGGCGAACTCCGCCTGCAGGTAGGTGCGGCCTGCGTCGGTGATCGCCTTGGTTTTGTCCTGGTGCTCCTGGTCGAGCAGGCCGGCGAGGGCGCCCGCCTGCGCGATCGAGTTGACGTTGAACGGCTGGCGGGTGCGCTGGAGGATGTCGATCAGCTCCTTGTTGGCGATGCCGTAGCCGACACGGGTGCCGGCCAGGCCCTGGATCTTCGAGAAGGTCCGCAGGATCACGACGTTGCGGCCTTCGCGGACGTACTTCAGCGTGTCCGGCGGGTTGTCGAGGAACTCGTAGTAGGCCTCGTCGAAGACCACGACGACGTGCTCCGGCACCTTGGCCATGAAGCGGTCGATCGCCTCCTGGCTGACCAGCGTGCCGGTCGGGTTGTTCGGGTTGGCGATGAAGATCTCCTTGGTGCGCGGGGTGATCGCCGCCGCCATGGCGTCCAGATCGTGGACGTAGCCCGGGTCGTCGACCTCGATGGTCTCGGCGCCGAACACCTTGGCCATCAGCTTGTAGACCAGGAAGGCGTGCTTGGCGGTGATGATGTTGTCGCCCGGCTGCAGGAAGGCGTGGCCGATGAACTCGATGACCTCGTTGGAGCCGCAGCCGAGGATCAGGTTGCCGATCTCCAGGCCGAATTTGTCCGCCAGGGCGCTGCGCAGCTTCCAGGAGGCGCCGTCCGGATAGATGTGCACGTCCTGGACCGCCGCCTGCATGGCGGCGACCGCCTTGGGCGACGGGCCGAGCGGGTTCTCGTTCGAGGCGAGCTTGATGATGTCCTCCGGATTCAGGCCGCGTTCGCGCGCGACCTCCTCGATCGGCTTGCCGGGTTCGTAGGCGACGAGGTCTTTGAGCTGGGGGTTGGCGTAGTTCCAGATGGACATGGCGGTCGGTTATTGGGCCGGAATCGGCCGGCTGGCAAGCCTTGGCCGGCGCCCCGGGCGGCTTTTTGACCGGCTTTTGCCAAACTTGGGGTGGCAGTGGGCTGCCCCCGGCTTCTAAGATGCGGGCATGTCCGATCCGCTCCCGGAATCCTGGCACAGTTGCGCCGCCGCCGGCGCGGCGGAGCGTTTGGGCACGGCGCTGGACGGCGGTCTGACCCCGGATGAGGCGCGCCGGCGCCTGCAGACGACCGGACCCAATGAGCTGCCCGAGGCGCCGCCCAAGCCGCTCTGGCGGGTTTTTCTGGGGCAGTTCGCCAGCCCCCTGATCTACATCCTGTTCATCGCCGCCGTGATCTCGGCGGCCATGGGGCATGCGGGCGACGCCGGCGTGATCCTGGTCGTCGTGCTCATCAACGCCGTCATCGGCGCGGTCCAGGAGGGGCGGGCGGAGCACTCGATGATCGCCCTGAAAAGGATGTCCGCGCTGCGGGTGCGCGTTCTGCGCGCGGGGCTGGAGACGGAAATCGAAGCGCGCGAACTGGTGCCCGGGGACCTGCTGCTGCTCGCCGCCGGCGACGGGGTCGGTGCGGATGCGCGCCTGCTTGAGGCCGCCGCCCTCGAGGTCGCCGAGGCGGCCCTGACCGGAGAGTCTCTGCCCGTGCTCAAACAGGCGGAGCCGGTGCCGGCGGAGTCGCCGCTGGCGGAACGGCGCTCGATGGTGTACGCGGGCACCCATGTCACGGCCGGCCGGGCGCGGGCGCTGGTGGTGGCCACGGGCCCGGGCACCGAGGTCGGCAAGATCGCCCACCTGACCACGGCGGCGCGCGAGCCGAAGACGCCGCTGGAACTGCGCCTGCAGCAGTTCGGCCAGTGGCTGGTGATGGCGGCCCTGGCGATGTTCGCCCTGATCATCGTGCTGGGGCTGCTGCGCGGCCTGCCGTTCGCGGAGATCTTCCTAGTCGCCATCAGCGAGATGGTGTCGATGGTGCCCGAGGGCCTGCCAGTGGCCATGACCATCGCCCTGGCGGTCGGCATGCAGCGCATGGCCAAGCGCGGCGCCATCGTGCGCCGGCTCGCCGCGGTCGAGACCCTGGGCTCGACCAGCGTCATCTGTTCCGACAAGACCGGCACGCTGACCCGCAACGAGATGACGGTCACCCGGCTGGTGCTGGCCGACGGCCGCACGGCGGAGGTGACCGGCACGGGCTATGCGCCGGAAGGCGGTGTCTGGCTGGGCGGGGCCGAGACCGGCGCCGCCCGCGATCCGGCGCTGCGTGCGCTGCTGGAGGCGGCGGTGCTCTGCAACGACGCCCAGCTGGTGCCGCCCGACATCGAGGACCGCCGCTGGCGGCCGCTGGGCGACCCCACCGAAGCCGCGCTGCTCACTCTCGCGCTGAAGGGCGGCGTCGCGCCGGAGCAGGTGCGCCAGGCCTGGCCGCGCCAGGCGGAGATCCCGTTCGAGGCGGCGACCAAGTGGATGGCCACGCAGCACGGCCGGCCCGGTCAGGGCAGGGTGTTCATCAAGGGCGCTCCCGAGCGGCTGCTGCCGTTCTGCGACCCCGCTTCGCTCGACCTCGCCGCCCTGCAGCGGACGGCGGCGGATCTGGCCGGTCAGGCGCTGCGCGTGCTGGCGGTGGCCGAGTGTGCGGAGGCGTCGCTGGCCGGTCCTGACGGCTTGGAGGCGCTGCGCGGCCGCGTCCGCTGCCTGGGCCTGCTGGCGCAGATGGATCCGCCGCGGCAGGAGGTGGCGGCGGCGGTCGCCCAGTGCGTCGCGGCCGGCATCCGCCCGGTCATGGTCACCGGCGACCACAAGGCCACCGGTCTGGCCATTGCCCGCGCGCTCGGCATCGCCCGCGACGGCGACTTCGCCCTCGACGGCGCCGAGCTCGAGCAGCTCCCGGAGCAGGACCTGCGCGCCGGACTGGGCCGCATCTCGGTGTTCGCCCGCGTGCATCCGGCGCAGAAGCTGCGCATCGTCGAGGCCTTCCAGTCCCAGGGGCACGTGGTCGCCATGACCGGCGACGGCGTCAACGACGCGCCGGCCCTGGCTGCGGCCGATGTCGGCGTGGCCATGGGCATCACCGGCACCGAGGTGGCCAAGGGCGCGGCCAAGATCGTGCTCACCGACGACAACTTCGCGACCATCGTCAAGGCGGTCGAGGAGGGGCGGCTGGTCTACCAGAACCTCAAGAAGGTGGTGCTGTTCCTGTTCGCCACGTCGCTCGACGAGGTGCTCGTGCTGCTGCTCGCTCTGGTCTGCGGCCAGCCGCTGCCGCTCGCGGCGGTGCAGATTCTCTGGATCAACATCGTCACCGAGGGCACGGTCACCGTGAACCTGATCATGGAGGACCTGGAGGGCGACGAAATGCGCCGCCGGCCGATCCCCGCCAACGAGCCGCTGCTGACCCGCCCCATGCTCGGCCGCCTGGCGGTCATGGTCGCGTCCTCGGTGACCGCCATCTTCAGTTTCTTCCTCTGGCGCCTGTCCACTGGCGTGCCGTTTGCGCTGGTGCAGACGGAAACCTTCACCCTCGTCGCCGTCTGCCAGTGGTTCAACGTGCTCAACTGCCGCAGCGCCACCCAGTCGGTGCTGAATTTCGGGCTGTTCAAGAATCCCTGGCTGGTCGGCGGCCTGCTGCTCGGCAACCTGCTGCACGCACTGGTCATTTACACCGAGCCGCTGAACCGCGTCTTCCACACCGTGCCGATTCCGCTCGCCGACGTCTGCCTCATCGGCCTCGTCGGCAGCAGCGTGCTTTGGGCCGAGGAACTGCGCAAGCTCTGCGCCCGCCGGCGCGCCGCCCGCGCCGGGGGGTGAGCCAGCCGGCGCTAGGGAAGGGGTGGACGAAGGCGGTCTTTGCGGCTAGAAAAGAGCCATGCCCCGCAGCAGCCGCCGTGCTCCCTTCGACTGTCTGACCGCCATGCGCGCGCTGGGCGAGCCGACGCGGCTGGCCCTGGTGCGCGCCCTGCTCGACGGGCCGCATTGCGTCAACGAACTGTGCGCCGCGCTCGATGCCACGCCCTACAACGCCTCCAAGCATCTGCGCGTGCTGCGCGAGGCGGGGCTGATCGAGGTCGAGAAGCACAGCCAGCAGCGGCTGTACTCGCTGGCCGAGGCCTTCCGTGCGCGCCTGAAGCCCGGCACGCAGACGCTCGACCTCGGCTGCTGCCAGTTTCACCTGGACCAGTTCGCCGCCTGAGCGCGACGCCGCCGGCTTTGGGATGCTTTAATTGCTTGACTGCGCAAATAAGCTAATGTTTAGCGGGTGCCGTGCTCCCGATCCTGCTCAGCCTGGCCGCCTTCGTGGTGGCCTACAGCAACGGCGCCAACGCCAACTTCAAGGGCGTGGCCTCTCTGTACGGCAGCGGCACCACCGGCTACCGCCCGGCGGTGCGTTGGGCGGCGCTGACCACGGCGGCGGGGGCGGTGACGGCCGTGTTCCTGATGCAGCAGATGCTGCGCGCATTTTCCGGCAAGGGGCTGGTCCCGGAAGCCCTGCTGTCGCAGCCGGTGTTCTTCCTGGCGGTGGCGGCCGGGGCGGCATTGACGGGCAGCTTGGCCACCGGGCTCGGCTTCCCGGTGTCGACCACCCACGCGCTGACCGGCGCCCTGGTGGGAGCGGGCTGGATGGCCAGTCCGGCGGGCGTGAGCTGGAGGCATCTCTGGGGCGTGTTCGCCAAACCGCTGCTGCTGGGACCGGTGATCGCCATCGGCGTTGGGGCGGCGCTTTACGCGCTGCTGCGGCCGCTGCGCCTGGTGCCGGACCACCGGACGCGCACGCTGGATGCGCTGCATTTCCTCAGCGCCGGCGCGGTGTGCTTTGCGCGCGGCCTGAACGACACGCCGAAGATGGCGGCCTTGCTGGTCGGCAGTGCCTGGTTCGACGGCGTGCGCGGCTTGATCCTGGTGACGGTGGCGATGACCCTGGGCGGCCTGATCAGCGCCGGCCGCGTGGCCGACACCCTGGCGCACAAGATCACCGGCATGAACTCCGGGCAGGGCTTTGCCGCGAATGTCTCCACGGCGCTGCTTGGCATCGCCGGTTCCCTCTGCGGTCTGCCCCTGTCCACCACCCACGTGTCCGTCGGCTCCCTGCTCGGCATCGGCATCGTCACCCGCCAGGCCCGCTGGAAAACGGCGGTGCCCGTGCTCCTGGCCTGGGTCGTCACGCTGCCCTGCGGCGCCGTCGCCGCCGCCCTCGTGCTCTGGCTGGCCCGGCCGCTCGCCTGACCTTCGTCGATTTCCCATGACAACGCGCCTCCTCTGCCTCCTCCTCGCCGGCACTTCGCTGGCTGTCGCCACGCCCACCGGCCTGAACAACATCCCCACCGCCGACACCGTGCCGCATCGCACGGTCGCGGTGCAGGCCTTCAGCAGCTTTGGCGGCGCCAACCAGTTTGCCGCCAACGGTCCCGGCCAGCATTCGTTCTGGATGGGCTTCAAAACCGGCTGGGAATTCGCCCCGGTGCGCCTGGAATGGGGCCTCGACAGTCCGCTGGCACCCGACCTCACCGGCCCGCTCTTCGCCCAGGTCAAGGCCGGCCTCACCCCCTGGGAGCACGGCGCCCTGGCGGTCGGCGTCGCCGGCATCGCCCTGACCGACACGGATCGCGCCGGCGACCCCTTCACCTACGCCATGCTGGCGCATGATTTCGGCCTGGTGCGCGCGCACCTCGGCTACGGTGTGCAGACCGACGGCAACAGCGCGCTGATCGGCTTGGACCGCACCTGGAAGCTGCTGGGGCGCGATTTCAACCTCAATGCCGACCTCGTGCAGACGCGCGACCAGGAGGGCTGGCTGCCCGCCGTCGGCGCCAAGTACGTCCTCAACCAGCACATCGTTCTCGAGACCTGGGCCAACTTCCCGGACCAGGGTTCGGTCAGCGCCATCGCCAAAATCAACTTCGTCTTCCAGTTCTGATTCATCCCCACTTGCCCCACCATGAAAACCCTCCTCTGCCTCATCCTGCTGTCGGCCGCCAGTCTGCCGGCCGAAATCAGCCTCATCAGCCCCGCCGCCGCCAAGGCCCTGATCGACCAGCCTGAGACCGCCAAGCGCCCGGTCGTGATCGACACGCGCGGCGGCTACAAGGACTATTTCCGCGGCCACCTGCCGACGGCGCACCACCTGAACTTTGACACCCTGCGCGGCACCGACCGCGCCGTGCCGGTCCAGTACCTGCCGAAGTCGCTGACCCGCGAACTGCTGCGGCGCGCTGGCGCCGACAAAAAGCGCACCCACCTGGTCTACGCCACGGGCGCCCGCCTGCCCAACGACGAGATCCTCAGCGCCACCATGGTGGCCTACGTGCTTGAGAAAGCCGGCATCCGGGACATCCGCATCGTCGACGGCGGCCTGCCCGGCTGGCAGCAGGCCGGGTTTGGCCTCACTCAGGACTACTTCGGCAATCCGCGCGGTTCGCTGCCGCTGCTCGGCCGGCCGGAAATCGCCGCGGACATCGGCGACGTGCTGGCGGCGAAGGGGCAGCCTGGCGTGATCCTGGTCGATGCGCGGCCGCTGAACGAGTTCGTCGGCGACGACGACGTCTGGCTGCGCAAGGGGCACATCCCCGGCGCCGTCAGCTTCCACTGGGCGCGCCTGATGGAGTCGGACAACACCCACCAGTTCAAGCCCTTCGCCCGGGTGAAGGCGGAGCTGGAGGCGGCGGGCATCACCCCGGACAAGAAGATCATCTGCTACTGCGGCACCTCGCGCGAGGGCAGCCTGGTGCGCTTCTACCTGAAGCACGTCGCCGGCTATCCGGACGTGCGCCTCTACGAGGGGGCCTGGAAGGAGTATGTCTGGCTTCAGGGCAAGTCGCTGCCGGCGGAAACCGGTCGCTGAGCTGCGCGGCCGGTCTTGGGCGGGGAGCTGGGTCGCTTCAGGAAGGCTGGCCGCCGCACGCGTTGCCAGTCTCCGGCAGCGCCAGCTTGTTGCCCTGCTCATCGACGCGCACCTGCGTCACCGTCGTGGTGAAGACCAGTTCCTCAGTGCCGGAGTTCAGGGCGGTGGCGAAGACATCGACCCGGTAGCTGGCGGAGGTGCGGCCGGTGCGGGTGCGGGCGGTCAGAAACTTCAGCACGGCGCCCTCGTGCACGCTCTTGCGGAACGTCACCTGGTCCATCGCCACGGTCACCAGCCGGCAGCCGGGGTAGTCGAGGCTTGCGGCGATCCAGGCGATCTCGTCCACCCAGCGCAGCAGGTGGCCGCCGAACAGGACGCCGTAGTGGTTCAGATGCTCGGGCAGGACCAGGCGGCGGTTTTCCATGCCGGCAGCATGCGCCGAATTCGCGCCAGGTCCAGCCGCGCCTGGCGCCGCTTCGCCGGCTTTGCTGCGCGAAGGTGCAAATAAGCGGATGATTCCGCCGCCGTCCGGAGTTTTAATGAGGCCCGCGTTCCTGCCGCGGCTGTTCCTTTCCCCATGTCCTCCAAAGCCCGTTACATCATGATCGGCGGCTTCCTCGGCGCCGGCAAAACCACCACCGTCGGCCGGCTGGCCAAGCACCTGAGCGACCAGGGCCTGCGGGTCGGCCTGATCACCAACGACCAGGCGGGCGGTCTGGTCGACACCCGCCTGCTGCGCGGCCAGGGCTTCGCCACCGAGGAGATCGCCGGCGGCTGCTTCTGCTGCCGCTTCAACACCCTGGTGGAGGCGGCCGGCAAGCTCAACGACCGCACCAAGCCCGACGTCTTCATCGCCGAACCGGTCGGCAGCTGCACCGATCTGGTGGCCACCGTCACCTACCCGCTGCGGCGCATGTACGGCGACGCCTTCACCATCGCGCCCCTGAGCGTGCTGGTCGATCCGGTGCGCGCCCGCCGGGTGTTCGGCCTCGACGCCGGCGGCACCTTCTCCGGCAAGGTCGCCTACATCTTCAAGAAGCAGCTTGAGGAGGCGGACCTGATCGTCATCAGCAAGAGCGACCTGCTCGGCGACGCCGAGCGCGCCGAGCTGCAGGCCGTGCTTGAGCGCGAGTTTCCGCTCGCCCAGGTCCTGGCAGCTTCGCCGCGCCAGGAGACCGGTCTGGAGGACCTGTTCGCCCGCCTGATGAGCGGCGAGCAGGCGCGGCGCAGCCCGATGGCGGTCGACTACGAAGTCTATGCCGAAGGCGAGGCGCTGCTGGGCTGGCTCAACGCCACCGTCTCGCTGCAGGCGGCGGACGAGTTCGACGCCAACGCCTTCCTGCGCGCCCTGGCCGGAGCGGTGCAGCAGCGGCTGCGCGCCGACGGCGCCGAGATCGCCCACTTCAAGATGACCTTCAGCCCCGACGACGGCATCGCCGGCGAGCTGGCCTCGATCAACCTGGTGCGCAGCGACTACGTGCCGGAGCTGGGCATGGAGTTGGACGAGCCGACCAGCGGCGGCCAGCTGATCGTCAACCTGCGCGCCGAAGCCGATCCTGCGGCCCTCGTGCAGGCCGTGCAGGCAGGCTTGGCGGAGGCGGCTGCCGCGGTTCCCGGGTTGAGCGCGCGGCTCGAGCATCAGGAACATTTCCGTCCCGGCAAACCGGTGCCGACGCACCGCGACGCCTGAGCGGCCGGAGACGGCAGTTCCGGCCGGCATTCGGCCAATGCAGGCGTGGGGAAGGGGCTTTACTTGGCGAAAGGGCCAAATAGAGTTGATGCATGAAAACCATCGAGGTCTACGATCCGGCGATGTGCTGCGCCACCGGCATCTGCGGACCGAATGTCGATCCTGATCTGGTCAACTTCGCCGGCATGCTGTCCCAGCTCGCCAAGCTGGGGGTCGTGATCGAACGGTACAACCTGGCCCAGCAGCCCCTCGCCTTCGCCCGGAACGCGCAGGTCCGGGCCATGCTGGAGAAGCACGGTCCGTCCGCGCTGCCGCTGATCTTCTGGGACGGCGAGCTGCACCTGCAGGGGCGCTATCCCAACCACGATGAACGTCCGGGCTGGTTCCGCGCCGCCCTGGGCAAGCCGGAGATCGCCGCATGACGCTGCCGCCTTTTCGACCGGAAGCGGCGGGCCTGACCCGCTTCGTGTTTTTCACCGGCAAGGGCGGGGTCGGCAAGACGTCGCTGTCCTGCGCCACGGCGCTGAAGCTGGCCGAAGCCGGGCGCCGGGTCCTGCTGGTCAGCACCGATCCGGCCTCAAACCTCGATGAGGTGCTCGGGACCCGCCTCGGCGGGACGCCGACGCCGGTGCCGGGCGTGACCGGGTTGGAGGCCATGAACATCCAGCCGGCGCAGGCGGCGGCGGCCTATCGCGAGCGTGTGATCGGGCCGATGCGCGGCCTGCTGCCCGACAGCGTGCTGCGCAGCCTGGAGGAGCAGCTGTCCGGGTCCTGCACGGTTGAGATTGCGGCCTTCGACGAGTTCGCCGGTTTGATCGGCCAGCCGGCTTCGACCGGGGCCTACGACCACGTCATTTTTGACACGGCCCCGACCGGCCACACCCTGCGGCTGATGAGCCTCGCCAAGGCCTGGGACCAGTTCCTCGCCACCAACACCAGCGGCAACTCCTGCCTGGGGCCGTTGGCCGGTCTGGAAAAACAGCGCGCCGTTTATGAGGCCACCGTCAAGACCCTGGCCGACGCGCAGGCCACGACGCTCGTGCTGGTCAGCCGCCCCCAGAGCAGCGCTCTGCGCGAAGCCGAACGCACCTCGCGCGAGCTGCGCGCCCTCGGGGTGGCGCAGCAGTGGCTGGTGCTCAACGGCGTTTTCGAGCCGACCGGGGCCGGGGATCCGGTCGCCCGGGCGATGCGGCAGCGGGATGCCGAGGCCCTGGCGGGGGCGGCGGCGTTTCTGGGCAGCCTGCCGGTCTTCGGCGTGCCGCTGCGGCCGGTCAACATCCTTGGACTGGCCGGCCTGCGCGTGCTGCTGGATGGCGACTCCGGAGCGGTGGCGGCGGAGTCCGCGCCGGACTGGACACCGCCGGCCTTGCGCAGCCTGACGGACCTGGTCGACGACTTTGAGCGGCAGGGGCACGGGGTCATCATGACCATGGGCAAGGGCGGCGTCGGCAAGACGACCGTGGCGGCGGCGCTGGCCGTGCAGTTGGCGCAGCGCGGGCACGCCGTGCATCTGAGCACGACCGATCCGGCGGCGCACGTCGCCGAAACCCTGCACGGGCAGCTGCCCGGACTGACGCTCAGCCGCATCGATCCGGCGGCCGAAACGGCCGCGTATCGCGACCAGGTCATGCGCGAGCAGGGGGCGCAGATGGACGCCAGCGGCCGCGCCCTGCTCGAGGAGGACCTGCGTTCGCCCTGCACGGAGGAGATTGCGGTCTTCCGCGCCTTCGCCCGCGAAGTCGACCAGGGCAGCCGGGGATTCGTGGTGCTCGACACGGCCCCGACCGGCCACACCCTGCTGCTGCTGGATGCGAGCGAAGCCTACCACCGTGAGCTGCAGCGCCAGGCCGGCGGAGGCCAGCCGCAGGCGGTGCTGCATCTGCTCGACCGCCTGCGCGATCCCGGCTTCACCCGCATCCTGCTGGTCACCCTGCCGGAAGCGACGCCGGTGCACGAGGCGGCGGCCTTGCAGGAGGACTTGCGCCGAGCGCGCATCGAACCCTGCGCCTGGGTCATCAACCAGAGCCTGTTGGGCTGCGGTTCCCAGGACCCCGTGCTGCGCCGCCGCGAGGCGGCCGAGCACCGCTACATCGACGAAGTCGCCGGCGCGCTGGCGCGCTGCACGGTCTGGCTGCCCTGGCAGCCCGAAGAACCGGTCGGCGTGGCCGCCCTCGGCCGTCTGGCGGCGACGCGCCTTCAGGATTGCCAAGCCGGGAGTCGGCCCGCTATCGTGTGACTGCTCATGGCCGTTGAATTCAAGGATTACTATCAGACGCTTGGCGTCGCCCGGGATGCCGGCGATGAGGCGATCAAGAAGGCCTTCCGCAAGCTGGCCCGGCAGTTCCATCCAGATGTGGCCCAGGACAAGACGGCCGCTGAGGCGCGGTTCAAGGAGATCAACGAGGCCTACGAGGTGCTCAGCGATCCGGTCAAACGCCGCAAGTACGACCGGCTGGGAACCCGCTGGCGCGAGGAGGCTGCCGAAGGCCAGCCGCCGCCCTCCTGGGAGGCGGGCGGGGGCCAGGAGTTCCATTTTGGAGGCACGGGCTTCAGCGACTTCTTCGAGCAGTTCTTCGGCGGCGGCCGCTACGGCTTTCAGGACGGCGACGCGGCCGAGTTTCACGGAGCGACCCGCGGTGGCGGCCGCGCCCGCCGTGGCGGCGATGTCGAGGGCGACATTCTGGTGACCCTCGAAGAGGCGATGCACGGCACCCTGCGGCCCATTTCCATGCAGCGGCTGAACCGGCAGACCGGGCAGGTGGAGACCCAGGAATTCCAGGTGCGCATTCCGCCCGGCGCCACGGACGGCCGCCGGATCCGCGTGCCCGGCCATGGCGAGCCCGGCGCCGGCGGGGCGCCCGCCGGCGACCTGTACCTGCGCGTCCGCCACGCGGCCCATCCCGACTTCACCACGCGCGCCGCGGATCTGCTGCACGAACTGGACGTGGCGCCCTGGGAGCTGGTGCTCGGCGCCGAGGTCATCGTGCCGACCCTCGACGGCTCGATCAAGCTGCGCATCCCCGCGGGGTCCCAGCCCGGCCAGCAGCTGCGCGTGCGCGGCCGCGGCCTGCCCAGGGACAAAAGCGGCGAGCGCGGAGATTTTTACGTGACGTTGAACGTGTTGTTCCCGGCCGCGCCGGGGCCCGCGCAGCGCGAGCTCTGGGAGAAGCTGCGCGACACTTCGGATTTCCACCCGCGTTCCAGCTGACCGCCTTTGCCGCCATGACGCCCCATCCTTCCGCGGATTCGCCGGACCTGCCGGTGTTTGAGCCGGCCGTCGAGGCCCGCTACTCGCTCGAAGTCATCGCCGAACTGGCCGGAGTGCCGGCGCAGACCGTGCTGCACTGCCAGGAGCAGGGGCTTTTGGGCGATCCGGATCTGTTCGACGATGAGAGCCTGCGCCGGCTGCGGCGGCTCGGGCACCTGTGCGCGCTCTGCGGGGTCAACGAGGCGGGGGTCAAGGTCCTGGCCGGCCTGCTGGACGAACTGGAACTGCTGCGCGAGGCGCTGCGCCGCGGCTGAGCGCGGGATCCAAAGAAGCGCTTGCCTGCGGTCTGCTATTTGGTATTTTTGCCAAATAGATGACCCGCAGCACCGCCCCATCCCTGCGTCGCCGCCGCCTCGCCGTCATCAAGGCCCTGGCGCACCCGTCGCGCCTGCTCATCGCGGAAACCCTGATGCGCGGCGAGCAGTGCGTCTGCGATTTGCAGGAGCGCGTCGGCGCCGACATGTCGACCGTCTCCAAGCACCTGGCGCTCATGCGTTCGGCCGGCCTGCTGGCCTGCGAGCGGCGCGGCCTCAACATCTACTACCGCCTCGCCTGCGGCTGCCTGGGCGATTTTCTCCGCTGTCTGGACGAACTGACGCCGGCAGGGGCCGGCGCCGACTGCGGCTGCCAGTGCGACTGATTCCTCCTAGCCATGAACATCACCGAATTCCTCCAGCATCTGCACGCGCATCCGGACAAGCCGCTGCTGCTTGTCCTGCCCGACGGCGGGCACATCTCGGCGCACTTTCACATCACCGAAGTCGGCCATGTGGCGAAGAACTTCATCGACTGCGGCGGCACGCGCCGGCGCGTCGAGAGCTGCCTGCTGCAGACCTGGGTGGCCGACGACACGGACCACCGGCTGACCGCCGGCAAGCTGGCGGGGATTTTCGCCAAAGCCGGCGAGGTGCTGCCGCACCAGGACCTGCCGGTCGAGATCGAGTTCGAGGATTTTTCGGTCAGCCAGTTCCCGGTCACCGGCGCGGAGGTGCTGGACGGCGCCCTGGTCTTCCAGCTCGGGGTGAAGCACACCGACTGCCTTGCCAAGGAACTCTGTCTGCCCGGGGTCTGCGGTCCGGCGCCCAAGGTCAATCTGCTCGGCTGCACGCCGGGTGGCGGCTGCTGCTGAAGCCGCGCACCGATACTGCATGAAACCCCGCGTTCTCATCCTCTGCACCGGCAACTCCTGCCGCAGCCACATGGCCGAAGGCATTCTGCGCCGGGCCGCCGACGACCTGGTCGAGGTCCACAGCGCCGGTTCCAAGCCGGCCGGCTACGTGCACCCGAAGGCGGTCGCCGTGCTGGCGGAGATCGGCATCGACATCTCGGCGCACAGCTCGAAGTCGATGAACGAGTTTCTCGACCGCGACATCGCCACCGTCATCACGGTCTGCGGCAACGCCGACCAGGCCTGTCCGCTGTATCCCGGCCAGGTCCACCGTCATCACTGGGGCTTCGACGACCCCGCGCACGCCACCGGCAGCGAGGACGCGATCCTCGCCGAGTTCCGCCGCGTGCGCGACCAGATCCGCCTGGTGTTTGAAGCCTACGCGGCCGGGATCCGGGAAGGGCTGGCCCTCGGCGGCCGGGACTGCGCATGAGCGGCCGTTCCCGCTTCGTTGGCGAGTGCCTGGGCACTTTCCTGCTGGTGTTTTTCGGCTGCGGCAGCGTCGCCGCGGCCACGCTCACCGGCGCCCAGGTCGGCGTGTTTCAGGTGGCCATCGTCTGGGGCCTCGGCATTGCGGTGGCCATCCACCTGACCTCGGCGCTGAGCGGAGCCCATCTCAATCCCGCGGTCACCCTGGCGCTGGCGGCCTGGACGGACTTTCCCTGGCGGCGCGTGCCTGCGTACGCCGCCGCGCAGTTGCTGGGCGCCTTCCTGGCGGCCGGCCTGCTGTTCCTGATCTTCCGCGACGCCCTCGCCGCGTTTGAAGCGGCGCACGGCATCGTCCGCGGCCGGTCCGGCAGCGAGGCTTCGGCCATGATTTTCGGCGAATTCTTCCCCAATCCCGGCGGCCGACCGCTGACGGCCGAAGTGCGCGCCCGGATGTCGCCGGCCGGCGCCTTTGCCGCCGAAGCGGCCGGCACGGCCGTGCTGCTGCTGGTCATCTGCGGTCTGACCGACCGGCGCAACGCTGCGCGTCCGGCGGGCCTGACCGCCGCCTTCATCGGCCTGACCGTGACGCTGCTGATCTCGCTGCTCGGGCCGCTGACCATGGCCTGCTTCAATCCGGCGCGCGATCTTGCGCCGCGGCTGTTCTCCGCCCTGGCGGGCTGGGGCGCGCTGCCATTCACCGTCAACGGCTGGGGCTGGTGCACGGTGTATCTGCTCGCGCCTCTGCTGGGCGGCCTGCTCGGGGCGGGTCTGTACCATCGCGTCCTGCGCCCCTGCTACGCGGCTGCGTCTCCGGCGTGAGCGGCGCGGCACTTTCACCGCGGCCGCTGGCACGCGCCATGCTTGGCGGTATGGGGTGTCCATCCATGTCGCCCTCCGCCATGTCACAACCTACCGTTACGACCGGCCGGTGACCCTGTCACCGCACGTCGTCCGGCTGCGGCCGGCGCCGCACTGCCGCACGCCCGTGCTGAGCTACTCGCTGAAAGTCACGCCAGCGCAGCACTTCATCAACTGGCAGCAGGACCCGCAGAGCAATCATCTGGCGCGGCTGGTGTTTCCGGAACCGGCCCGCGAACTGCGCATCGAGGTGGATCTCGTGGCCGAAATGGCCGTGTTCAATCCCTTCGACTTCTTCCTCGAACCGCAGGCGGAGACCGTGCCTTTCGCCTACGATCCCGTGCTGGCGCACGAGTTGGAGCCCTTTCACCGCCGGCTGCCGCTGACCCCGCAGTTGGAGCGCTGCCTGGAACAGGTGCGCGCTTGGATGGCCGGTCCGGACGGTGCGACGGCCACGATCGATTTTCTGGTCGCGCTCAACCGGAAGCTGGCGGACGACATCCGCTACACCATCCGCCTGGAACCGGGCGTGCAGACCCCGGAAGAGACGCTGCAGCTGGGCAGCGGCTCCTGCCGCGACAGCGCCTGGCTCATGGTCCAGCTGCTGCGCCAACTCGGCCTGGCGGCCCGCTTCGTCAGCGGCTACCTGATCCAGCTCAAGCCGGACGTGAAGGCGCTCGACGGGCCCGGCGGCGCCGAGGCGGACTTCACCGACCTGCATGCCTGGTGCGAGGTCTACCTGCCCGGTGCCGGCTGGGTCGGCCTGGATCCGACCTCGGGGCTGTTTGCCGGCGAGGGTCACCTGCCGCTGGCGGCGACCCCTGACCCGACCAGCGCCGCGCCGGTCGCGGGTCTGATCGATCCCTGCGAGGTGGCGTTCGAGCACGAGATGGCGGTCAGCCGCATCCACGAATCGCCGCGGGTCACGCGGCCCTACCGCGACGACCAGTGGGCGGCGATCGAGGCGTTGGGGCAGCGCATCGACGCCGATCTGGAGGCGGCCGACGTGCGTCTGACCATGGGCGGCGAGCCGACATTCGTCAGCCAGGACGACCCCGAGGGTGAGGAATGGAACACCGCCGCGGTCGGTCCGAAAAAGCGCCTGTTGTCGGGCGAACTGCTCAGGCGCCTGCGCCGGCAGTTCGCCCCCGGCGGCGTGCTGCACTACGGTCAGGGCAAGTGGTACCCCGGCGAGACCCTGCCGCGCTGGGCTCTTGGCTGCTACTGGCGCAAGGACGGCGTGCCGGTCTGGGAGGACGCTGCCTGGATTGCCGACGAGGCGCAGGACTACGGGCACGACGCGGTGACCGCCGAGCGCTTCGGAACCGCGCTGGCGGTGGCGCTGGCAGTCGATCCGCGCTGGCTGACGCCGGCCTTCGAAGACGTCTTTTACTGCCTGTGGAAGGAGCGCCGGCTGCCGGTGAACGTCGATCCGCTGCAGTCCAACCTCAAGGATCCGTTGGAGCGCCAGCGCTTGGCGCGTCTGTTCGACCGCGGCATCGATGCCGTGACCGGCTATGTGCTGCCGCTGCAGCGCAACTGGGCTGGTGACCGGCTGCACTGGCAAAGCGGCCCCTGGCCGGTCCGTGCCGACCGGCTGCACCTCACGCCCGGCGATTCGCCAATGGGCCTGCGTTTGCCGCTCGATTCGCTGCCCTGGGTGAGCGCTCTGGACCATCCCTGGATTCACCCCGAGGATCCGGCGGCGGAACGGGCGGAGCTGCCACCGCGCGCCGGCAGCCGCCAGCACTTTCTCGACGCCCTCGCGGGCTGGTGGGCCGGCGCCGAGTCGGCCGATCGGCGGCCGCCGGCACCGGCCGGGCAGGGCCGGCCGGAACGGCAGCGGCTGTCGCCCGCGGAGGCGGCGCTGCGCGAACGCTGGCCCGGTCCCCAGGAGTCGGCCTCTTGGATCGTGCGCACAGCCCTTTGCCTGGAGCCGCGCGCGGGGCGCCTGCACGTCTTCCTGCCGCCGGTGGCGGCGGCGGAGGATTACCTGGATCTGGTGGCGGTCGTCGAAGCGGTGGCCCGCGCCCTGGCCGTGCCGGTCATTCTCGAAGGCAGCCCGCCGCCCTTCGACCCGCGTCTGAGCGTCATCCAGGTGACGCCGGATCCGGGCGTCATCGAAGTCAACCTGCATCCGGTGAAGCGCTGGAACGACTTGGTTCGCAACACCCGCATCCTCTACGAGGAGGCGCGCCAAACCCGGCTGGGCACGGAAAAGTTCATGATCGACGGCCGGCACACCGGCACCGGCGGCGGCAACCACATCGTCGTCGGCGGCGAACGGCCGGCGGATTCGCCCTTCCTGCGCCGTCCCGACCTGCTGCGGTCGCTGCTCGGCTACTGGCACAACCATCCCTCGCTCAGCTACCTGTTCGCCGGCCTGTTCATCGGGCCGACCAGCCAGCATCCGCGCGTCGACGAGGCGCGCAACGATGCGCTGTTCGAGCTCGAGCTGGCTTTCCGCGAGCTCGACCGGCAGACGGCGGCGGGGGCGCCGGTGCCGCCCTGGCTGGTCGACCGCCTGTTCCGCAACCTGCTTTGCGACGCCACGGGCAACACCCACCGCACCGAATTCAGCATCGACAAGCTCTTCGATCCGGGCAGCAGCAGCGGCCGCCTCGGCCTGGTGGAGCTGCGCTCCTTCGAGATGCCGCCGCATCCCGACATGAGCCTGGCCCAGCAGCTGCTGCTGCGCGCGGCGATCGCCCGCTTCTGGCGGGAGCCGTACACGCAGCCGCTGGTGCGCTGGGGCACGGAACTGCACGACCGCTTCCTGCTGCCGCACTTCGTCTGGGAGGATTTCACCGACGTCATCGAGGACTTTCGGGCCGCCGGCTGCGCACTCGCGGCGGACTGGTTCGCGCCGCATTTCGAGTTCAAGTTTCCCGCCGTCGGCCACATCGTCCGGCGCGGCGTCCGTCTTGAGCTGCGCACGGCCATGGAGCCCTGGCATGTGCTGGGTGAGGAGGGGGCGGCGGGCGGCGCGGTGCGCTACGTCGACAGCAGCCTAGAGCGCCTGCAGGTCAAGACCGCCGGCCTGATCCAGGGCCGGCACGCCATCGCCTGCAACGGCCGTCTGCTGCCCCTGCACCCCACGGGCACGGTGGGCGAGCACGTCGCCGGCGTGCGCTACCGGGCCTGGCAGCCGGCGCACTGCCTGCAGCCGACGATCGGGGTGCACAGTCCGCTGGTGTTCGACATCGTCGACACCTGGAATCGCCGCAGCCTCGGCGGTTGCACCTGCCACGTCGCGCATCCCGGCGGCCGCAGTTTCGAGAGTTTCCCGGTCAACAGCTACGAGGCGGAGAGCCGGCGGCGGGCACGGTTCTTCCCGACCGGCCACACGCCCGGCACCTTCGATCCCGTGGTGCCGCCGCGCGTGGCCGAGTTCCCCCTGACGCTCGACCTGCGCCTGGGCTGAGGCCCGCGCGGCGCTCGCCGGTTGCGCCGGCGCGGGGCCGGTGCAGAGTGGCCGCGGCATGTCCGAG
>CAYYJK010000017.1:0-2488 GCA_964472185.1 uncultured Prosthecobacter sp.
TCGACCACGGCGCGCGCGGCCTCGATCTCGTCGTTGATCACGGCCGTGGCGCCGAAGCGCTTCAGCCGTTCGACGTCGGAGGCGAAACGTGCGCGCGCCAGCACCGGGATGTCCTGGCGCTGGTGGCGGATCAGGCTCAGGGCTTCGAGGGTCAGCGTCGCGTCCGGAAAGGTGAAGGCGACCAGCCGGGCGTGTTCCAGGCGGGTCAGCGTCCAAGTCTCCTCATGCGCGGCGTCGGCGAACAGCACCGCCTGCCCCTGGCGCTTCAGCTGCTGCACGGTCTCGGCGTTGAGTTCGATCACCAGCGTCGGCACGCCCTCGTCCTGCAGCGACCGGTGCAGCTGCTGGCCGACCGGGCCGTAGCCGCAGATGATTGCATGGTCGGTGAGTGCGCACAGGCGCTGGCGGATCGGCATGGAGTCCGGCAGCGCGGGCTTCTTGCGGCCCCAGCCGTGCCGCGCCAGCCAGGCGCCCAGCGGTTCGCCGGCGCGCATCAGGGCGGGCAGCAGGCCCATGCCGAGGGCGGCGCTGGCGATCAGGGTCTGCTGGGTGCCGGCCTCCCAGAGGCCGGCGGCGCCGGCCTTCTGCAGCAGCACCAGCGAGAATTCGCCGGCGCTGCACAGGCCGATGCCGGCCATCAGCGCCTGGCGGTGCGGCAGGCCGAGCGCGCGGGCGATGCCGGTGGTCAGCACGGTCTTGAGGACCATGAGCGCCACCGTCAGGCCGAGGATCGGCTGCCAGTACGTGGCGGCGACGCGCAGATCGACCATGAGCCCGACCGACACGAAGAACAGGGTCAGGAACAGGTCCTTGATCGGCATGACGTCGGCCAGGATGCGGTGCTTGTAGATCGATTCGCTGACCGCCAGGCCCGCGACGAAGGCGCCGAGGGCGAGGCCGAGCTGGAGCAGGCCGCCGACGAAGGCGAGCCCGACGCAGCTGCCGACGACGGTCAGGGTGAACAGCTCGCGATTGCGGGTCTGGCTGACGGCGTAGAGCAGGGCGGGGATCACCCAGCGGGCGGCGACGCCGGCGAGCAGGACGAACAGGCCGCCCCGGCCGAGCAGCGAAACGACCCGCTGCCACCACGGTTCCGCTGCGTCGCCCTGCGGGAGCAGCAGGGGCAGCACCAGAAAAAACAGGATGATGAAGAGGTCCTGGAAGATGGCCACGGCGAGGGCCATGCGCGCCCCCGGGCTGGACTCCTGGCCCATCGCCTGGAAGCTTTTCAGGCTCACGGCCGTCGAGCTCATGGCCAGGGCCACCGCCAGCACCAGTGCGGCGGCGGGTGTGAAGCCGAACAGCAGCGCGCCGCTGCCGGCGATCGCGATGCTCAGACCCATCTGCCAGCCGCCGCCGGCGAAGGCTAGGCGGCGCAGGTAGCGCAGATCGCCGAGCGAGAACTCCAGCCCGAGCGTGAACATCAGCAGCATGACGCCGAACTCGGACATCTGGGCGATGCCTTGTCCGGATTCGCCGCCGCCCAGCAGGTCGAGGATGCCGCTGTTGGCGATCAGCACGCCGCAGAGGAAGTAGCCGGCCAGCAGGGACTGCTGCAGGCGCAGCAGCAGCAGGGAAACCAGCACGACGGCGGTGAGCATCACCGCCAGCAGGATGAACAGCGGCGGCAGGCCCTCGGCGGCGGCAAGCAGCGGGACGGGCAAAGGCATGGGCGTGCTTTCCGCAGCGGATCCTTCGACTCAAGCGCGAATGCGCGCCGCGCGGATCTTTTTGGCCCCGTCAGTAGATCATGGCGTTGTCCGGCGCGGCGGTCTCCTCGATCTTGCTGGCATGGATGACGGGCACGGTCTGGTCGCCTTCCTTCTGGTAGGAAAGGGTGCCGTGGACCTTGACCCAGGTCATGTCCTTGAACTCGGGCGCCTTCTTGCCGAAATCGACCGGGATCGAGTAGGGACGGGCGTCGGCGGCGCAGCACTGGACCAGCATGCGGAAGATGCGCAGGCGGTGGCCGTCGGCGTTGTTGACCTTTTCCGGCAGCACCTGCGCCGTGGTTTCGATCGACTGGCCGGTGATGACCTTCTGCACCTCGATGTCGCCGCCGGTGTAGTAGATCTCCGGCACTTCGAGAACGAACTCGCCGGCGCTGTTCTGCGGCACCTGCTGCTTGAGGTCCTCGAGCGTGAAGCTGCCGTAGCTCTGCGCACTGCCGGCCGCCGGGGCCGCCTGCGTGGCCGGGGCCGGCGTGGCGCCCGGCGCTGCCGCCGCCGCGGTCTGGGCGGCGGGTTTGGCCGCCTCGCCGCGCAGGGTGAACTGGTCGGCGCGGGTGGTGGAGGCGTAGTTCTGGTTGTACAGGCCCTTGTTGATGACGGCATTGGCGCTGTACCGGTCGGGCGTCCGCACCGCGGCCCAGAGGATCGGTGCGGCGAGAATCAGGATGGCGACGATGCGGCCGGTCCAGCCGCTCTCTTCGAGCACGCCGTGGCCGTGGCTGTGCGCCTGGCCGCCGTGATCGTGGCCGCAGCAGCCG
>CAYYJK010000017.1:2588-24028 GCA_964472185.1 uncultured Prosthecobacter sp.
TCCTCGGCGCCGAGGGTCAGCAGGTTGAACAGGCCCAGGATCGCCAGGCCGATGCCGGACACCAGCACCATCGGACGGAAGATGCCGTCGCCCGGCAGGTACTGGTTCACGCGGCCGGTGGCGTAGAAGTAGAGCAGCACGGCGCTCCAGAGCAGGAGCAGGGCGACGCTGATCAGGTGGACGAAGGTGCGGGTGCCACTCATGGTTTCGGGGTGGTTTGAAGCAGTTGAACGAGCAGGGTCCAGGGCTCGGCAAGCACGCCGACCAGGATGAACAGACCGACCATCAGGGCCAGGACGACCCGGCGCTTGAACACGGCAGAATACATGAACAGCAGCTTGATGTCCATCATCGGGCCGAACACCAGGAAGGCCAGCTTGGCGGCCATCGAGAACACCGCCATCGGCGCGGCGATGAAGGCGTCCGAGGTGCTGCACAGCGACAGCACCATGGCCAGACCCATCAGCGCCGGCAGGGCCAGCCACTCGCTGCGCGCCACGGAGTCGAGGATGGCCTGGTCGACCTGGGTGTTGAAGACCGAGGTGATGATGACGCCGATGGTGAAGTACATGCCGGTGTCGAGGAAGTCCCCCATGGCCGTGCGCATGGCGTGGACCAGGCGGCTGTTGAAGCTGCGCACCGGCGCGGCGGCGGTCGCCAGGGCCTCACCGGCGGCGTCGATGCCCTCGACGACGCTGTCCTTGAGCACCTGGGCGGGGCGGAAGCGCAGGGCGATCAGGCCGACGATCACCGCCACGGCGTAGCCGAGCGACAGGCGGGCGATGGTCATGCTGGCGTTGCCGATCTCGGCCCAGCCGGTGACCTTCTGGAACTCCTTGAAGGCGGTCAGCGTGCTCACCGCGACGATCGGGTTCATGATCGGCGCCGACAGCATGTAGGTCAGCGCGCAGGAGAGCGGCAGGCCCTTTTTCACCAGGCGCCGGATCACCGGCACGATCGCGCATTCGCAGACCGGGAAGACCAGGCCGAGCAGGCCGGCCATGAAGGTCGACAGCACGCGGTTCTTCGGCAGCACGCGCTCGAGCAGCTTGGCGGGCAGGAAGGCGTCGATCAGGCCCGAAAGCAGGGTGCCGATCATGATGTACGGCGCGCCTTCGAAGAGGATGCTCAGGAAGGCCATCAACACGTCGCCTAGACGGCTGGGTTCGGGCAGGGCGGCAAGAATCATGGATGGAAGCTGTTAAAACGCGCCACGGAGGCGGATTCAAGCGCGAAAGCTGCAGTCGTGCACGTGACGCCTCCGTGGGAAAAGAAAGGTTGCGGGCCGGTGCTTCCCGCCTAGGCTGAGCGAATCAATGGTCAACCGACCCGCCAGCGCCGCGATTCGAATTAGCAACGGGCTCCTCTGCGCCTAACGCAGCCGTTGGAGTCCGTCATGCCCGGTTGCCCGCGTCCCTCCGAGGCGCAAAAGCGGGCATCGTGCGTTCAGCTTTTCCGCTGTCTTGGTCCGTTCCCGCCTCCTTCATTCCTTCTTTTTCCGATTCGAACATGTCCGTAACCATCTATGACACCACCCTGCGTGACGGCACCCAGGGCACCGGCATCTCCTTCAGCACCCTCGACAAAATCCGCGTCGCCGAGAAGCTCGACGAGTTTGGCGTCCACTACATCGAGGGCGGCTGGCCCGGCTCCAATCCCAAGGACGCCGCCTTCTTCCAGGAGGCCGCCAAACGCTCCTGGAAAAACGCCAAAATCACCGCCTTCGGCATGACCCGCCGCGGCCGCATCAAGGTCGAGGACGATCCGCAGGTGCAGATGCTGCTCGACGCGCAGACGCCGGCCGTGACCATCGTCGGCAAGACCTGGCCGCTGCACGTCACCGAGGTCTTCCAGGTCAGCCTGGAGGAGAACCTGGCGATGATCGCCGACACGGTCGCCCACCTGAAAAAGCACGGCCGCGAGGTGCTGTACGATGCCGAGCACTTCTTCGACAGCTTCCGCGAGGACCCGGAGTACTCGCTGCGGACCGTCAAGGCCGCCGTCGATGCCGGGGCCGATCTGGTCGTGCTCTGCGAGACCAACGGCGGCGCCCTGCCGGACTTTGTCGAGGAGGTGACCCGCAAGGTGGTCGCCCACCTGGGCCGCCCGGTCGGCATCCACACCCACAATGACGGCGGCGTCGGCGTCGCCAACGCCCTCGCCGCGGTGCGCGCCGGCGCCTGCCAGGTGCAGGGGACGATCAACGGCTACGGCGAGCGCGTGGGCAACTGCAACCTCGTCACCGTCATGCCCAACCTGCAGCTCAAGATGGGCATCGACCTCGGCGTCGACCTCACCCGCCTGCGCGAGCTGGCCTACTTTGTCGACGAACTGGCCAACGTGCCGCACGACATCCGCGCGCCCTACGTCGGCCTCGCGGCCTTCACCCACAAGGGCGGGCTGCACGTCCACGCCGTGCAGAAGCTGGCGCGCACCTACGAGCACGTCGATCCGGCCCTGGTCGGCAACGAGCGCATCATCACCATCTCGGACATGTCGGGCCAGTCGAACGTCCTGATCAAGGCGGAGGCGCTCGGCCTGCCGTTGGCCAAGGGCTCGCCCGAAGTCCAGGGCATCCTCGCCGAGGTCAAGCGCCTGGAAAGCGAGGGCTACGAGTTTGAGGCGGCCGAGGCCAGCTTCGAGATGCTCATCCGCAAGCAGCTCGGCCAGCCGACCGACCGCTTTGAGCTGATCGAGTACCACACCACGCACCGCCACCATCCGCAGGCCAGTGTTGAAACCACCGAGGCGACGGTGAAGCTGCGCCTCAAGGGGGCGGTGGAATACACCGTTGACGAGGGCGACGGCCCGGTGAACGCGCTCGACCGCGCGCTGCGCAAGGCGCTGCTGCCGCACTACCCGGAGATCGCCCAGGTTCGCCTGGAGGACTACAAGGTGCGCATCATCGACAGCGGCACCGGCACCGCGGCCAAGACCCGCGTGCTGGTGGTCAGCAGCGACGGCGAGCGCAGCTGGGGAACCGTGGGCGTCTCCACCAACATCATCGACGCCAGTTGGGAGGCCCTGGTCGACAGCCTGCAGTACTACCTGTTCCAGCGGCCCTGAGCGAGGGTCTTGCCGGCCGGAGCCCGCAGCGGGCTCCGGCCTTTTTTTTGCGCTGCGGTCAGCGCAGGATCTCGTCCCGCGCCGGGTCGCCGGGCACGTCGAGCACCTGGACCTTGTTGATGCTGGTGAAGCGCGCGTGGTCGGTGAACTGGCGGACGACGCGCTTGTCGCGGTCGAGTTCGAAAAACTGCGCGGCGGAGGCGAGGTGGCCGTGGCCGAGCCAGTTGACGACGACGGTGTTTCCGTCGGGCAGACGCTGGAAGCCGCTGACCAGCCGCAACGGGTTGCCGGGAACTTCGCCGGACCCCAGCTTCCAGACGGTCTTGCCGTTGGCGTCGATCTCCAGCAGGGCCTCGCCTTCGCCGCAGGCGATGAGCAGGTGGCCGTTCGGCAGTTCGCGCACCTCGTGCGGGTCGCCGGCCATGGCCAGCATCTGCAGCAGGCGGCCGTCCGCCGCGAGAATCATCACGGCGCGGTCGCCCTTGGCGCAGACCAGGTAGCGGCCGTCGCGGGTGCGCCGGCAGCCGCGCAGCTGGTCGTGCGCGTTCTTGGTCCGCGTCGGCACAGCAATCGCGCGGGCGATGCCGCCGTCCCGGCCGACTTCGACCAGGCGGCTGGTGCCGCCTTCGACGACCAGCACCCGGCCCTCGGGCAGCGGCTGGCAGCCGTGCACCTCGGTGTTTTCCGGACTGCGGTACTCCCAGACGATGCGCCGGTCCGGGGTCACCTCGCGGGCGCCGCGCAGGTGGCTGAACAGGACGTGGCCGTTGCCCAGCATCCAGACGTCCTGGGGTTTTTCGGCCGGGAACTCCCATTCCACCCGGCCGTCCGCGGCGATGATGGCGATCTTGTCGCCGCCGTAGTCGCTGACCAGCACGCGCCGGCCGAACGGCGCCGCGCGGGCGACCTCCGGCGCGGGCGGCTGCAGCCGGTCGGGGATGTTGTTGTTGTCGCGGTCGAAGGGCAGGGGATCGTCGCCATCCTGGCGGCCGTCGCCGTCGTCATCGCCGCCCGGCTGCAGCCAGCGCGCCGGCTCGGGCCGCCACTCGCCGCGCAGCTGCAGCACCCGCCAGAGCTGGAGAGCGGCTTCCGCGCGGGCCAGCGGCAGGCCGGCGCGGTCCTTGGCGTCGACCAGGCCCTGCGTGACCGGCAGGCGCAGCCGGGTCAGCCAGGCGTGCAGGGTCGCCCAGGTGGCGGGCTGGTCGGGATTGAAGGACGGCGCCAGCGGCGCGAAGTCGCCCCAGCTGACCATCGCCTCGATGGCGCTGCGGTCCGGATCGTCCGCAGCGACGTCGCGGTACAGCGGCCGCGCAGGCCGCGGCCAGTCCGGCGCCTCGGGCAGGGCGCGGCAAAGCCGGACCAGCACGCGCGCCAGTTCGCGGCGCGACATCGGCTGCCCGGGGCGGAACAGGACCTCCTCCGGATCCAGGGGCCAGATGCCGCGCACGGACAGCAGGTTGACGGCTTCAAAGTGGAGGTCGTCGGGATCCAGATCCTGCCAGGGCCAGAGCAGCAGGCCCGGACCGCCGCGGCCGCGCGCCAAGATTTGCTGGACCTCGCGCACGCGCGCCAGATCGGCCGCCGCGGCGCGCGGCGCCACGCCTTCGCGCAGGCTCAGCCAGGCCAGCGTCGCCACCGCCTGGCCGGCGTGCATCATCTGGCCGTGCAGGCGCAGGGCCGACTGCACGACGCTGCTGACGCCGAGGTTCTTGCCGCAGCCGAGCAGGCCGTCCAGGGCGACGGGCACGAAGCCGCGCAGCGGGAACACCGCGCGATCGGTGTCGGTGTGCCAGCCGCGGTCCGGCGTGTGGATGAACTGCCAGGGACCGTTGCGGTCGCTCGTCAGGTAGCGGCGCCGGGTCGGGTGGAAGTCGATGTTGAACTGGAAGGCGAAGGCGGCGTCGGTGGGCAGGACGCGCGCCCACTTCGGTTCGCGCGCTTCGGCGCGGATGTCCTGCTCGCGCAGCATGTACAGGGCCTCCAGGCGCAGGCCTTCGCGCACGTAGGGTTTCGGCGGCAGCCGGTCGGGCGTGCCGAACTCGCCGCTGAGCTCAAGGTAGCGGAACGACTGCGGGAAATCGCCGACCCGGTCGTGCACGGCGGTCTGCAGGTGGTGCAGGGTGCCGAGGGCGTGCTGCTTGGCGTCCTCGAAAATGATCCGCCGCTGCGCCGGCGTCAGGTCGACGATGTTCTTTTTCGAGGCGCCGGGTTCGCTGCGTTCCAGGGCGTCGACGACCCGCTGCGGCAGCTGGCAGAGCGGGTAGTCCTGCACCGGATAGTTGATGAAGGTCGCCTCGGTGCCCGGGGCGAAGCCGTTGTGCCAGCGGTCGACCAGCCGGCGGTGCGTGTACGGACTGTTGCCGCTGGGCGAGTAGATGCCGCCGTTCATGTCGCTGTCCACCCAGGGCGGGATGCGGTCGAGGCCGGCAAAGGAGCGCGGATCGTAGGTCGGCGGCCGCGGCACCGTGGCGTCGCGGCCGCCCGTTTCGCGCAGCACGACGCAGTAGGAGATCGGGTTCATTTCCTGGGCGCCGGCCTCGTCAAAGCGGGCGGGCGCGCTGGCCTCGCCGAAGCGCGCCTTCAGGTCCGGGCCGGCGCCGTACTTGGCCCCGCTCAGGCGGATGACGTCGCCCCAGTCGGAGGCGTCGAGCGTCAGGCGCGCCCGCACGTGCAGACGCCCGCCCTTGGCCGCGTCCGGCCGGACGAAGCTGACGCCGGCGACGCGGCCGCCTTCAACCTGTACGCGCTCGGGCTCCCAGCCGCGCTCGATGCGCAGCGCGCCGCTGTCGACGTGCGGCCGCACCAGCTCCTCGAACAGCCGCGCGGCGGCGGCGGGCTCGACGGTTTCGGTGCCGCAGAAGGCGTTGCCGGGCGTCGCCTTGCCGTAGGTCGCGCTGTTGTGGGCGCGGATGCGCCGGAGCATTTCCAGAAACAGGCCGCTGCGCGGGAAGTGCGTGCGCTTGCCGCCGACCACGGTCCATTCGTCGAGGCAGCCGACGCCCTCGGCGCTGAACTGCCCGCCCAGCCAGTCGATGTCGTTGACCAGCACGATTTTCCGCAGGCCCAGCCGGGCCGCCTGGACGGCGGCGGCGCAGGCGGATTCGCCGCCGCCGACGATGAGCAGGTCGGCCTCGGGCGTTTCGGCGGCGAGCAGCCGCGGCAGGGCGAGCAGGGACAGGAGCAGGCGTTTCATAGCTGGGTCATGGGTTGCACCATCGGCCACAGGCGGATCTCCTCGGCGACGAGGTGCGGCGGCAGTTGGGCGATCTCGACGATCAGGTGGCCCAGGTCGGCCGGCGCGATGCAGCGGGCCAGGGTCTCGGCATCGCGCGGCGGCAGGTGCGCGGTGTCGGTGAAGTCCGTTTGCCCCCAGGAGGGCAGCACCGAGGTCACGCGTACGCCGTGCGGGCGCAGCTCGGTGAGCAGGCACTTGCTGAACTGCAGCAGGCCGGCCTTGGCCGCCGAGTAGACGCTCCAGCCGGGCCAGGCATGGGTGGAGCAGGCGCTGCCGATGTTGACGATCAGGCCGCCGTCCTGCCGCTGCATGACCGCCGCGGCGCGGCGGCAGCCGAGCATGGCGCCGGTGAGGTTGCTGGCCAGCGACTGCACGATGGCGGCGTCGGTCTGCTCGGCGGCCGGGGCGATGCGCACGCCTTCGCCGGCGTTGTTGACCAGCACGTCCAGGCGGCCGCTGTCGGCCAGCACCGCTTCGATCAGCCGGTCCCAGGCCGCGCCGTCCGCGGCGTCGGCCACGAACGGCCGCGCGCCGAGCCGCGCCGCCGCGGCCTGCAGGGGCGCCGCCCGGCGGCCGGTGATCCAGACGCGCGCGCCGGTGCGGATGAAGGCCTCGGCGATGCCGGCGCCGTAGCCGCGGCTGCCGCCGGTGACGATGACGGTGGGGGGAGGGGAGTCGGGCATGGGATCCGCAGGCAACGTCGACAATGAGTTTGCACTGTCAAACTTTGTTTGAATAGTCAAACGCATGGCCGCCCCCAAGAATCCGCTCGACCGCTACCGCGTGCCGATCCTGGATCGCACGCTGGATCTGCTGGAGCTGCTCAGCCGCCAGACCCAGGGCCTGACCCTGACCGAAATGACCGAGCGGCTGCGCCAGCCGAAAAACTCGGTGTTCCGCATCGCCACCACCCTGGTCCTGCGCGGCTACGTCGACCGCGACGAGGCGGACAAGACCTACCGGGCCAGCCGCAAGCTGCTGCGCCTCGGCCACGCGGCCCTCGGCGGCGAGCGGCTGGTGCAATCGGCCTGGCCGGTGCTCGCCGCGCTGCGCGACGCCACGGGCGAGACCGCCCTGCTCGGCACCCTGGCCGGCTCGCGCGGCATCGTGCTCGACCAGGCGCCCTCGCTGCATCCGGTGAAGGTCGTGGTCGAGGTCGGCCACGCCTTTCCGCTGCACACCGCCGCGCCGGCCAAGGCCATGCTGGCCTTTGTCGACGACGGCCAGCGCGAGCGGCTGATCGCGCAGATGTGCTTCGAGCGCCACACCCGCCGCACCCTGAGGACCGCCGCCGCCTACCGCCGCGAGCTGGCCTCGGCGCGCCGGTGCGGCTACGCCCTCGACCGCGGCGAGGAGAGCGAGAGCTTCCTGTGCGCGGCGGCGCCGGTGTTCGACCACCGGCATGTGCCGGTGGCGGCGCTGTGGGTGTCGGGGCCGACGGACCGCATCGGCCGGGCGCGGCTGCCGGCGCTGGCGGAGGAGGTCCGCCGCCATGCGCTGCAGCTCTCGCGCCTGCTCGGTTTCGAGCCCGCCGACAGCGCTCCGGACGGGGCGCGATAAAAGTACCTGAACCGGTGACCGGGTGGCGCGACGCCGTCTTGCGGCGGCCGTTGGTTTGGCTGCATGCTTGCCCCGCTGATGAAAACGCTCCTCCTGTCCCCGCTGCTGGCCGCCGGCTTGATGGCGGCGCCGCCGGCCGCCAACGGCCTGAAGTCGAAGACCACGCACGCCGAAGCCTACGGTCCGACCCGCAACGCCGTGACGGTCGATCCCGCCAAAGACCTGCCGCGCTACCCGGCGGTCGAGGCCGCGGAGGCGGTGGCGACCTGGCAGGTGAAGAAGGGCTTCAAGCTCGAGCTCGCGGCCCATGAGCCGCTGGTGCGCGACCCGATCGCCGTCTGCTTCGACGAGCGCGGGCGCATGTTCGTCTGCGAGATGATCGACTATTCCGAGATGCGCGACGTCACGCCGCACCTCGGCCGCATCTCGGTGCTCGAGGACAAGGACGGCGACGGCGTGTTCGAGACCGGCCGCGTCTTCGCCGACAACCTGCCCTGGCCGACCGGCCTGATCTGGGCGAACGGCGGCCTCTACGTCGGCGCCACGCCGGACATCTGGCGCTTCGAGGACCGCGACGGCGACGGCCGGGCCGAGGTGCGCGAGAAGATTTACACGGGCTTCGGCACCGGCCTGAAGATCCTCAACGTCCAGGGCCTGATGAACAGCTTCCAGTGGGGGCCCGACAACCGCGTGCACGTGCTCGCCGGCGGCGGCAACCGCGGCCTGGTGACCTGCCTGAAGCGCCCCGAACTGGCCGGCCAGGAACTCGGCGGCCGCGACTTCTGGTTCGACCCGCTGACCCACGAGTTCGGACTCGAGGGCGGCGGCGCCCAGTACGGCATGAGCTTCGACAACTACGGCCGCAAGTTCGGCTGCTCGAATTCCGACCACCTGCAGTTCTGGGTCTACGACGACCGCCTCGCCGCGCGCGACGGCGGCCTGGGCCTGCCGGCGGCGCGCAAGAGCATCGCGGTCGACGGCGGCGCCGCCGAGGTGTTCCGCATCAGTCCCGACGAGCCCTGGCGGATCATCCGCACCCGCTGGCGCATCGCCGGGGTGGTCAAGGGCGCCGTCGAGGGCGGCGGCCGCGTCAGCGGCTACTTCACCGGGGCGACCGGCACGACGATCTACCGCGGCGACGCCTACGGCGCGGAGTTCGTCAACAACAGCTTCAGCGGCGACGCCGGCGGCCAGCTCGTGCACCGCAAGATCCTGCGCCCGGCCGACAACGGCATCGACCTGATCGGCGAACGCCCGGCCGACGAGCGCGGCTTCGAGTTCGCCGCCAGCAAGGACACCTGGGTGCGCGTGGTCAACTTCGCCAACGCCCCCGACGGCTGCCTGTACGTCTGCGACATGTACCGCGAGGTCATCGAGCACCCCTGGAGCGTGCCCGACGAGATCAAGAAGCACCTCGACCTGAACAGCGGCAACGACCGCGGCCGCATCTACCGCATCGTGCCCGAGGGCTGGACCGGCCGCAAGGAGCGGCGCACCCGCCCCGGCCTCGAGGCCGCCGGCACGGCGGCGCTGGTGCAGACGCTCGGCCATGCCAACGGCTGGCACCGCGACACGGCGCAGCGCCTGCTCTACGAACGCCAGGATCCGCAGGCCGCGACGCGGCTGAAGCAGCAGTTGGGCGAGACGCCGCTGGCGCGGCTGCACGGGCTGTCCGTGCTCGACGGACTCAAGGCCGTCGACGCGGCCGTGCTGGTGAAAGCCCTGGCCGATGCGGATCCGCAGGTGCGCGAACGCGCCGTGCTGGCGAGCGTCAAGCTGGCGCAGGGGCGCCTGCCGTCGCCGCCGCTCTGGCAGGCCCTGCAGACGCTGACCGACGACCCGGCGCCGCGCGTACGTTTCGCCAAGGCCCTGCTGCTCGGCAGCCTGCGTCCGGCCGAGGCGGACGGCCGGGCGGCTCTGGTCCGGGAAAAGCTGCGGCTGGCGGAGCGCGATGCCGGCAATGCCTGGATCACCGCCGCGGTGCTCAACGGCAGCACGGCCGACGCCCTGGCCCTGCTGGAGGCGGCGGCCGGCGCCAAGAGCCCGCTGCTGGAAGCGGACTTCGGCGCCCAGCTGCTCGGCCTCATCGGCCAGCGCCAGGAGCCCGCCGGACGGGCTTACGTCCTGCAGCTGCTGACCGAGCCCGGCCGTCCGGAAGCCTTCCGCCGGCAGGGCCTGAAGGCCTTCGCCCAGGGCCTGCGCAGCGTCGGCAGCTCGATGGCCGCTGTCGACAGCGACGGCCGTCTGAACGGCCTGTTCACGCAGGCGGCGGCGACGGCCGCGGATGCGCAGGCGGCGGTGCCGGCGCGTCTGCAGGCCCTGGACCTGCTGTCCCTGGCTCCGGGCGCGCAGGCGTTGCCGGTGCTGCAGGCCTGCCTGCAGGCAGGCCTGGCCGAGCCGGTGCAGAACGCGGCGGTGCAGGCGCTGAACACGCTGGCCGGCAAGCAGGCTCCCGGGCTGCTGCTCGCGGCCTGGGGCGGACTGAAGCCGCAGGCCCGTGCCGCGGTGCTGTCGGCGACGCTGGCGCGCGACGACGGCGCGCTGGCCGTGCTGGCCGCCATGCAGGCCGGCAAGGGCGGGCCGCTGCCGCAGGACCTGCCCGCCTCGCAGGTGCAGGAGCTGATCAAGCACAAGAACACGCGGGTGGCCGCCGAAGCCCGGCAGGTGCTCAAGGCCGTGATTCCGCCCTCGCGCGAGGAGGTCGCCGCCAAGTATGCGGCGGCGGTGACCCTGGCCGGCAAGGCCATGGACGGCCAGAACCACTACATCTCGCGCTGCATGGGCTGCCACCGCGCCAACGGCATGGGCCTGGAAGTGGGGCCGGACCTGACCACGGTCAAGACCAAGGGGCGCGACGCCCTGCTGACGGCCATCCTGGAGCCGCACAAGGAGGTCGCCTCCCAGTACATCGCCTACACGGTCAACACCAAGGACGGCCAGACGCTCTCCGGCATCATCACCAAGGACGATGCCAGCAGCCTGTCGGTGAAAATGATGGGCGGCGTCGAGATCCACGTCCAGCGCGCCAACGTCAAGGGCAGCAGCTCCTCCGGGCAGAGCCTCATGCCGGAAGGGCTGGAGTCCGGCCTCAGCGTCCAGGACATGGCCGACCTGCTCAGCTTCATCGAGTCGCTCTGAGGCCGGCATTGCCCGTTTGATCTTCACGGCGGCTTCGGCATCGTGACCGGGCCGCCATGAACCTGCCCCTCCGTCCCCGCCGCAACCGCCAGTCCGCCGCCATCCGCGACCTCGTGCGCGAGACGGAACTGACCCCCGGCCACCTGATCTACCCGCTGTTCCTCCAGGAGGGCGGGGAAAACACCCCGATCAGCGCCATGCCCGGCTGCCAGCGCTGGTGCGTCGAGGACCTGGTGCGCGAGGCGGGCGAGGCGCACGCGCTCGGCGTTCCCGCCGTGGTCCTGTTCCCGCGCATCGACGATGCGCTGAAGACGGCGGGCGCCGAGGAATGCCACAACGACGACGGCCTGGTGCCGCGCGCGATCCGCGCCCTGAAGGCGGCGCATCCGACCCTGACGGTGATCACCGACGTCGCGCTGGATCCCTACAACAGCGACGGCCACGACGGGCTGGTGGCCGCCGACGGCCGCATCCTCAACGACGAGACCGTCGCCGTGCTGGTGCGCCAGGCGCTCTGCCACGCGCGCGCCGGCGCCGACATCGTCGCGCCCAGCGACATGATGGACGGCCGCGTCGCCGCGCTGCGCGCCGGGCTCGACGCCGCCGGCTTCACCGGCGTGTCGATCATGAGCTACACGGCCAAGTACGCGAGCGCCTACTACGGCCCGTTCCGCGGCGCGCTCGACTCGGCGCCCAAGGCCGGCGACAAGAAGACCTACCAGATGGACCCGGCGAACGCCCGCGAGGCCCTGCGCGAGGCGGCGCTCGACGAGGCCGAAGGCGCGGACATCCTCATGGTCAAGCCGGCCGGTCCCTACCTCGACATCATCGCCCGGCTGCGCGCGGCGACGTCGCTGCCCATCGCCGCCTACCAGGTCAGCGGCGAGTACCTCATGATCAAGGCCGGCGCCGCGGCGGGCTGGCTGGACGAGGCCAAGGTGGTCCACGAATCCCTGCTCGGCATCCGCCGCGCCGGCGCCGACATGATCCTGACCTACTTCGCCAAGCAGGTGGCCGCCGCCTACTGACCATGCCGACTTCCGCCACCCTCATCCAGGCCGCGCGCGAGCTCAGCGACGGCCTGCGCAGCCTCCGTTTCGAGGCGCCCACGGCCTACGTGTACTGCCCGCTCGACTACGCCCGCGCCCCGCACGAGCTCTACCTCAGCCGCTACGGCGAAGGCCGCAAGCGGGTCGTCTTCGTCGGCATGAATCCGGGGCCCTTCGGCATGACCCAGACCGGCGTGCCGTTCGGCGAGATCGCCGCCGTGCGCGACTGGATGGGCATTGAGGCGCCGGTCGGCCATCCCGAACGGGAGCATCCCAAGCGCCGCGTCACCGGCTTCGCCTGCAAGAATTCCGAGGTCAGCGGCCGCCGGCTCTGGGGCCTGTTCGCCCAGCGCTTCGGCGCGGCCGAAAACTTCTTCCGCGAGCACTTCGTCGCCAACTATTGCCCGCTGGTGTTCATGGAGGAGGGCGGCCGCAACCGCACGCCGGACAAGCTGCCGGCCCAGGAAACCGAGGCGATGGAGGCCCTGTGCGACGCGCACCTGCGCACCGTCCTGGCGGCGCTGCAGCCCGACTGGGTGATCGGCGTCGGCGCCTTCGCCGAGGAGCGCGCCCGCCGCGCCCAGGCGTTCCTGGGCGGCGCTTTCCAGGTCGGCCGCGTCCTGCATCCCAGCCCGGCCAGCCCGCTGGCCAACCGCGATTGGGCCGGCGAGGCGACGCGCCAGCTGGTCCGGCAGGGCGTCTGGAGCTGATCAGACGCCGAGCGCCTGGACAAGCGCGGCGCGCACGCGTTCGACGTCCGCGTCCTGCATGGCCGGGAACAGGGGCAGGGTGATCGCCTCCTCGTAGTAGCGCTCCGCTTCCGGGAACATGCCGGCGGTGAAGCCGAGCTTCGCGTAGTCGGGCTGCAGGTGCACCGGAATGTAGTGGACGTTGACGCCGATGCCCTGGGCCCGCAGGCTTTCAAACACCTCGCGCCGCGTTCGCCGGATCGCGGCCAGGTCCAGCCGGATCATGTACAGGTGCCAGCCGCTGACGCCGTGCGGGTCGCGGGCGAGCGGCCGCAGCGGCAGGCCGGCCAGTGCGCGGTCGTACCGGTCCGCGAGTTCGCGCCGGCGCGCGGCGAAGCGCTCGAGCTTGCCCATCTGGCTGGCGCCCAGCGCCGCCTGCAGGTCGGTCATGCGGAAGTTGTAGCCGAGCTCGAGCTGCTGGTAGTACCAGGGGCCGTGCGACTCGCCGACCATGCGGTCCGCGTCGCGGGTGATGCCGTGCGTGCGCAGCGTGCCGATGCGCCAGGCGAGCTCGTCGTCGTTGGTGGTGATCATGCCGCCTTCGCCGCTGGTGACGATCTTCACCGGATGGAAGCTGTGCGAGACCGCGTCCGACCAGCGGCAGTTGCCGATGCGTTCGCCGCGGTAGCTGCCGCCGAGCGCGTGGGCGGCGTCCTCGAGGATGCGGAAACCGTACTTGAGGGCGAGCGCATGGATGCGGTCCATGGCGCAGGGCTGGCCGGCGAAGTGCACCGGCACGACGACCTTGGGCAGGCGGCCGTCCTTCTCCGCGCGCGTCAGCTTGTCCGCCAGGCGGTCGGGGCAGAGGTTGACCGTGCCCGGGTCGACATCGACGAAGTCGACCTGCGCGCCGCAGTAGCGGCCGGCGTTGGCGGAGGCGACGAAGGTGATGGGCGAGGTCCACAGCCAGTCGCCGTGGCCGAGGCCGAGCGCCTTGGCGGCGAGGTGCAGGGTGGCGGTGCCGTTGGCCATGGCGACGCCGTGGCGCGCGCCGCACCAGCCGGCGACGGCCTGTTCAAAGCGAGCGACGGCCGGCCCCTGGGTCAGGTAGTCCGAATGCAGGACCTCCACCACGGCCGCGATGTCGTCCGCGTCCAGGGACTGGCGGCCGTAGGGCAGGAAGGGGGCGGACATGCGGCGGCTCAGGCGAAGGTGCTGTCGACGTGCCGCTGGATCAGCGCGCGGATCTCCGCCACGCTCAGCCAGTCGCTGTTGGTGCCGGAGTTGTAGGCGAAGCCGGCTTCGACCGGCTGGCCGCCGTGGTGGGCGCAGTAGTTGTGCAGCGTCTGCTCGAGCGTCTGGCGGTGCTTGTTGGGCACGATGATGTAGTGCTTGTCGGTCGCGATCGTCTGCAGGGCGTCGGTGGCGGTGACCATCTCCTCGTGGATCTTTTCGCCGGGGCGGATGCCGACCACCGGCTTCTCGCAGTCGGGTCCGATCGCCTCGGCGACGTCGGTGATGCGGTAGCTGGGGATCTTGGGCACGAAGATCTCGCCGCCGAGCGCGTGCTCAAGCGCGTGCAGCACCAGGTCAACGCCCTCCTCGAGGGTGATGTTGAAGCGGGTCATCGCCGGGTCAGTGATCGGCAGCACGCCGGTCTTGCGGCGCTCCAGGAAGAACGGGATGACCGAGCCGCGCGAGCCCATGACGTTGCCGTAGCGGACGACGCTGAAGCGGATCTTGCGCGCGCCGCGCACGTTGTTCGCGGCGATGAACAGCTTGTCGGAGCAGAGCTTGGTGGCGCCGTAGAGGTTGATCGGCGCGGCGGCCTTGTCGGTGGACAGGGCGACCACGTTCTGGACGTCGCTGTCGAGGCAGGCCTCGATCAGGTTTTCGGCGCCGAGCACGTTGGTCTTGATGAACTCCATCGGGTTGTACTCCGCCGCCGGCACCTGCTTGAGGGCCGCGGCGTGGATCACCGTGTCGACGCCCTCGAGGGCGCGCATCAGGCGATGCTGGTCGCGCACGTCGCCGATGAAGAAGCGCAGGCGCGGGTCGGTGAACTTCTGGCCCATCTCGAACTGCTTCAGCTCGTCGCGGGAGTAGATGACGATGCGCTCGACGGCCGGGTTGGCGAGGAGGGTGGAGATGCACTTTTGGCCAAAGGAACCGGTGCCTCCGGTGACGAGAATCGAGCGGGGTGATGACACGATGGTGTAGAGATCCTGGGTTGCGGGGGCGCCTCGGCGCCGGACGGCGACACTTGTCCGCGCCGGCAGCGCTGGCAAGGTCAAATCGCCGCGGGCCGCAATCGGCGCATCGGCGGTTGCAAGGCCGGTCAGCGGTGCTCTTTTCCGGCCATGGCCCCCCTTCGCCGCTGCCTCTGCCTGTGCCTTGTCTGGATGCTGCCCGCCGCGGCCGGGGCCGCGGGCAAGGTGCGCCGCACCACCGGCCAGCCCAACGTGCTGTTCATCGTCGCCGACGATCTGCGCGACTGGGTCGGTTGGATGGGCGGGCATCCGCAGGCGCGCACGCCCAACCTCGACCGCCTGGCGGCGCAGGGCATGCGCTTCAGCAACGCCCACTGCAACTACGCCCTGTGCAATCCCTCGCGCACCAGCCTGCTCACCGGCCTGCTGCCGTCGTCGAGCGGCGTCTCCGGCAACGAGCAGGACTGGCGGCGCAGCGTGCAGGTTGCCGGCAAGCCGACCCTGCCGGAGCACCTGCGCGCCCGCGGCTTCCTCAGCGCGGCCGCCGGCAAGATCTTCCACGCCAACCACGGCGGCCCCGACTGCCGGCTCACCGGCTGGCACGGCGGCCGCCGCGGCTTCGAACTCGACGCCGCCTGGGACCGGCGTTTTCCGAGCGCCGGCGTGCAGCTGCCGCCGCTGCCCCTGCCGACCGGCCAGAACCGCAACGGCCTCGACCTCTGGCACTGGGACTGGGCGCCGCTGGATCTGCCGGACGCCCTGACCGAGGATGGCGCCGTGGTCGCCTGGGCCGGCGATTTCCTGCGCCGCAAGCAGCCGCAGTCGTTCTTCCTCGCCGTCGGCCTCTACCGGCCGCACTCGCCCTGGTACGTGCCGCGCCGCTACTTCGACCAGTTCCCGCTCGACCAGATTCAGCTGCCGGAAGTCCGGGCCGACGATCTCGACGACGTGCCCGCTTCCGCCCGCGGCCAGGCGCAGGCCGGCGGCCTGCATGACCGCATCGTCCGGGCCGGACTGTGGAAGCCGGCGGTGCAGGCCTACCTGGCCAGCGTGGCGTTCTGCGACGCCATGCTCGGCCAGCTGCTCGATGCGCTGGAAAACGGCCCGCATGCCGGCAACACGATCGTCGTCTTCACCTCCGACCACGGCTGGTACCTCGGGGAAAAATCGATGTGGCACAAAGGCCGGCTCTGGGAGGAAGCCACGCGCGTGCCCCTGGTCATCCGCGCGCCGGGCCTGACCCGGCCGGGGTCGGCCAGTGCGCAGCCGGTCGCGCTGATCGACCTCTATCCGACCGTCTGCGACCTGCTGCAGCAGCCCAAGCCGCCCCATCTCGACGGCGCCAGCCTGCTGCCGCTGCTGCGCCGCCCGGAAACGCCGCGTGACCGGCCGGCGGTGACTGCCATGGGTGGCGGCGAGCAAGTCAGCTACGCCGCCCGCGACGCCCGCTGGCGTTACATCCGCTATGCCGACGGCAGCGAGGAGCTGTACGACCATGCGCAGGATCCGCGGGAATGGACCAACCTGGCTGGACGCGCCGAGCATGCGGCCGTCAAGGCGCGGCTGGCCCGGGCGTTTCCGGCGGAGTTCCGCCGCGCTTCGCGGCCCGCGGCCGAGATTCTCGGACCGCCGAGCGAGGACGGTTCGCAGCACCTGCGCCTGCTGCCCGGCGATGCGCTTTCGGCGGCCGAAGCGCCGCGCATCGAGGGCCGCGGCCTGCTGATCGACGCCGCCTTCGACTACCAGCCCGAGATCGATGCCGACAGCACCCTGGTCGCCCAGGGCGACACGCAGACGGGCTACGCCCTGCACCTGGTCGCCGGCCGGCCGGTGCTCAGCGTCCGGGTCGACGGCCGCACCACCTCGGCGCGCGGCGACCGGCTGGCCGCCGGCCCCGTGCACCTGCGCGCCATGATCGATGGCGACGGCCTGCTGTCGCTGGCCGTGCCGGGCCGCGCGGAGATCCTGCTGCCGGCGCCGTTCCCCGGCGGCTTTCCGAGTCAGCCGGCGCGCGGTCTGACCGCCGGCCAGAGTTTCGGCCCGCTGCCGCCGGCGGAGTTTCCCGACAGCACGCCCTGGGATGGCGCGGTTCAGCGCTTGCGCGTCACCGTCTTGCCGCCGAAAGGGAAGGACGCCAACCCCGCCACGAACTGAGCCCCATGCGCTGCCGCATCATCAAAGACTTCCGCTTCGAAGCCGCCCAGACCCTGCCCAACCTGCCCAGCGAGCACAAGTGCACGCGCATGCACGGCCACAGCTTCAAGGTCGAGATCGCCATCGAGGGCGAAGTCGATCCGCACATCGGCTGGGTCTACGACCACGCCGAGATCTCCAAGGCGATGAAGCCGCTGATCGACCGCATGGACCATGCCTACCTCAACGAGATCGAGGGGCTGGAAAACCCGACCATTGAGAACATGGCCGCCTGGCTCTGGCGCAAGCTCGCGCCGCAGCTGCCGGGTTTGGCCGAAATCGTCATCTACGAGACGCCGAGCGCCCGCTGCGTGTTCCGCGGCGAGTTCTGATCAGCGGAACACCGGCGACAGCAGGTAGTTCGAATCGTCGCGCACCGGCGCCGCCGTCGTGGTGGCAGCGCGGATCTGCTCCTGGGCGCGGCGCAGGGCCGGCCGCTTGCAGCGGACGTTCTGCGGCTTCTGCCGGCGGGCGAGACCGTTCTTGGTGAAGCGCGGGCTCATCAGCGTCAGGCGGCGGTCGAGGCGGCGCAGGTTGTGCACCAGGGCGACGATCAGGGCCGAGTTGAGCACGCTGGCCAGGAAGAGCAGGGAGTACTTGGCGGCCACCTTGGCCAGCGCCGGCACCCAGACACCGGCGTCGGTCACCATCCGAAGCAGGAAGCTGTCAGCGCCCGTGCTCTTGGCTTCCGCCATGTCGAGCAGGGCGACGCAGCCGCCGGCGACGACGACAAAGGCGGTGGCGAGGAAGGCGAAGTCGAAACGGGTGACCCGGGTTTCCGGGGCGGAAGCGGGGGCTTGCTCGGCGAGGCGGGAGATCGGGGAGGCTGAGCGGTTCATAAGCGTTGGCGCGGATTATAAACCCCATACGCTACGTTCCAACAAAATATTTAGAGTTGCTAAATATTTATGATAAAGCTGTTCGTTAGAACAAATCTCCTGCTCACCCCGCGCCTCCGGCGCTTCAGCGGCCGGCGCGCCGCTTCAGGAACTCGTCAGCCAGCGCGCTGTAGGCCTGGGCGCCGCGGCCGGACGGATCGTATTCGAGGATCGGTTTGCCGAAGCTGGGCGCCTCGGCCAGACGCACGGTGCGCGGTATGAGGGTGTCGTAGATGACTTCGGCGAAGTAGGTGCGCACGTCCTTGACCACCTGGTTGGCCAGGTTGGCGCGCTGGTCGTACATCGTCATGACGATGCCTTCGAGCAGCAGGTTCGGATTGGCGCCGCAGTCGCGGATCTGCTGGACGATCTGGACGATGCTGGACAGGCCTTCGAGGCCGAAGTACTCGCACTGGATGGGCACCAGCATTTCATCGGCCGCCGCCAGCGCGGAGGTCATGAGCACGCCCAGCGACGGCGGACAGTCGAGGAAGACGTAGTCAAACTGCCCGCCCTGGCGGAGGCGGTCGAGGACGTCGCGCAGCCGGGTCAGGTGGTTGCCGCGCTGGGCCAGTTCGATTTCGCAGCCGGCGAGCTCCTGATGCGAGCGGATCATCGACAGGTTGGGCTGCTGGGTCGGCGTGATGACCGCGTGCGGATCGCTGTCCTCGACCAGGGCGGCGTAGATGCTCGAGCCCTCCTCCTTGGCCAGGCCGAGGCCGCTGGTCGCGTTGCCCTGGGAGTCCAGATCGATGAGCAGCGTGCGCAGGCCGCGCAGGGCGAGTCCGGCCGAGAGGTTGATGGAGGTGGTGGTCTTGCCCACCCCGCCTTTTTGATTGGTGATCGCGACGATGCGCATAAGAGCCTTGACGGGCGACTGTGAACGGGAACGATGCGCCGCGCCAGAAAAGAAATGGAATTCACGGAGAAATGGCTCGGAGAGATCGGCGGCTGGGCGGCGATGAAGGCGGCGCGCGGGCTGGTGGATGCCGGACTGGTGGCGGTGCAGAGCGCCGATGCCGGGCTGGTGCGCGGTCTGGCGGGTTCGGGGCGGATGAAGTTCGCCTGCGGCCTGCGCATCCGCGGCCGCTCCGACGTCGACAACCTCTGCACCTGTCCGACGGCCCGCCGCGGGGGGCTGTGCGAGCATTCGCTGGCCGTGGCCCTGGCCAGCCTGCGGGGCTCGGCGGCTCCGGCGACACCAGCGCGCGCGTCCGCGCCGGCGGCGGCCCAACCGGCGGCACCGGCACCGGTCCGCCTGGCACCGCTGCGGGTCAATGGCTGCTACCAGGTCTTTCTGCCCGCCAACCTGCTCCAGGGCGGGCTGCGGGCGCCGCTGGGCGTCTACGTCAAGTTTGAGACCGGAGGCGGGGCGGAGGAGTCGCTGCTGGCCGCCTGGCTGGCCGGGCAGGGCGTTCGCGCCCAGAGCGCGCCCCTGTCCCTGCTGGAAGCCACCCTGCCGGCGTTCTGGGCGGCCCTGGCCAATCATCCCCGGGTCCTGGCCGGCAAACCCTCCGGCGGCGCCCAGCCGCTGCAGGTGGCGGACCTGCCCCGGCGCCTGCCGCTGCTCGCCGAGGGGGCGGGCGACGCCGTCAACTTCAGGCTGGAAGGGGCGTCCGAGCGGCCGCTGCTGGCCGGTCAGGCGGCCGGCGCCTGGATCTGCGCGGAGACGGGCGTGATCTTCAGCCTGCCGCCGGCGGGCGGTGAGATGGCCGCCCTGCTGGCGGAGCTGGCCGCCGGCCCGGCGCGGCCGGTTCGGCGTCCGCTGCGCTGGCTGATTGCGGAGCGTGAGGCGCTGGACGAACTGTTCCAGCTCGACTTGCGCGGCACCTTGCTGGAGCGGTTCCACGTCGCGCCAGTGCCCTGCGCTTTGGAAATCCGCCTGGAGGGATCGCTGCAGGCGGTCGAACTGACCCTCAGCGCCGCGTACCAGGACCGGCGTTGGAGTGTGGTTTCGGAGAACCAAAATATCAAATCATCCGAACTGTTCCCGCTTCAGGATGAGGCTTCTCCAGGGACTTTTTACGTGCGCAACGTGCAGACGGAGCGGCGACTGATGGCCCGCCTGCAGGCGCTTGGATTCCGGCCGGCGGGGCTGAAGCTCGGCTCGGCCGACGTCGAGGTCTGGCGGCTGAGTGGCGCCGAGCCGGTGCTGCGCTTCTACGCCTCCGACCTGCCGCGTCTGCAGCAGGAGGTGCGCGTCATCGAGGGCGAACGCTGGCGCGCCGCCACCCGCGGCGTGGCCCGCATCGTGCCGCAGGTGCACTCCCTGCCGGTGGACGAGGGGCGGTCCGGCGGTTCCGACTGGCTGGCCATGGAATTTGGCTATCAGGCGGCGGACGGGTTCCGCCTGCCGCGCGCCGAGGTGCTGCGGCTGGTGCGCTCGGGGCAGCGCTCGGTCCAGGGACCGCAGGGGCGGCGCTACCTGCTCGATTTGGCGCAGGTCGAGGAGTTTGAGGACACCCTCAAGGATGTGCCGCTGCAGATCACCCCGGAGGGCGCGCGCATCCACGCCCTGCATGCTCCGTACTTCGCCCCCGAACCGGCGGCGCCGGCCGTGGCCGACGAAGCGGTCATCCTGCCGCGTTTGGGCGACCTCGGGGCCCGTCTGCGCCCTTACCAGCGCCTGGGGGTCTGCTGGATGGCCGCCCTGGCCCAGTCGGGACGCGGCGGCCTGCTCGGCGACGAAATGGGTCTGGGCAAAACCGTGCAGAGCATCGCCCTGGTGCTCAGCCTCCGCGAGCCCGGCGCCGGCCATCAGCCGGTGCTGATCGTCTGCCCGAAGTCGCTCGCCGGCAACTGGCGGGCCGAGTTCGAACGCTTTGCGCCCCAGCTGAACGTGGCGGTTTCGCTCGGCGACCGGCGCCGCCAGGTGTTGGAGCAGTTGTCCGCGGTGGACGTGATAATTACCACGTATCAGTTGATTGTCAGAGATTTGGAAGTTATGAACAAAGCCGACTGGCGCCTGGTGCTCCTGGATGAGGCCAGTTACATCCGCAACCCGGACACCGATGCCGCCAAGGCCCTGCGCAGCCTGCGCGCCCGCAGCCGTCTGGCGCTCACCGGCACGCCGGTGGAGAACAGCACCCGCGACCTCTGGTCGATCTACCAGTTCCTGCTGCCCGGCTACCTGGGCAGCTGCGACAGCTTCAAGGAGCGGTTCGAGCAGCCCATCCACAGCGCCCTCGGCACCCCCGCCGGTCAGGCGGCGAGCGAGCGGCTGAAGAAGCTCATCCGCCCCTACTTCCTGCGCCGGACCAAGCGCGAGGTGCTCAAGGACCTGCCGGACAAGATCGAGCAGGTGCTTTGGTGCGACCCCAGCCCGGCCCAGGCCGAGGTCTACCGGCGCCTGCTCGAGGAGGGCCGCGCGGAGATCCAGGCGGCGCGCAAGCGCTCCGGCCAGGGCGGCGCCAAGATGACCA
>CAYYJK010000018.1:0-17599 GCA_964472185.1 uncultured Prosthecobacter sp.
GCCTACGACCGGCTGGGCGTGCTGAACCCCTTTGCCATCTGGCTGATGGTGGTGCTGATCGTGGCGCTCAGCCTGGCCGCCTACCTGGCGGCCAAGTTCCTCGGCAACCGCCACGGCATGATCGTCGGCGGACTGCTTGGCGGCCTCATTTCCAGCACGGCGACCACCACCAGCCTGGCCAGGC
Organism: uncultured Prosthecobacter sp.; assembly: GCA_964472185.1. Lineage (GTDB taxonomy): Bacteria > Verrucomicrobiota > Verrucomicrobiia > Verrucomicrobiales > Verrucomicrobiaceae > Prosthecobacter. Next base: position 185 of record CAYYJK010000018.1, read on the forward strand.
AGAGCAGCGCCCAACCCGGCCAGTCCGGCCGGCTGGCGGTGATGACCCTGATGGCGTCGGCAGTGGTGTTCGCGCGGGTGATTCTGGAGGTGCTGATCGCCGCACCCACCACCACCCTGGCCATCGTGCCGCCGCTGACGGCGATGATGTTCATCATGGGCTTCATTGCCGTCGGCGCGTTCCGGCTGATCGGCGGCCGCGAGGATGAAACCCTGCCGGATTCGCCGCCCTCGCAGCTCAAGGGCGCCGTCGGCTTCGCCCTGCTCTACGCCCTGGTGCTCGCCGGTGCGACCCTGGCCAAGCAGCACTTCGGCAACTCGGGCATGTACGTCGTGGCCGCCATCTCCGGCCTGACCGACATGGACGCGATCACGCTGTCCACCGCCAAACTCACCGAGGCCGGCCACGTCACCGCGGACACCGCCTGGCGGGTGATCCTGATCGGCGGGCTGGCGAACCTCGGCTTCAAGGCCGTGCTGGCCGCCACCCTGGGCGGCCGCGCCTTCCGCAGGGCGGTGATCGCCGGCTTCGGCATCGCCCTGGCCACCGGCGCGGTCATCCTGATCGCCTGGCCCTGAGCCGCTCACTGCGGCCGGACCCGGGAGACGATGACTTGGCGCGTGCGGCGCTCGATGGCATACAGCAGGCCGGCCTCGGCCGGATCCCAGGCGAAGGCTTGGCCGTGGGCGCTGACCGGGACGGTGCCGGACCAGCGCAGCTCATCCCCCTGCCCCGGCGGCTCCAGGACATAAAGTTCCGCGGCGTCGTGGCCGCTGATCCAAAGCCGGCTGCCGGGCCCGAACGCGCCGCCCGAGGCGCTGTATCGGCCGAACTTGGCCACGAGGGCCGCCGGAAACGTCCAAGACCCGGTCTCGCGCCAGCCGGCATCGAAGGCCAGCACGCGCGATCGCGCCGGATCGCTGCTGGCGGCGTAGTGGGCGAAGCAGGCGAACCAGCGGCCGTCCCGGCGGTCGATCCAGGTCAGCGAGCCCGGTGGCCGCGCAAACGGCCGGCTCTCCAGGTGCCGCATCGTGGCGACGTCCCACACCTCGACCGAGCTCTGCTCCGGCAGGTCCGGGTAGTTGGAGTGCGCGCAGTACAGCCGGCCGTCGAGGACCACGCCGGCGTTGAGGTGGCGGATGCGCCCCTCCGGAGCCTCCTCCCAAGCCCCGACGCGCGCGCCGGTGTCCTTGCGGTACTTGCCGATGGCGCGGCTGGCGATGGCGTAGAAGTGATCGCGATCGACCGCAACGCCCTGGTGCGCCTCCGCCGCGGGCCAGCGGCGCAGCTCCTCGTGCCGCCAGCGGGCCGGCCCGGCGGACGCGCTGCGCTGCTCGAGCATCCGGCGCACGCGTTCCTGCTCCTTGCGCAGGGCCTCCGGCGGGATCGGCATCGGCGCGAGATGCTCGCTGACCAGCGCCTCCCCGGCCGGAATCGCCCGCCAGCGCAGGCGGCGGAACCACACGTCCGCGCCATGATCCTGCAGCGACAGGTGCGCCCCGCGCGCGGCAAGATCGCCGCCGCGCAGGCGCAGCAGCGCCACCTCGCCGGCCCAGCGCGGGTCGGCGTAGTCGAAGTCGACCACCTTCTCGCCGTTGAGCCAGTGCTGGATGACGCTGCCCTTGCAGACGATGCGCGCCTCGTTCCACTCGCCAAACGGCCGCGTCACGTCCTTCGCCGGCGCCATGCAGAAAAACAGCGACGCCGCGCTCTGCCGGGGATTTTCGCCGTACGGACTGTGCGCATTGTCGAGCAGCTGGTACTCGTACTGGCCGGGGCGGTAGTAGACGCCGCTGTTGCAGCCCTTGGCCACCTTCCAGTCGAAGCGCAGTTCGAAGTCGTCCGGCACCCGGGCGCGCGCATAGATCAGGGAGCCGCCCTTGCCGGAACGCGCGATCACGCCGTCCGCGACCGTCCAGTTGCCGCCGTGGCGCCAGCCGTCGAGCGAACGGCCGTCAAACAGGCGGGTGAAACCGGGCTCCGCGGCCGTCAGCAGGCCGCCGAAGGCGAGCCCGAAAAGCATCCTCTTGAAAAAGCGCATCACGCCAGACTAAGCGCCGGCTGCCGGCGCCGCCTTGCAGGCAAACGGGCCGGGGCAGCCGCCCGGAAGCGGGATTCAGCCCCGGGTTGCATTCCGGACGGCTGCGGCGATTCTGCGCCCCCATGTCCGCCCCCGACACGCGCGAAATCATCCTGGAAGCCCGCGAACTCACCCGGGAGTTCGACGGCGTGAAGGCGCTCGACCGCTTTTCCTTCCAACTCCGCCGCGGCGAGGTGCTGGGCCTGCTCGGCGCCAACGGCGCGGGCAAGACAACCGCGATGAACTGCCTGCTCGGCCTGACCCTGCCGACGAGCGGCGACCTGTTCGCCTTCGGCAAGCCGCTGCACAGTCACCGCATCGAGATCCTCAAGAAGACCAACTTTTCCTCTGCCTACGTCAGCCTGCCCGGCAACCTCAAGGTCTGGCAGAACCTGATCGTGTTCGCGCGCATCTACGGCGTGCCGCAACCGAAGCAGAAGATCGCCGAACTGCTCGAACTGCTCGAGGTGGCGCACCTGCGCGACCGGGTGACCGGCCAGCTTTCCGCCGGGGAGTCGACCCGCGTCAACCTGTGCAAGGCCTTCCTCAACGATCCGGAACTGCTGATGCTCGACGAACCGACCGCCAGCCTCGACCCCGACATCGCCGACAAGGTGCGCAAGGTGGTGCGCAAGGTGCAGAGCGAGCGCAACATCGGCATCCTCTACACCAGCCACAACATGCGCGACATTGAGGAGGTCTGCGACCGGGTGATCTTCCTGCACAAGGGCCGCATCGTCGCCGAAGGCACGCCGCAGGACATCGTGCACAAATTCGAGGAGCAGTCGCTGGAGAACGTCTTCATCAAGATCGCCCGCAGCGGCGACCTGGAGAGCTGACGCGGCGGACGGACAGGAACAAACGGAGAACAGAAGCTGACTATGAACTTTCGGGTGATCTGGGCCTTGGTGCTGCGCTACATCTTCCTCTACACGCGCAATCCGGTGCGGCTGGTGGAGATGGTCTTCTGGCCGGTGGTGGACCTGCTGGTCTGGGGCAACTTGACGCTGTTCCTGCAGCGCAACTCGAGCCAGGAGTTCGGCAACTACATCGTGTTCCTGCTCGGCGCGATGATCCTCTGGGACATCATGTTCCGCGCCCAGCAGGGCGTGGCAATCTCGTTCCTGGAGGACGTCTGGACGCGCAACCTGCTCAACGTCTTCGTCGCCCCGGTGCGCACCACGGAGTACCTGGGCGCCACCTTCGCCGTCGGCATCCTGCGCATCGCGGTCACCGGCGTGGTGCTCGGCTCGATCGCCTGGCTGGGCTACGCCTTCAACGTCTTCATCCTGGAATGGTGGCTGGTGCCCTTCTTCCTCAACCTGATGCTGTTCGGCTGGTCGCTGGGCATGATCTCCACCGCCCTGATCCTGCGCTGGGGCCAGGCGGCCGAATCGCTGGCCTGGGCCGTGCCCTTCTTCATCCAGCCGGTGGTGGCGGTGTTCTACCCGGTCGCCGACATGCCGGCCTGGTCGCAGCCGGTGGCCTGGGCCTTCCCCGCCACCTACATCTTCGAGGGCATGCGCGAGGTGATGCGCACCGGCAGCATGAACCTGACCCTGCTGGCTCAGGCCTTGGTGCTCAACCTGGTCTACCTGGCCGCGGCCGGCGGCCTGTTCGGCTGGATCCTCAACCTGACCCGCAAGCGCGGCCTGCTCACCAAGTTCGCCACCCAGTAGTCCGCGCCGGCCGGACGCCCGCGGCTCAGGCGCGCGGGTGGGCCGCTTCGTAGACCTCCTTCATGCGCTGGGTCGAGACGTGGGTGTAGATCTGCGTCGTGCTCAGGCTGGCGTGGCCGAGCAGCTCCTGGACGCTGCGCAGGTCGGCGCCGTGGTTGAGCAGGTGGGTGGCGAAGCTGTGGCGCAGCTTGTGCGGGGTCACATGCACCGGCAGCCCGGTTTTCTGCCAGTACTTGTCGACGATGTCCGCCAGCGCCTGCGGGGTGATGCGGCGGCGCAGCTTGCTCAGGAACAGCGGTCCCTGGTGCACGGCCGCCGCCTGCCGGTAGCGCTGCAGGGCCGCCATGGCCGGGCCGCCCACCGGCAGCAGGCGCTCCTTGCGCCCCTTGCCCAGCACGCGCACGGTGTCGCTGTAGCCGTCGACATCCTCGACATTCAGGCCGGCCAGCTCGCTCAGGCGCATGCCCGTGCTGTAAAAGAGCTCGAGCACCGCGGCGTCGCGCTCCGGCGCCCAGACCGGCGCCTGCTTGTCGCGCGGCGTCCGCATCGGCAGGTCGAGCAGGGCGGTGATCTGGGCCTCGGTGAGCACCACGGGCAGCTTCTTCTCCTGCTTGGGCAGCTGCACCTCGGCCAGCGGGTTGACCGTCCAGCCCTGGCGGCGGGTCAGCCACTTGAAGAACGCACGCAGCGCCGCGAAATGCAGCCGGATCGTCGCGCGCCCCAGGCTGCGCTTCATCTGCTCGAACAGGTAGCGGCGGAAGTCCTCGGCGCCCAGGTCGGCCCAGCCGGCGAAGCCGGGATGGCGGCGGCGGAACTCGTCGAGCGCATGGCGGTAGTTGGCCAGGGTGCGCTCCGAGGAGCGCCGCTCGGCGTCAAGAAAGCGCAGGAAGCCTTCGGTCAGGGGGTCTTCGGGCAGTTCGGCGGGAGCGGGAGCCGGCGGGCGCTTCATGCGCCTCCATCATGGGCCGGATTTGCCGGATGAACAGGCGGGATTTGACCTGCCGCCTCCGCCCGGGTATCTCCCCGCATGCTCACCAAGCGCATCATCCCCTGCCTCGACGTCAAAGAGGGCCGTGTGGTCAAAGGCACGCAGTTCCTGCAGCTGCGCGACGCCGGCGATCCGGTCGAATGCGCCAAGGTCTACAACGCCCAGGGCGCCGACGAGCTGGTGTTCCTCGACATCACCGCCAGCCATGAGGAGCGCAAGACCATGGTCGACGTCGTCGCCCGCACGGCGGAGAGCTGCTTCATGCCGCTGACCGTCGGCGGCGGCATCCGTACGGTGGCGGACATGCGCGAAATGCTGCTGGCCGGAGCCGACAAGGTGGGCATCAACACCGCCGCGGTGAAGACGCCCGACGTCATCGACGCCGCCGCCGCGGCTTTCGGCTGCCAGTGCCTGGTCGTGGCCATCGACGCCAAACGCAACGACCGCGGCTCGTGGACCGTCTACACCCACGGCGGCCGCAATCCGACCGGGCTCGACGCCGTCGAATGGGCTGCCGAAGTCTGCCGCCGCGGCGCGGGCGAAATCCTGCTGACCAGCATGGATGCCGACGGCACCAAGGCGGGCTACGACATCGCCCTCACCCGCGCGGTGAGCGAGGCGGTGACCATTCCGGTGATCGCCAGCGGCGGCGCCGGCAACCTGCAGCACATGGCCGACGTGCTCAGCGAGGGCAAGGCGGACGCCGTACTCGCCGCGAGCATCTTCCACTTCGGCGAGTACACGGTGGGCGACGTCAAACGCTTCCTCAGCGAACGGGGCGTGCCGGTGCGGCTCTGACGCCCTTGGGGCGCCCCCCGGAGGCGCGCAGCCGCAGTCGAGACACCGGCGCTTGGCCCGGCGTGCAAGCGCCGGCATTCACTCAGCGCTCGGCCGGCCGGTCCCTGCCCCCGGTCAGCCATTCCAGATTGAAGCGCGCCAGGGTCAGGCGGTCGCCGGAAAAGCTGCTCTTCTCACCCCGGCCGTAGAAGCACAGGATGGTTCCGGCCGGCGTCACCGCGATGTCGCTGTAGGCGCTCCAGCCGGGCTCCAGACTCCGGCTCACCGGCCAGGAGCCGCCCTCGTCGTAGCTGAGTTTCACGCTCAGATTGCGCCGGTCGCGGTTCCTGCCCGGGGCCTCCTGGCCGTCGGCGCGGGCCAGGTTGTCGGGGTTGCAGAACAGCAGGCGATTCCGGCCGCCCTCGGCCTCGGTGGAGTAGCGCACCAGGCCGGCCATGCAGATCGGTTCGAGCAGCGCCGCATCGAACCGCGGCTGGCTCCAGCCGGTGGCGCCGTCCGGACTGAGGGTGACCAGGCGCCGATGCGCCTTCGATTCGCTGCGCACGTTGAGCATGACCCGACCGTCGGCCAGTTCGGCCGCAGCGGTCTCGTTCGGATTGATCCATTCTCCGGTGCAGGGCACGGCGATGTCGCCGGCCTGCCAGGTGCGGCCCTGGTCGTCGCTTAAGATCGTCGCCGTGACGCTCGGCCGGTGGGCGTTGCCGCCGGTGCCGGTGGACAGCCAGACCGGCACCAGCAGGCGGCCGGAGCGAAGCTGGATGCCGTGGTTGGGACCGGTGGCAAGCACCTTCCAGGCATAGTCCTTCTGGAAAGCCGCAAAGGCCCCGGTGATTTCCACCGGCACGCTCCAGGTGAGGCCGTCGTCGTCGCTGCGCCGGTGGAAGCAGCGCTCGTACTCCAGGCAGAACAGCAGGTGCACGGCGCCATCGCGGCCGGCGATCATCACCGGATTGTTGTAGGTGACATCCTGCGGATCGACGTTCCGCATCCGCAGGGCAAAGGCGTTCTTCGTCTTCGGTCCGGGCACATCGGCCAGGCTCTGCGCAGCGCTCCAGGTCCGGCCGTCGTCGGTCGAACGGCGCATCAGGATGCGGATGTCGTCCCAGTCGCTGACCCCGCCCGGCCGTTTGCGCGCCTCGCACCAGGCCAGCACGGTGCCCTTGGCGGTGACGACGACGCCGGGGATGTGATAGAGCTGGTGACCGTGGTCGCCGGCGACAAAGAGATCCTGCCGCTCGAGCCACGGCTCAGCGGCCGGCAGGAGACCGGCCAGCGCGGTCAGGATGGGAAGAAGGAGGGCTTTCATGGCGGAGCTGGCAGCATCAACGTCCGCCGGCGCACCGGCCTTGCCGCAGGAAACCCCGGCCGCAGCTGCAGTCGGTTCTTGCGGCTGCGAACCGATTTCGCGACAATGCCCGCATGAAACGCCTTTCCTGCCTTCTGCTGGGCTGCCTGCTGACGATGCCTCTGCCCGCGGCCGCCGCAGCCGCCCCCGAAACCGAACTGGTGCCCGCCCAGGAATGCCGGCCGCGCAGCGGACTGCCGCATTTCCTGGCCAAGGTCAACCAGCCGGGTGCCGAGGTGCGCATCGGCTACCTCGGCGGCAGCATCACCGCCCAGCCGGGCTGGCGCCCCAAGACCCTGGCGCATTTCCAGAAGACCTGGCCGGCGGCCAAGATCAGCGAGATCAACGCCGCCATCGGCGGCACCGGCTCCGACCTGGGCGTGTTCCGCCTCAAGCAGGACGTGCTCGACCACAAGCCGGACCTGCTGTTCGTCGAGTTCGCGGTCAACGACGGCGGCGCGGCGCCGGAACAGATCCAGCGCTGCATGGAGGGCATCGTGCGCCAGACCTGGAAAGCGCTGCCGCAGTGCGACATCTGCTTCGTCTACACCCTGACCGAATCGCTGGCCCCGGCGATGCTCGAGGGCAAGTTCCAGCGCTCGGCCAGCGCCATGGAGAAGGTGGCCGACCACTACGGCATCCCGAGCATTCACCTGGCGATGGAGGTCACCCGCCTGGCCAGGGAAGGCAAGCTGCTCTGGCGCGCGCCGCTGCCCAAGACCGACGCCGAGCGCGCCGCCCTGGGCGACAAGTTCGTGTTTGCGCCGGACAGCGTGCATCCTCACCCGGACACCGGCCACGAGCTCTACCTGCAGGCCGTGGTGCGTTCCCTGAACCCGATCCGCACCGCCTCCCAGAGCCCTGCGCCGCACCGCCTGGGCGAGCCGCTGGTGGCGAACCACTTCGAGCGGGCCACCCTGGTGCCGATCTCGCGCACCGTGCTCTCGGGCGGCTTCCGCCACCTCGACCCGCTGGGCGACGCTTTTGGCAAGCGCTGGGCCAGCCGCATGACCACCCTGCACCGCGCCACGCGGCCGGGCGAGACCATCCACTTCAAGTTCAAAGGCACCCGCTGCGCAGTCTACGACATCATCGGCCCCGACTGCGGCCAGGTCATCGTCACGCTCGACAATCAGCCGCCCAAAATCGTGCCGCGTTTCGACGCCTACTGCACCTACCACCGGCTCAGCACCCTGATGATCGGCAGCGACCTGCCGGACACGGTGCACACGGTGAAGATCGAGATTCACCCCGCCCAGCCCGACAAGGCGGCGATCCTCGCCAAGAACAAGAACACGATCGACAAGCCGGAGCGCTTCAACGGCACCGCCTTCTACCCCGGCGCCCTGCTGCTGGTCGGCGAACTGGTGAAGTGAACCGTTCCCACCCGGCCGCTGCCGGGCAGGCGAGCGCCGGGGCGGATGCCCTGCCGGACGCGCCGCGGGCGGCCAGGCCTCACTGGCCGATGCAGAACAGCTTGTCCTGGGTGCGGATGAACAGGCAGCCGTTGGCGACCGCGATGCTGCTGCGGCAGCTGGCGGCGTCGCCGTTCGGCTTGCTGCCGTCGCCCATGGAATTCACGCTGAGCAGTTCGAAGCTGGCGCCGCCGGCTTTGACGACGTAGACGTCGCCCCAGAAGTTGGTCATGTAGACCTTGCCGTCCGCCACCGTCGGGCTGCTTTCGAACTTGGCCTTGCTGCCGGTCTCGCCGATCCACAGCACCTTGCCGGTCTTCGGCTCGACGCAGCTCACGGTGCGGCGGCCGCTGTCGAGGACGTAGAACTTGCCCTGGTAGAAGGCCGGGGTGGAGACGTCGGTGGTGACCACCTTCGGATCGCTGGTCCACAGCGGCTGGACGTCCTTGCCCCGGCTGCCGAGCGGCATGGCGAACACCGGCGAGTTCTTCGGCGCGCAGACGAGGGCGACGCCTTCGCCGACGACCGGCGAGGGCACCAGGCGGAAGAACTTGTTGTAGCCGTCACCCGGCAGGTTCCAGGTGGCGAGACGCGCGTACTCGTCGCCGCTGGCGGCGTCGTGCAGGGTCAGGGTGTCGCCGCCGGAGATGAGCATGACGCGCCGGCCGTCGTGGTCGCAGAAGACCGGCGTACTGAACGCCTCCAGCGACTCGACCTGGGCCGGCGTCTTGCGCAGGTGCTTCCACAGGTCCTTGCCGGTGGCCGGATCGACCGCCAGTACGTAGCTGGTCATGTCCTTGCCGGGGGTGCCCTTGGGGAAACCCTGGAAATCGAAGGTCTCGTCGCGCTGCAGCACCTGGATGTACAGCCTGCCGCCGTCGAGCGCCGGGCTGCTGCCGTAGGTCCACTGCGTGGCGAAGGCGCCGTGCGTCTCCTTGAAGTCGCGCTTCCACTGCAGCTTGCCGTCGAGGTCGTAGCTGGCCGCCACGGCGTCGGCGAAGAGGAAGATCACGCGCTGGCCGTCGGTCACCGGCGACGGGCTGGCGAGGTTGCTCTTGTTGTCCCACTGCGGATCGTCCTCGGAGACGACCTGGCGCCAGAGTTCCTTGCCCGTCTTGGCGTCGTAGCAGAAGCCGACCAGCTGGCGCTTCTCGGCGATCGGCGCGGTCAGAAACACGCGGTCGCCCCAGACCACCGGCACCGAAGCGGCGATCGCCGGCACGTCGACGGACCACTTCACCCCTTCCGTGCGGCTGAACTTGGCCGGCAGACCCGTCTCCGGGCTGGAGCCGTCCTGGTTCGGACCGCGCCAGTTCGGCCAGTTTTCGGCGCTGGCGAAGGAGGCGGCGAGGGCGAAAGCGAGCAGGTGGGGCAGTTTCATGCGGGGCAAGGGAAGCGAAAACGGCGGGGCTTGTCGAGAGCTTTCGGTCAGCGCAGGTTGACGGCGCCGCCGTCGATCGGATAGGCGCTGCCGGTGACGAAACCGGCCTCGTCGCTGCACAGGTAGAGGGCCAGGGCGGCGATCTCCTCGGGCTTGGCCATGCGGCCGATCGGCTGGGCCTCGCTGAGCTTCTGGAACATCTCGGCCTCGCGCCCCGGATAGGTGTTGGCGAGGTAGCCGTCCACGAAGGGCGTGTGCACGCGCGCCGGGCAGATGCAGTTGCAGCGGACGCCCTGCTTGATGAAGTCCTTGGCCATCGAGTAGGTCATCATCAGCACCGCGCCCTTGGTCATCGAGTAGGCAAAGCGGTCGGACAGCCCCATCTGCGCGGCGATCGAGCAGAGATTGAGCACGACGCCGCCGCCCTGGGCGACCATGCGTTCGATGGCGGCCTGGGAGCAGTGGTAGACGCCCTTGATGTTGATGCGGTACAACCGGTCCATGTCCGCCTCGGCCGTGGTCAGCACCGTGCCGATGTGGGCGACGCCGGCGTTGTTGACCAGGATGTCCAGCCGCGGGCGGCGGGTGCCGATTTCGGCAAAAACCGCCTGAACCGCCGCCTGGTCGCCGACATCGCAGGCGGAGGCCCGGGCGCTGCCGCCGGCGGCGGTGATCTGGTCAACGGTGACCTGGGCGCCCGCCTGCTGAAGATCGAGCACTTCGACGTGGGCGCCCTGCTGGGCGAAGAGGAGGGCGATGGCCTGGCCAATGCCGGAGCCGGCCCCGGTGATGACGACGGTTTTGTCTGCGAGGGAAAACATGGAGCCGACAGGTACGCGCCGCCGCGCGCCGTCCCATCAGGAATCCGGGCGGGAGACGCGACTTTCCCAGCCCTTTGCTTGACTCCCGGACGGGCGAAGGCACCCTGCGGACCTCTTTATGTCGAAAGTCCTCATCATCGGTGCCGGCGGCGTCGGCCGCGTCGTCGTCCACAAGTGCGCGCAGCTCCCGGAAGTGTTCAGCGAAATCCTGCTCGCCTCGCGCACCAAGGCCAAATGCGACGCCATTGCCGCCGAACTCCAGCGGCCGATCCAGACCGCCGCGGTCGATGCCGACAACGTGCCCGAGTTGGTGAAGCTGATCCGCGGTTTCCAGCCGGCCGTCGTCATCAACGTCGCCCTGCCCTACCAGGACCTGACGATCATGGACGCCTGCCTGGAAACCGGCGTGCACTACATCGACACCGCCAACTACGAACCGCGCGACGTCGCCAAGTTCGAGTACCACTGGCAGTGGGCCTACCAGGACAAGTTCAAGCAGGCCGGCCTGACCGCGCTGCTCGGCTGCGGGTTCGACCCGGGCGTCACCAACGTCTTCACCGCCTACGCCCTCAAGCACCACTTCAGCAAGATCGACACGCTCGACATCATCGACTGCAACGCCGGCGACCACGGCAAGGCCTTCGCCACCAACTTCAATCCGGAGATCAACCTGCGCGAAGTCACCGCCAACGGCCGCTACTGGGAAAACGGCCGCTGGGTCGAGACCAAGCCCCTGGAGATCAAACGCAGCTTCCCCTTCCCGGACGGCATCGGCCCCAAGAACATCTACTGCCTCTACCACGAGGAGCTGGAGTCGCTGACCAAGCACTTTGACATCCGCCGCGCCCGCTTCTGGATGACCTTCGGCGACGCCTACATCAAGCACATGGAGGTGCTGGTGAACGTCGGCATGACCCGCATCGACCCGGTCATCCACAAGGGCGTGCCGATCATCCCCATCGAGTTCCTCAAGACCCTGCTGCCCGAGCCCGGCACGCTCGGTCCGGACACCCGGGGCAAGACCTGCATCGGCAACTGGATCGAGGGCACCGGCAAGGACGGCAAGCCGCTGCGCTACTACGTCTACAACATCAAGGACCACCAGGACTGCTACCGTGAGACCAACAGCCAGGGCGTCAGCTACACGACCGGCGTGCCGGCGATGATCGCCGCCAAGCAGCTGCTGACCAACCCGGCCGAGTACCGCCAGCCCGGCGTCTGGAACGTCGAGCAGCTGAATCCGGATCCGTTCATGGCCGACCTCAACGCCCACGGCCTGCCCTGGGTGGAAACCTGGCCGGCCGAACCGCTGCCGGGGGAATGATCCTCCGGGGCGGCGTCCCTCACTTGGCCTTTTTCGCGGCGGCTTTCTTCGCGGCCTTCTTCACCGGTGCTTTCGGCTTGGGGACCGCGGCTTTTTTGGCCGGCTTGACGGCCTCGGCGCCCGCAACCCAATCCTGCAGGTGCACCCACTCGTCGGTGTTTTCCACCCGCAGGTAGTCTAGGTCATTCAGCAGGCCGCGCTGATGGAAATCCAACAGCTCGGCCTGGGTGAACGGGCCAAATTCAACGAACGATCGGCTGAGGTAGAGCAGGGTCTTCATGGCTTGGAATCCGGCACGAGCACCTACTGCCGCGCGCCGGAGGCTTCTCAAGCAACTTCCTTGCCACATTTTTTGTCAGGCAACCCCCGACACGGCGAGGCGCACCTCCTCTGACCCGCGCCGCCCTCAGAGCAGTTCGGAGGAGTGCTGCTGCGCCGCCGTCCAGGCCTGGAGCAGCCGCTTCAGCTCGGCCGGCGAGTGCCGGCGGCGCAGGGCGTCGATGGCCGCCACCGCCAGCCGGTCGCAAAGTTCGTTCTCGGCGTGGCCGGCATGCCCCTTCACCCAGTGCCAGCTGATCTGGTGGCGGCTGGACACGGCATCGAGGGCGCGCCAGAGGTCCTCGTTCTTCACCGCCTGCTTGGTCGAAGTGCGCCAGCCCCGCGCCTTCCAGCCCCGGATCCATTTCGTGATGCCGTCCTTGAGGTAGCTGGAGTCCGTGGTCAGGCGGATCTGGCAGGGCTCCTTGAGCACCCGCAGCGCCTCGATGGCGGCGGTGAGCTCCATGCGGTTGTTGGTCGTCGCCGGCTCGCCGCCGGAGAGCTCGAGACGCTTGCTGCCGTACACCAGCAGAGCGCCCCAGCCGCCCGGGCCGGGGTTGCCCTGGCAGGCGCCATCGGTGAAAATGCTGACTTCCTTCATGCGCCGTGACGTCAACGGGCCTTCGCTGCCAGGGCTTCAATCCACTTGCCCAGTTCCGGCGGACGGAAGGCGAGCAGGGCTTCCAGCAGCGGGTCGGGCGCCGTTCCGACCAGCAGGCAGGCGCGGTGCTCGGGCCGCACGAATCCGGCCGCACTGGCCTGGTCGAGGAAGGTCAGCAGCGGATCAAAAAAGCCGCCGACGTTGAGCAGGCCGACCGGTTTGCCGTGAAAGCCCAGCTGCAGCCAGGTGAGCGTCTCAAACAGCTCGTCGAGGGTGCCAAAACCGCCCGGCAGCGCGATGAAACCGTCGCTCAGGTCGACCATGAGCTGCTTGCGCTCGTGCATCGAGCCGACGACGTGCAGGCGGGTCACGCCCCCGTGGCCCAGTTCCTTGTCCATGAGCGCCTCGGGAATCACGCCGATGACCTCGCCGCCGGCCGCCAGCGCGGCATCGGCGACGGCGCCCATCAGACCGACATTGCCGCCGCCGTACACGATGCCGATGCCGCGGCCGGCCAGATGGCGCGCCAGGGCCTGGGCCGCCTGCCGGTGGCCGGGATCGGAGCCGGCATTGGCCCCGCAGTAGATCGCAATTCGCATCCGTCCCTGTGGGCGAAAAGGCGCGCCAGTTCAAGCCCGGCTCAGCTGAACTTGCCGCGCACGTAGGCCTCGGTCTGGGGCTCCTGGGGCGTGATGAACAGGTCGAGCGTCGGCCGGTATTCGATCAGGCGGCCGAGGTAGAAGAAGGCGGTGCGGTCGGCGATGCGCTTGGCCTGCTCCATGTTGTGGGTGACGATGACGATGGTGAACTCCTGCTTGAGGCCGTTCATCAGCTCCTCGATCTTCAGCGTGGCCACCGGATCGAGGGCGGCGCAGGGCTCGTCCATGAGCAGGATCTGCGGCCGGTTGGCGATGGCGCGGGCGATGCACAGGCGCTGCTGCTGGCCGCCGGAGAGGCCGAAGGCGCTCTCGTGCAGCTTGTCCTTGACCTCGTCCCAGAGCGCGGCGCTGCGCAGGCTCGTTTCCACCACCTCGTCCAACTCGGCGCGTTGGTTGCGGCCGGCGACCCGCAGCGGGAAGATGACGTTCTCGTAGATGCTCTTCGGGAAGGGATTGTACTTTTGGAAGACCATGCCCACGCGTTTGCGCAGCGAGATAACCTCGACCCCGGCTTCGTAGAGGCTCTGGCCGTCGAGGCGGATGTCGCCCTGGTGGCGGATGCCGTCGACCAGGTCGTTCATGCGATTGAGGTTGCGCAGCAGGGTCGTTTTGCCGCAGCCGGACGGACCGATGAAGGCGGTGATCTCGCGTTCCGGGACGGCCAGGTTGATGTCGTGCAGCACCTGCTTGGCGCCGTACCAGAAGGAGAAGCGGTCGACCTCGACGATGGCGGGACGCGGAGCGGCGGGGCTGGAAGGGCGTTCGGACATGGCTCAGAAGGCGCTGGCCTGGTAGCGTTTGCGCAGCCGGGCGCGGATCTGGATGGCGGCGAGATTGAGCGCCACAACGAGCAGGATGAGCAGCAGCGTGGTGGCGAACACCATCGGCTTGGCGCCCTCGGAATCCGGCGACTGGAACCCGAGGTCGTAGATGTGGAAGCCGAGGTGCATGAACTTGCGTTCGGCGTGGATGAAGGGCCAGCTCAGGTCGAGCGGCAGGGACGGCGCCAGCTTGACCACGCCGGTGATCATCAGCGGCGCCACCTCGCCCGCGCCGCGCGCCATCGCCAGGATGACGCCGGTCATGACCCCCGGCAGGGCGCTGGGCAGGACGATGCGCTGGATCATCTGCCACTTGGAGGCTCCGCAGGCGAGCGCGGCCTCGCGCACGCCGCGCGGCACGGCGGCGAGCGCCTCCTCGGTGGCGACGATGACCACCGGCAGCGTCATCAGGGCCAGGGTCAGCGAGGCCCAGAGGATGCCCCCGGTGCCGAAGGTCGGCGTCGGCAGGCTGTCGCGGAACAGGCCGTGGAAGTAGGGGCAGCGCGCGACGGTGAGGATGACCAGGACGACACTGGCCAGCCACAGCAGGGTCTCGACCTTGTGCAGCAGTTTCTGACGCTTGCGCTGGGTCGGCACCGCCGTGCGGTTGTGGGTGGACAGGTAGACGGCCACGGCCAGGCAGACAAGGGCGCCGAGCCCCGCGGCAAACCACCAGGACGGCGCCAGCGGATGCCGGACCCCGCCGTCGATGAAGCCGCCGACGCCGTAGACGAAAAAGCCGAGGCCGAAGACCCCGAAGACGATGGAGGGCACCCCGGCCAGGTTGTTGACGCAGATGCGCACGATCTGCACCACCACCCCCTGGCGGGCATACTCGCGCAGGTAGATCGCGGCGATGATGCCAAAGGGCGTCACCAGCACCGCCATCAGCACGGTCATGACAAAGGTGCCGAAGATCGCCGGGAAGATGCCGCCCTCCGTGTTGGCCTCGCGGGGTTCAGCCGACAGAAACTCCCAGATGGCGTGGCCGAACACCGCCAGGCGGCCGCCCCAGTGCAGGTCGTTGGGGCGGTAGAAGTGCAGGATTTCGCCGACGTTCTGGGTGCGCTCCTCGCCCGAAACCAGCCGGTAGACCAGCTTGTCGGCGGCCTGGGTTTCGCGCAGCGTGCGGGCCTGCCCGGCCAGCTCCTGGTAGCGGGCCTGTTCCGCGGCAATGGCCGTCTTCACGTCCTCGCGGCGCGAGCGGATTTCCAGGTCGCGCATGCGGGCGTTGATGCGGCCGATCTCGTGCTTCTCGATGCGCAGGAGCTCGTCCCGGCGCTCGTTGCCCAGCTGCACCAAGCGGCTGAACTCCCGCTCAAAGCCGCCGTCCTCAGCCGCCAGGCGCGTGCCGTCGGCGCGCAGCAGGGCCACCGGCGTGAAGATGGCGTCGCCGTATTCCAGGCGCTCCGCCACGTAGATGCCCGAAGGCTGCGTCTCGCCGGCGATCTCGTCGGCCTTGAGGAAGCGGAAGGCCAGCTGGTAGGCGTCCTTGTTGCCGGTGAAGATCTGGTGCTCGGTGACAAGCGCGCCGTCGGGCAGGCGGCGCTGCTGCGACTTGACCCGGCTGCCGGCGATGCGCTCCTCCTTGCCGCCCGCCGCCTTCAGGGTGAACACCGAGACGCGCTCCGGCCAGAACACCGAAAGGCCGTTGGCGGCGATGAGGGCGAGCAGGCCGCCGATCATGAACAGCCCCAGGGTCAGCCCGGCGGCCGTCAGCCAGACTTTGACCTCGCCCTTGGTGCGGGCGGGCCGTGCTGAAGCGGACTGGGAGGCGGAAGCGGACATCAGACGATCTTGAATTTTTCACGCAGCCGCTGGCGCAGCACCTCGGCGGCGGTGTTCAGGGCGAAGGTCATGGCAAACAGCACCAGGGCGCCCAGGAAGAGGGCCCGGTAGTGGGTCGAGCCCTGGGCGGCTTCGGGCAGTTCCACGGCGATGTTGGCGGACAGGGTGCGCATGCCGTTGAACAGGTTCCAGTGGTCGGCCAGCGGGAAGCGGCCGCCGCCCAGGCCGAACTCGCCCAGCAGCAGGCGGCCGGCCTCGTCGACGACGGGCGTGTTGCCGGTGGCCATGACCACGATCATGGTTTCGCCGACGGCGCGGCCGAAGCCGATCATGAGGGCGGAGAAAATGCCGGCCGAGGCGATGGGCAGCACGACCGTGCGTACGACCTGCCAACGGGAGGCACCCAGCGCCTCGGCCGCGGAGGTCAGCGCCGGCGGCACGTTCGACAGGGCGTCCTCGGCGATGGTGAACACGACAGGAATGACGGCAAAGCCCATCATGAAGCCGACGACCAGGCAGTTGCGCTGGTCGTAGGGCAAGCCGGTGAACTGCGGCCACCAGAGGCGGAAATCGGCCACCTGCGAGCCGTCCGGCAGGGTGGCGACAAAACAGGCCTGCTCCAGAGCCGGTCCCAGCCGCCAGCCCAGCCAGGCCAGAAGCAGCATCACCGGAGCAATGAGCAGGTACTCCGTGCCTTTCGGCAGGCGGTTGCGCTGCGTGATCGGCAGCCGCCCCCAGAGCGCGCCGAGCAGGACCGCCGACAGCGGAATCGACAGCACCAGCAGCAGGATCGACGGCACCCGGTTCTCGATCAGCGGCGCCAGCCAAAGCGCAGCCAAAAAGCCAAGCACGACCGAAGGCAGCGAGGCCATGATTTCCATGGCCGGCTTGACCACGCGCTTCATGCCGGGCGCCAGAAACTGCGAGGTGTACACGGCCGCCAGCAGGGCGATCGGCACCGCGAAGAGCATGGCGTACAGCGTGCCTTTGAGCGAGCCGATGATCAGCGGCACCAGCGAGAGTTTGGGTTCGAAATCATCCGTGCCGCTGGTGGACTGCCACTCGTACTTCGGCTTGGCAAAGCCCTCGTACCACACCTGGCCGAAGAAGGCCCTGAGTCCCGCCTCGGGATGCGGATCCGTGATTTCGTACAGGTGCAGCGCGCCGGCGCGGTCGAGCAGGCCGAGATGCTCGGCCTTGGCGTCCATCGTCACCGACACCGCTTCGAACGGCAGCTCGATCCGGCGCCGCACGCTGGCGGTGGTGGCGTAGCAGAGCGCAACCTCCCGGGCATTGCCGACCAGGAAGGACTTGTTGCGCTGGCTGGCGCGGAAGTAGGTCACCGGACCGTCCAGCGGACGGAACTCCTTGGTCTGGCCGAACAGGCGCATGCTGCC
>CAYYJK010000018.1:17699-23788 GCA_964472185.1 uncultured Prosthecobacter sp.
GGCCGCGGCGCCTCGGTTTCGCAAGGCGGAGACGGCGGGGCATCTGGCTGGCTGGGCGGCATGGCGGAAGCGGGCCCGGGATCACACAACCCGGGCTGCCTAGAAAGACGGCGGCGCGTCTTTTGCAAACGGTAATCGTGTGACGGAAATGTCACATGGGGGTCCGACAGCCCGCAGCCCTGCACCTTCCCCTTGCCCTGCGGCGTATTTCCATTACCTAGCCACGTTCGTTGAACCCAAACATCCTACCACCATGGCCCACACCCTGCCCGCCCTGCCCTACGAGAAAACCGCGCTCGAACCGCACATCGACGCGATGACGATGGAGATCCACCACGGCCGCCATCACAACGCCTACGTCACCAACCTCAACGCCGCCCTGGCCGGCAACGCGGAACTGGAGGCCCAATCGATTGAGGACCTCTGCAAGAACATCCAGAGCGTGCCGGAAGCCATCCGCACCGCGGTGCGCAACAACGGCGGCGGCCACTTCAACCACACGCTGTTCTGGAACCTCATGGGCCCGAACGCCGGCGGCACCCCCACCGGCGCCCTGGCCGAGGCGATCAACGCCGCCTTTGGCAGCTTCGACGCCTTCAAGGAGGCCTTCGCCAAGGCCGGCGTCACCCGCTTCGGCTCCGGCTGGGCCTGGCTGGTGGTCAAGGACGGCAAGCTCGCCATCACCTCCACCCCGAACCAGGACAACCCGCTCATGGACGGCAGCGGCACGCCGATCCTGGGCTGCGATGTCTGGGAGCACGCCTACTACCTGAAGTATCAGAACAAGCGGCCCGACTACATCGGCGCCTGGTGGAACGTCGTGAATTGGAACGCCGTCGCCGACCTGTACGCCAAGGCCCTGTAACCTCCGGATTCAGGATCCGTCTTCCCGGCGGAGCTGTCGCAAGGCAGCTCCGCTTTTTCATGCCCCGAACCATCCCGCGCAGGCACAAAAAAACCCGCTCTTCCGAACGGGTTCCCTTGAAGTCTGGTGGCGGAACGGACGGGACTTGAACCCGCAACCTCCAACGTGACAGGCTGGCGCTCTAACCAATTGAGCTACCGCTCCAGAACCAGGGGCCGGGATAATACCGGCAGAGGGTTTACTGGCAACTGAAAAATGATGTCCTTCGACATTTCTTTTCACTTCGCCTCGGCCGGCAATTCAAGCGCGACTTCGATGTCGTCAAAGTAGATCGGCGTCTGCGAATACGGGGTGCCCCAGAGGCTCGCCTTGCCCTGGCCTTTGAGGCCCTTGTCGGCATGCTTGAGCTGGGCCTCGGCGGGCTCGGCCGACTCCGCCGGCCAGGCCTTGCCGGAGATCGTCCAGGCCTCGCCGTTGCGCCGCGCTTCGAGCTTCAGCCGCAGCCAGGTGTCGCTGGTCCATTCGAACGGCTGGCTGGCCACGACGGCGTCGCTCTTGACCAGCTCCAGCTGCTTCTTCGGCGCGTTCACGATGAGCCGGTAACCGCTCATCCCGTGCACGGCGATGCCGAAGCGCGGATAGCTGCGGCGCACCCTGGAAGCGAACACCTTGGCCTGGATGACCGTCTCGCCGGCGGCCGAAACCGCCAGCTGGGCACTGGCGTCGGTCAGCGGGTCCGGATCGACCATGATGGCCTTGTTGCCGTCCTTGGCGGCAATCTTGACCGTGCCGTCGACGACGAAGACCTCCTTCGGCGGCGCCCCCTCGGCCCAGTCGTCGCAGGTGAATTTGAAGGACTTCAGGTCGGTGGCCGCGGCGGTGGCGGCGCCGAGGGCGAAGGCGGCGAATAAAGCGGATCGGTTCATGGCAGGGCGGAGCGAAACTCCTTCAGCGCACGGGTTCTTTCAGCAGCGCCAGCGCCTCCAGCGCGGACACGTCCTGGTGCACGATGGCGGCCAGGCTGCGGGCGATGGCGGCGGGATGGCGGTGCTGCCAGACGTTGCGGCCGATGGCGACGCCGGCCGCCCCGGCGTCCATGGCGTCTTCGGTCATTTTCAGCAGAGCGGCATCGTCGTTGAGGGAGGCGCCGCCGAGGATGATCACCGGCACCCAGACCTGGTCGATGACCTTCTTGAAATCGCCCGGCTTGGCGTCCACCGGGTAGGGCACCTTGACCACGTCGGCGCCGAGTTCGGCGGCGAGGCGCGCGGCAAAGGCGACGTTCTCGAGCGTGTATTTTTCCGTCTGGCCGAGCCCGAAGGGCAGCGCCTCAAGGATGACCGGGATGTCGAGGTCCAGGCTGCTGCGCAGCAGGTCGGCGCATTCCTGGAAATTGACGCGCTCGCTGACCGACCCGGGGTAGAGCATGTTCATGATGGCGTTGGCGCCGACCATCTCGGCTTCCTCAACCCCGTAGACGTTGATGCTGCCCGCGCCGTCGCCGGTCGTGCGGGTGTTGTAGACGTCGGTGCGCAGGCAGATGCCCTTGCCGGCCATCGAGTCCGCGGCGCGCATCGCCACCCCGAGATTCATGACGTAGCCGTCGACGAACGGGCTGACGGCCTCGATCATGGCGAAGGGATCCTCCAGGCCGGGAACCGGCACGGCGACCCCGTGGTCAATGGGCAGGATGACGGTCTTGCCGTTGCGGAAAAAGGCTTCGAGGTTGTCTTGGCGGTTCATAGGTTTTCACCATGAATGGCGGCGGTTGGCGCGGGTGTAAAGCGGAGAACCGGCCGCGCCGGCCGGCCTATTCGACGGCCTGAAGCAGCTCGGCACGCAGCCCGCGGGCGGCGGCCAGGGCGCCGGCCAGATCGGCGGAAGCGGGCAGCGGCAGGACGCGGGTGCCGGTCTGCTCGACGCGCAGGGCGGCGCGCACCTGCGCCAGCCGGTCCTCCGTCAGGCCGCCCAGCACGAGCACCTGCATGAGGCG
This sequence comes from uncultured Prosthecobacter sp., assembly GCA_964472185.1. Classification (GTDB taxonomy): domain Bacteria; phylum Verrucomicrobiota; class Verrucomicrobiia; order Verrucomicrobiales; family Verrucomicrobiaceae; genus Prosthecobacter. The sequence goes on from CAYYJK010000018.1 coordinate 20,558, forward strand.
ATCGCCCCGGTCGCGGCAGGCGGCCGCCAACCGCGCCAGCGCTTCCGTGCCGTTTTCATCCCGGTGGCCCAGAGGCACCGCGGCAAAGCGCAGGGTCTGCGTCCGGCTCTCGCCGGTCAGCGAGTGCGCCAGGGCCATGACCGAAGCCAGGGCCAGGGCCTCTTCCTGCTGGCGGCGGCTGTCGCCATGGGGCGCCAGCAGCAGGACGACCTCGTGCGGCCGCTGCCGGCCGGTGAGTTCGACCTCGACGTTCGCCATCTCGACCGCACCGGCGTGGAAGCGGTCGCGCCGGACCTGGTAGCCCATGTTCTCCGCGCCCATGCTCGATTCGAGGTAGGCGGCAACGGCGGGAAAACTGTCGGCCGCCGGCTGGGCCAACACCTCGCGCAGGATTTCGGCATGCCGCTGCAGCGAGGCCTCCGTGAGGTCGCGGCGCAGGGCCAGGGCGTACTTGTAGCTGCGCTCCTCGACCTTGACCCGCTTCATCCACCAGATGCCGAAGGAACCGATGCCCAGGATCACCGTGCCGACGGGGAACAGGATCAGGGCGGCGCGGATCACGCGGCCCTGGACGGAGGAGGCGGCCGTTTCAGACATGCCCAGAGATAGCGGAGGAGCGGCGCTTGGCAAACGGCCTTAGTCGGCGGCGTCCGCCGCGCGCATTTTCTGGAAGGGCACGCTTTCGCAGACGGCCAGGATCAGCTCCTGGAACTTGTACCCGCCCGGCTTGGCCTTGGCCAGGATCTCCTTCACCGCCGGCTTGTCGCTGTGCATGAGGCCGCGGCCGAGGCCGTAGGTCAGCAGGTTCTCCGCCAGGTTGCGGGCGAAATCGTCGGCCATGTCGCGGGCCAGGATGGTGCGCAACTCCGCCAGGTCCTTGAATTTCTGGCCGCGGACGAGTTCGCCGGAGGCGTCGATGGGGTGCTTCTTCTCCTGGTCGCGCCAGCGGCCGACCGCGTCGTAGTTCTCAAAGGCGAATCCGAGAGGGTCGAGGAAGGCGTGGCAGCCGGCGCAGGAGATGTTCGAGCGGTGCTCGGCGAACTGCTCGCGCAGGGTCATGTTCGAACGGCGCACCTTGGCCTCGTCGAGCGGCGGCACCCCGCCCGGCGCGGGCGGCGGCGGCGTGCCCAGGATGTTTTCCAGCAGGTACTTGCCGCGTTTCACCGGCGAGGTGCGGGTCTGGCCGGACGTCAGGGTGAGGATGCTGCCCTGGGTCAGGATGCCGCCGCGCGGCGTGCCGCTGAGCGAAACCTTCTGGAACTTGTCGCCCTTCACGCCCTCGACGCCGTACCACTGGGCCAGCTTGCCGTCGAGGAAGCTGTAGTCGGCGTTGAGGAACTCGATGACGCTGCGGTTCTCGCGCAGGATGTGATCGAAGAAGAGCTGGCTCTCCTTCTTCATGCTGAAGGCCAGCCCGCCCTTCCATTCCGGGAACTGGCGGGTGTCGGGCGAGACAATGTCCATGTCGCGCAGCTGCAGCCACTGGCCGGCGAAGTCCTCGGTGAGCGCGGCGGCGCGCCAGTCGCCGAGCATGCGCTTGAGCTCCGCCGCAAGGTTCGCGCGCAGCTCGCCCTTGGCCGCCAGTTGCAGCAGCCGTTCGTCGGGAGGCGCCGACCACAGGAAGTAGGACAGGCGGCTGGCGAGGGTGTGCTCGTCGATGTTGACCGCGCCGTTCACCACGTCGCCGACCGGCCGGGCGGAGCCGCGGAACAGGAAGGCCGGGGAGACCAGCATGCCCTCCAAAGCAAACCGGACCGCACCGAGCGGCTTTTCCCCCTCCTGCATCGCCAGCTCGGCCAGCGCCAGCCACTTGGCCTTTTCCTCGGCCCGCATCGGCCGGCGGAACAGGCGCGAGCCCATCTTCTCCACCAGGGCCGGCACCGCGGCCGCCTGGATGACGCCGCCCTGGTCGACCGGCCCCTCGATCTTGACCTGGTGGATCCACAGGTTGCGGTCGGCCTTGGTCTTCTCGTCCCAGAAATCGTTGAGGAACCAGATCTGCAGTTCATGGCTGCCCTCGGGCAGCACGGCCTCGAGATTGAACCACTGCGGCGCCTGGTCCTTGGCGGTCACCGAGAAGGCGCCGACCGTCTTGCCGGCCAGACGGACGTCGAACTTCGCCGGCTCGTCGCCGGCCTGCTGGGCGCCGGCCTTGACGGTCAGACGGTACCGGCCGGCCCGGGTGAGCTGGACCGGATGCTTCACGTAGCCGCCGCTGGCCATGAAGATGCCGCCCGTGTCGCGGGTGACGCTGCCCTGCCCCTTGTCGAAATCCTCGCCGGTCAGCTGCATCGCCGGCAGGCCGACCGGCTGGTTGTCGAGCAGCCAGCGCAGGAAGCGGCTGCCGCGCGGCGCCAGCAGGGCGTGCGGTCCCTTCACCTCGATCCGGTCGAAGTAGACGTTGCGGTCGCGTTTGGCCGGGTCGGGATTCGCCGGGTCGCTGTGGTCGTTCAGGTAGCGCAGCGAGATTTTCGATTCCCCGGCCTTCAAGCTGACGGTCTGCGTGATCTCCTGCCAGGGGCCCTTGGCCTCCTTCCAGCGCGTCGTGACGTCGAAGGTGGACACGTCCTTGCCGTTGATCTTGAGCGCCACCTTGGCGGGCTCGCCGCCCGACTCGGTCGCAGCCAGCCGCAGGGTCAGGTCGTAGGCGCCATCGGCCGGCAGATTGACCTTGGTCGTGATTTCGGCCGCCGAGGCGAACTGGCGCACGTTGCCGAGGTCGACCGTGACGCCCTGGCTGTTGTAGAACTTGCGCGCCCCCAGCTCGATGTCGGCATGGCCGGGCGTGGTGCTGTCCATGGCATCCTCGGCGACGGCGCGGGCCGCGCGAAGGTATTTTTCCATCAGCATGGGCGACAGGCTGAGCACGTCGCCGATGTTGTCGTAGCCGTAGCCGGTGTCGTCCGGCGGGAATTCGCGGGCCGGGCGGGTGTCGACAAACAGCAGGTCGCGCACGGTGTTGTTGTACTCGGTGCGGTTCAGGCGCCGGTAGGTGACGTGGCCGGGGTCCTGCTTGGCCGGGTCGAACCAGAAAATGGCGTCGTCGATCCAGGCCACCATGGCGTCGCGCTGCTCCAGGGTCGGCTTGGGCTTCTTCTCCGGCGGCATGACGTGGGTGACCAGCTGCTGGCGGACATGGTCCCAGAAACGCATGTCGCCGCGCAGCGAGGCGTAGTCGGCATGCTCGTCAAAGGTGAAGTCGCCCTTGTCGACGCCGTCGGCATGGCAGTC
>CAYYJK010000019.1:0-23702 GCA_964472185.1 uncultured Prosthecobacter sp.
TTTGCCCGGCCCCTGACCGGCGGAAAAGCCGGCGACCAGGGTGTAGTAGGTGAGTTCGGAGTAGAGCCGGTTCAACTCCCGCAACCAGGCCAGCTTGGCGGCGCCCCCCTTGCCCACCACCAGGAAAGCATCGTCCACCGCGGCGGGCGCCAGCGCGGCCAAGGCCGCCGGCTGGGCGGCATTCGCCGGCTTGAGATCCTGCCAATAGGCCTGCAGGCTCTTCCAATAGCGGGTTTGTTCCAGGGCTTGGCGATGCACCTTGCCGTTGGCGCTGCCCAGATAGAGTTCGACCCCCGCCGGCACGCGGGCGGCGAAACCGAAATTGCCGGCCTGGGCGGCCAAGCCGGCCGGCGCGGGTGCGGCAGGAACCTGAGCCGCGGGCGGCGTCTGCTTTTTGCAGGCGGCACCGAAGGCAAGAAGAGGCAGCAAAAGCAGGGAGCGCATGGGATGGGAGAGATGACCGGAGCAGGATGAGTGCCGGAGGGTGATGAGAACCTGCACCGCACGGTTCCCGCCGGGAACCCGCGCCGTGGCGGATGGAAAACGCAGAGGGGGCAAAAACGGCTACGCGTTCGCGTCCGCCGCCTTCTTGATGCTGGAGATCACGTCGCTGATCTTCAAGTCGATGCGCTGGCGCTTCTGGAAGTAGCTGACTTCCTCATAGCCGGCCTCGCTGAGGTTGTTGAGGGCGGTCACAAAGTGCTCGCCGACACGCTGGGCGCGATGGGCGTCGGAACCGATCACCACGGGGATTTTGCGCTCGGCCATCATGCGCAGCATCTCGTTGCCCGGGTTCATCTCGGAATAGCTCTTGTTGAGGCCGGAGGAGTTGATCTCCATGGCCACCCCGGTCTTGGCGATGCGGTCAAGCACCGCCGCGGCGGTGTTCTTGACGATGGCAAAGCACCAGGAGTCCGGGTGATAGTTCTTCACCAGGTCCGGGTGGGCCAGACAGTCATAGAGCCCCGTTTCGGCGCTCTGGGCGAGGTGCTCGAAGTAGGTGCGGCGGAAGTTCTCGATCGTCCCGGTCTCAAACTTGGCCAGATACTCCTTGGACTGCCAGTGCACGGCGCCAAGAATGTAGTCGAAATCCGCGCGCTTGTGCAGGTTCTCGACCCATTTTTCATGCCCGGGAAAGAACTCGCTCTCCAGGCCCAGGCAGACGTCCAGGCGACCGCGGTAGGCGTCGGCCGCACGCTGGACCAGATCGACGTAGGTGCCGAACTCGCTGTCCGCCATGCGCACGGTCGGCCAAAAGCCGTCTGGCATCGGAGCATGGCAGGTGAAAATGATGCCCTTCAGGCCGGACTTGAGGCCCTGGGCCGCATACTCCTCCGGTTCCCCCCAGGCATGCTTGCACAGCGGCGTGTGCATGTGCGAGTCGTAGACCAGCGCACCGGTCTTGCTCGCGACCGGCTTGAGATCGGATCGCACTGGAGCGGCCGGACGCGAGGGCGGCGCTTCGCTCACCACCTGCACTGCCGGAGCAGCCTTGGCCGGAGCCGGCTTTTGCGCCAGCGGTGCCGCGGCCTTGGCCGGCGGCGCGGCTTTCGCGGGAGCGGCCTTCACCGGCGCGGCCTTCGCCGCGGGCTTCGGCGGAGCGGCCTTCGCGGGTGCAGCCTTCACCGCAGCCGTTTTGACGGGAGCCGGTTTGACTGGCGGACGGGCGGGCGCCTTCACGGCGGCGGGCTTGGCGCCTTTCCCTGACGCCGGTTTGGCCGCTTTTTTGGGTGCCACGACGGGCTTCTTCGCCGGTTTTGCCGCAGGCTTGACGGCCTTGGCAGGCGCCTTTTTGACCGGCGGCTTCTTGGCCGCGACCGGTTTTTTCACAGCCGCCTTGCCGGCCGGTTTTTTAGAAGCTGCTTGGACAGGAACGGACCGGGAGCTTTTCATCCCCTTCTTGGCTGCCGGTTTCACCGCCTTGACCGCCTTTTTCGATGCCGGCTTGGCAGGGGCGGACTTGGAAACCTTCTTGGTCTTGGATGGATGGGTCTTGCTCACTGAATTAGCTCCTCCTGTTACTGAGTATCAACCAGCCTTTGCCTACGACTTCCGCGATGCGAAGGTCGGAAACATCCGATTTCCGTTCCGCATAACACAGTCTGAGAGTCAGCGGAACATTTTTCCACCCGCCCGCCTCGAGTTGTTCGAGCAGCGGCTCGAATTCGGGGTCGCGCCGGTCAAAGGCGGCCCGCAGCACCCGCGCATCGCCCGGACGCTGCAAATCCAGCCGCTCCCAGCCGGTCCGCGAGGTCGGACGCTCCGAACGCGAGGCCAGGACCCGGAAAAGGAGCGGCTGCCGGGGCCGCTTCTTCTGAAATTCCTGCCAGGCCATCTCGCTGTACTGGACCGCGCTCTCCCAGTCGACCCGGATGCGGCCGCCTTCGATCTCCTCGACGACGACGCTGGCGCTGATGTCCCCGGCCAGCCGTCCCTGGACCAGGGCAAAGTACTGTCCGGGCTGGCGCACCGGCCGGACGGACTCCAGGCGCAGCCAGCCCCGCGCGCGCAGCGGCAGTTGCCGGTAGTAGCTTTCCATCAGCGGCCGGATCCGCTCGGCCTCGCGCACCACGGCCAGCTTGGCCTCCAGGGTGTCCGCCTGGTAAAACGCCCGCACCGCCGCTTCGATCTGCACCAGTTTGTCGGCCAGATGCTCGATGCCGCTCGGCCCGGCGCCGGCCTCCGCCTCGGCGAAGGCAACCGGCAGGCCGCCCATGCCTTCGACCGTGTCCGGGGCCATCGGCGGCCGGCGCTCCAGGCGTCCGGCCGCCCGATACAGGCCTGCGGCCACCGCCAGCACGAATCCCAAGGCGAAAAGGAACTGCAGCAGCCTCCACCAAGCTTGCCGGCGCCGTTGCGTGCGGCTGGCGCGTGGCTTGACGGAAGCAGGAGTCATTGCGGCTCGCGTATGGAGCCGAAGGCGGGATTCGAACCCGCGACCCTCGCATTACGAATGCGATGCTCTACCACTGAGCTACTCCGGCACAGGCTGCGCCTGGGTTGAGCCTTCAAGCTATATCCCGGGCCTAGGTTTTGTCACCTGGTTTTGTGCAGGGCCGGCGCATTTTCGCCGTCGCCCAGCTTGCAAGCCTCCGGCCGTCCGCCACGTTGGTTTTTCACGCATGAGCGCGCCCTCCGTCCACCCCTTTGCCGAGTTCCAGGCCGAACTCGAGCAGATCATGCGCCACAAGTGGCTGGTGAGCGAGCGCGAAGGCCGCGATGTCGGCTTTGAGCGCGCCCTCAACGAATGGGTGCGCCACCACCGTACCGGCTGGCGGCGCGAGCGGAACCGCGGCAGTTCCGCCCGCCGCGCCAAGGTCACTTGAAGAACACCGGAATGACCAGGATGGCCAGGATGTTGACCACCTTGATCATCGGGTTCACGGCCGGGCCGGAAGTGTCCTTGTAGGGGTCGCCGACGGTGTCGCCGGTGACGGCCGCCTGGTGGGCAAAGCTGTGCTTGCCGCCGTGGTTGCCCTCTTCGATGAACTTCTTGGCGTTGTCCCAGGCGCCGCCGGCGCTGGTCATGGCGATGCCGACGAACAGGCCGGTGACGATGGTGCCGATGAGCAGGCCGCCGAGGGCTTCCTTGCCCAGGAAGGCGACACCGACGACGAAGACGATGGGCAGCAGGGCCGGCACGATCATCTGGCGCAGGGCGGCCTTGGTGACGATGTCGACGCACTGGCCGTATTCCGGCGTGTCCTGGCCGGTGAGGATGCCGGGCTTGGCGGCCACCTGGCGGCGCACCTCGCGCACGACGGCGCCGGCGGCGTTGCCGACGGCGTCCATGCCGAAGGCGGTGAACAGGTAGGGCAGCAGGCCGCCGATGAACATGCCGATGATCACCTGCGGGTTCATCAGGTCGAACAGGATCTCCTTGACCTTGAGGAAGGCCTTGAGCTCCTCGACGTAGGAACCGAACAGCACCATGGCGGCCAGACCGGCCGAGGCGATGGCGTAGCCCTTGGTGACGGCCTTCATCGTGTTGCCGACCGCGTCCAGCTCGTCGGTGATCTTGCGCACGTCCTCGGGCAGGCCAGACATGACGGCGATGCCGCCGGCGTTGTCGGTGATCGGACCGAAGGCGTCAAGGGAGATGATGATGCCGGAGAGGCTGAGCATGGACACCACCGCGATGGCGATGCCGTACAGGCCGCCCAGATCCCAGCAACCCCAGATCGAGGCCGCGATCGCCAGCACCGGCAGCAGGGTGGCGTGGTGGCCGACGCTGATGCCGGCAATGATGTTGGTGGCGTGGCCGGTCTCCGAAGCCTTGGCGATGCGGCGCACCGGCGCGTGGGCGGTGGAGGTGAAGTAGTTGGTGATCCAGACCACCACGAAGGTCATGACCAGGCCGATCAGGGCGCAGTAGAAAAGATCCGTGCCGCTGACCGACTTGCCGGCGAGGGTGACGGCCTCGGGGAACATCGCCGAAGTGGCCCACTTGAACAGGCCGGCGGCCACAATGCCGGAAACGGCGACGCCGCCCACGAGCGCCGCGGTGGCCTTCTGCTTGACGAAGTTGACCCAGCCGATGCCGAGCAGCGAGGCCAGGATGGCCAGGCCGCAGAGCACGAACGGATAGACGAGCACCGCCTCGTTGTGCTCCGGACCGGTGAGGTGGCCGACGAGCACGCCGCCGATCAGGCTGACCGCGTAGGTTTCAAAGACGTCCGCAGCCATGCCGGCGCAGTCGCCGACGTTGTCGCCGACGTTGTCGGCGATGGTGGCCGGGTTGCGCGGATCGTCCTCGTTGAGGTTCTGCTCGATCTTGCCCACCAGGTCGGCGCCGACGTCCGCCGCCTTGGTGTAGATGCCGCCGCCGAGGCGGGCAAACACGGAAATCAGCGAACTGCCCAGCGCCAGACCGACCAGGGAGTCGATCGCCGCCCTCACGCCCGCCATCTTGACCACGATCAGATAGAAGACGCCGACCGAAAGCAGCCCGAGGGCGACCACCAGCAGGCCGGTCACGGCACCGCCGTTGAACGCCACCTTGAGCGCCGGGTGCGAGCCGACGCTGGCCGCCCAAGCGGTGCGCACGTTGGCACGGACGGCGATCATCATGCCGATGTAGCCGGCCACCATGGAGCAGACCGCGCCGACGACGAAGCCGGCCGAGGCCAGGCCGCCGCGGGTGTACCAGACCACGGCGAAGATGACCACGGCGATCAGGCTCACCGCCCGGATCTGGCGGTGCAGGTAGGCCTTGGCGCCCTGCTGGATGGCGCCACCGATCAGGGCCATCTTCTCATTGCCCGGCGAGGCGGCCAGGATTTGGCGGATCAGCAGGATGGCGAAGGCCAGGCCGACCACGGCGAGCGCGATCGAAAGAGGGATACCTTGTTGGAGCAGGAACGAGGGGTTCATCGGGAGTGGTTGGTTCGGCCGGCACTGGACCGGGAATAAAGCGGGCGATTCTAGCGGCCCGCCTTCGCCTGGCAACAGGGTTTTCATCCGGGGGTTCAACGGCCTTCAATACTTTTATCACCCACCACTCGCAGCCGACGCCTGAAAGCTCCCTAGGATTGATTCGCCGCCGGGCCGTGCTACGGAAGCCCGATGCGCCCGCTTGTGACCGCCGCCCTGATGCACCTGGCCTGCACCGCCGCCGCGGAGGATCCCTGGCGCTCCCTGCCGCCGCTGCCGGATGCCGAAGGTTTCGCCGGCGCCTTTGCCGGCGTCAGTCAGGGCCGCCTGCTGGTGGCCGGCGGCACCAACTTCCCCGACAAGCGCCCCTGGGAAGGCGGCAGCAAGGTCTGGTACGATGCCGTTTACGCCCTGGACCGGCCCGACGGCCGCTGGCAGCAGGTGGGACGGCTCCCTCAGGCCAACGGCTACGGCGTGTCGGTCAGCAGCCCGGAGGGCCTGATCTGCGCCGGTGGCGGCAACGCGGACCGGCATTTTCGCGAGGTGTTCGTGCTCAGCTGCCAGGACGGCTCGTTGACCACCCGCCGCCTGCCCGACCTGCCACAGCCCTGCGCCTTCATGGCCGGCGCGCTGCTCCACGGCAGTCTGTACGTGACCGGGGGCCAGGTTAGCCCCGCGACCACCGAGGCCCTGCCCAGCCTCTGGCGGCTTGACCTGAGCCGTCCGCAGGCCGGCTGGCAAACCCTGCCGCCCTGCCCCGGACCGGCCCGCATCCTGGCCGTGCTGGGAGCCCAGGGCGACAGCCTGTACCTGTTCAGCGGTGCCGCTCTGAGCCCGGGCTCCGACGGCAAGGCGCAGCGCCAGTGGCTGCGCGACGCTTGGCGCTACACCCCGGACCGGGGTTGGCAGCCCCTCGCCGAACTGCCGCGCGTCGCCGTGGCGGCGCCTTCCCCAGCGCCGTCTCTGGGCGGCCACCTGCTGGTGCTGGGCGGCGATGACGGCGCCAACGCCGCGTTTGAACCCAAGGACCGGCATCCCGGCTTTCCCCGTGAAATCCTGGCCTATCACCCCGGCAGCGACAGCTGGGGAGGCTGGGGCGACCTGCCCTTCTCCCTGGTCACCACGCCCGCCGTCCTTTGGCGCGGGGAAATCGTCATCCCGGGCGGCGAAGCCCGCCCGGGCAAGCGCTCGCCTGCGGTGTGGAGCGGCCGGCTGACGCCGCCCTGAACCGCCTCAACGCTGCAAAAACGGATTGCTGCGCCGCTCCTGCCCCAGGGTGGTTTCCGGCCCGTGCCCGGGCAGCACCCGCGTCGACGGCGGCAGCGGCCAGAGCCGGTTTTGAATGCCCTCGAGCAGGGTGGCAAAGGAGCCGCCTGGAAAATCGGTGCGGCCGACGCTGCCCCGGAAAAGCACGTCCCCGCCAAACAGCAGCCCCAGTTCGGCCTGGTAAAAGCACAGGCTGTCGGGCGAGTGCCCCGGCACCGGATGCAGCGACCATTCGCAGCCCGCCAGCGTCAGCGAGGTCCGGCCCTCGAGCACCTCGTCGACCTCGAAGGCGGGCACGGCGAAAGCGCTGCCCGTCACGGCCCCGAACAGGCTCTCCAGGGTGAGCTGGCGCGAAAACGGCGCCCAGGCATGGATCGGGCAGCCATGCCGCCGGCGAATCTCGGCCGCATCCAGCACATGATCAAAGTGCTGATGGGTCAGCAGCAGGGCGTCCACCACCTCACCCGACGCCTCCAGCCAGTCGGCCACGCCCTCGGGCGCGTCCACCAGCAGGCTGCCCCCGGGCAGTTTCAGCAGGTGGGCGTTGGTCTCGACAATGCCGCCGGTGTAGGTGCGAAGCTCGAACATCTGAACCTGTCCATGCGGGAATCCTGTGGACAATTCAAGACGCAACCGGCTAAATTGCTGGCGATTTACCGCGCCCTGCCGCGTATTCTAGAGCATTGCCCCCATGACTCGCCCCCTTTCGTTCTACGCGGCCGCCGGTCTGGCCGTCCTGTCGCTGGTCCCCAGCCCGGCCCCCGCCGAGACCAATTTCGGCCAAGTGGCCATGCATGTGGCCTACATGCTGCAGAGCCAGCATTACTCGCATCGCGACTTCGACGACGAGGTTTCCGGCAAACTTCTGCAGAACTACCTGAACCTGCTGGACTTCCGGCACGTCTTCTTCACCCAGGAGGATGTCGACGGCTTCAAGTCGAAGTATGAAACCACCCTCGACGATCATGTGCTGATGCGCAACATCAGCCCGGCCATCGAGATCTACGACATCTACAAGCAGCGGGTCAAGGAGCGGCTGGATTTCACCCGCAAGACGCTGGAGAACCACAAGTTCGCCTTCGACTCCGACCGCAGCATCGAACTCAAGCGCGACAAGGCCCCCTACCCCAAGAACAAGGAGGAGCAGGACCGGCTCTGGCTGAACATCCTCGAGGAAAACCTCCTCCAGGAAAAGCTGTCCGACGAGGCCAAGGCCGAGGAAGCCCGCAAGAAGCAGGATGAGGCCGCGAAGAAGGCCAAGGAGCAGCCGCCCGCCGGCAGCGCCGCCGCCAAGCCCGCCGAGACGCCGGCCGCCAAGCCGGCGGAAAAGGAACTGACCGCCCAGGAGCGCGTCATGAAGGACTACGACCGCCTGCTCGAAAGCATCGAGGAGAACGATCAGGAGGACATCGTCGACCTGTTTCTGTCCAGCCTCTCCGCCGCCTACGACCCGCACACGGAATACATGAGCGTCAACGAGACCGACAACTTCAACATCCAGATGAAGCACAAGCTGGTCGGCATCGGCGCACTGCTCGGCCTGGTGGATGACGTCGCCCAGATCCAGGGCATCGTCGTTGGCGGACCGGCCGACAAGCAGGGTCAGCTCAAGCTCAACGACAAGGTCACGGGCGTGGCCCAGGGCGACGCCGAGTTCGTCGAAACCAAGTACATGAAGCTGCAGAAGATCGTCGACATGATCCGCGGCAAGGAAGGCAGCACCGTCCGCCTGCGCGTCACGCCGGCCGACGATCCGTCCAGCACGCGGATCATCTCGATTGTCCGCGGCGAGGTCGAACTCAAGGAGAAGCTCGCCAACGCCGAACTGCTGCTGACCCCGCCGGAAATGGGGCCGCCGACCAAGATCGGCTGGATCAACCTGTCGTCCTTTTACGCCGACATGGAAGGCGGCACGGTCAGCACCACGGACGACGTCCAGAGGCTGCTGGCACGCCTGATGAAGGAGAAGATCGACGGCTTGGTGCTCGACCTGCGCGGCAACGGCGGCGGCTCTCTGGAGGAGGCGATCCGCCTCACCGGCCTGTTCGTGCCCGCCGGACCGGTTGTGCAGGCCAAGGACTGGCGCGGTTCGATCTCCTGGCGCGAATGCGAGTCCCCCAAGGCCTTCTATGACGGCCCGATGATCGTGCTGACCGACAAGACCAGCGCCTCCGCTTCGGAGATTCTGGCGGCCGCCCTGCAGGACTACCGCCGGGCGCTGATTGTCGGCGACAAGTCGACCTTCGGCAAAGGCACCGTCCAGACCATCCTGCCGGTCGAGCGCTTCATGCCCTTCTTCAGCGACAAGAGCCGCGCCGGCAACCTCAAGGTCACCATCCAGAAGTTCTACCGCATCGCCGGGGGCTCGACCCAGCTCAAGGGCGTCGAACCCGATCTGGTGCTGCCCTCGATCCGCGACGTGCTCGACATCGGCGAGGCCTCGGCCGACAATCCGCTGCCCTACGACACCATTCCGGCGCGCAAGTACAGCCTGCTGCGCGATCAGCCCCTGCCGCTCGACGAACTCCGCCAGCGCCTGCAGAGCCGCCTCGCGGCGAACTCCGAGTTCCAGTACATCAGCGAGGAGTCCAAGCGCCTCAAAGAGCGCATCGACCGCAACGTCGCCAGCCTGAACCTGGCGGAGCGGCAGAAGGAGTCGAACGAGACCAAGCTGCGCCGCGAGAAGCAGGAGGCCGAGCGCGCCGAACGCGTCAAGGCGCTCAACGCCAAGCTCAAGGACGGCGGCTTCAAAGTCTACCACCTCACCCTCGACAACGTCGACGCGGCCGAACTGGTGCCGGAATCCGCCTTCACCCGCGAACAGAGCACCGGCATGAAGATGGCGGCCAAGGCGGACGGCGAGGAGGGCGGCTCGGACGCCAGCTCCTTCCCCTACGGCCTCGAGCCCACCAAGCTGGAGACCGTCCACATCCTGCGCGATTTCCTCGAACTCAGCGGCAAGCAACCGACCACCGCGCGGGCCGAGGAGAAGGCCAAGCCCTGACGGCGGCGCGGACGACCCGCCGGAGACACAGGCGCAAAAAAGGGCGGATCCCGCGGGATCCGCCCTTCTTGTTGGGCGCCATGGCGCGCTTTACAGCTTGGTGTAGCCGAGACTTTCGCAGGGCAGATCCCAGAGCCGCTTCAGTTCGGCGTCCAGCTTGGTGATGCTGAAGCTCACGCCGGCCATTTCCTGGCAGGTGACGATGCTGTCGACGATCGTCTGGTGCACCTTCAGGCCGCGGGCCTCAAGGATCGGCCGCGCCGCACGCAGCAGGATCAGCAGCTCCATCATGTGCGTGCTGCCGAGGCTGTTGACGAAGAACACGACCTCGTCGCCCGCCTTCAGCTCAAGATCGTCGGCGAGCAGCAGGTCGAGAATTTTCGCCGCCAGTTCGTCGGCGGTGCACATCGGAATCAGCCCGACGCCTTTTTCGCCGTGGATGCCCATGCCCAGGCCGATCACGTCGTCCGCCAGCTCAAAGGTCGGCTCGCCCGTCGCCGGAATCGAACCCGGCTTGGTGGAAACCCCGACCGAGCGGGTGTTGTCGACCGCCTTCTGGGCGATGCGCGCCAGCTCGTCGAGGCTGTCGACCTGGCTGGCCGCCGCGCCCGCCAGCTTCACCACCGGCACCAGGCCGGCCACGCCGCGGCGCTTGCCCTTTTCCGAGGGCGGCGCCGAGCAGACGTCGTCGTTGATGATCACCGTCTTCACCTCGATGCCTTCATCCGCCGCCAGTTCGGCGCCGATGTCGAAGTTCATGACGTCGCCGGCGTAGTTGCCATAGAGGTAGAGCACGCCCTTGCCGCGGTTCACCGCCTGGGTGGCTTCCAGCACGATGTCGGGCGGCGGAGCCGCAAAGATGTCGCCCACGGCCGCGCCGTCGCCCATGCCCTTGCCCACCAGGCCGTGGTAGATCGGCTCGTGGCCGGCGCCGCCGCCAATCAGCAGCGCGGGCGCGTCCGGACGCAGCTCGTTCATGACGATCGAACGCTTGCCAACGCGGCGGGCCTTGCCGTCGTAGGCGAGCACGAGCCCTTCGAACAGTTCATCGGCGCATTTGAGGGGGTCGTTGATGATCTTTTTGGCGACGTTTTTGCTCATGGGAAACGGGGTTGGATTCAGCAGGCCGCAAGGTGTAGCGGCGCGCCGCGGCCCTGTCAAAGCAGGAAGTGGCCGGAGCGGACCGCAGCGCCGCCGGCTTCAGCGCCCGCTCATGGCTGCGTCCGGCAGGCTGAAGGCGTTCTCCAGAACGGTGGGCTGAGGCAGTTCGCCGGGGATCAGCAGGATCTCGACAATGTCGAAGCGGAAGGCGATGCGCGGATGGCCGAGCAGCCGCAGCCACTCCAGCGCCCCGCGCTGGATGAGCCGCTGCTTCTCGCGGGTGACCGCGTCCGCAGGGCGGCCGAAGGCCGCGCTGGTGCGCGTCTTCACCTCGACAAAGGTCAGCACTTCGCCATGACGCGCCACCAGGTCCACCTCGCCGCGGCGGGGGCCGCGGTAGTTGCGGTGCAGGATGCGGCGCCCCTGGCGGCGCAGCCAGCGCGCCGCCAGCAGTTCGCCGGCCAGGCCGATTTCAGCGCGTGACAGCGGCACACCGAACAACTGCGGCTGAAAGCGCCGTTCCAGGCCCGCATGCCAGCCCAGGCACCAGCGCCGCAGCGCCCGCCAGCGGACCAGCCGCCCGGCCAGATCCGCGACCCCCGGCCCGGCCGGGCGCCCGGAGGGTTCGCAGCTCGGCTCTGGCAGCGGATCGATCATGGCAGCTCCCGCCCGGATTCATCCCACGCGCAGACGGCTGACGGCGATGCGACCGCCGAAACAGGCCTCGACATCCGACCCCGGATCCTGCGGCCGGCCGGCATAGGAAGCGTTGTACACGTGGCTGCGGCCGTCCGCCAGTTTCTGGTAGCTCACCCGCAGCGGCGAACGCGCCGGGTGGCAGTGCACCACCTCCGGCAGGTCCATGACGCCGGGTTCATGGTGGGGAAAGTTGACGTTCCAGAACTCGCCGTCGCCCAGGCGCTCGGCCGACAACCGCTGCACCAGCGCCTGCACCCAGCCGGACACGCGCGACCAGTCGACGGCGCGGTCGCGGATCAGGTAGTGGGAAAAGGCCATGCCGGGAAGGCCGTGGTAGGCGGCCTCGCGCACGCCGGCGACCGTGCCGGAAATGACGGTGTCCTGACCGAGATTGCCGCCGGCATTGACCCCGGAAAGCACCCAGTCGGGCTGCAAATCAAGCGCATACAGGCCGAGACGGACGCAGTCGGCGGGGGTGCCGTGCACCGCCCAGCGCCGCGCGCCGCGAGGCTCGACGGCCAGCGCCTCGCGGGTGGTCACCCGGTGCCCGCACATCGACTGCTCAACGGCGGGGGCGACGACCGAAGTGCGGCAGCCCGGCAGGGCGTCGATGGCGGCGGCCAGGGCGGCCAAGCCGGGGGCGTCGATGCCGTCATCGTTCGTCAGCAGGAAGTGCATCCTGAATTATGCGCCTTCAGACGCTCGCCTGCATCCGATTCCCGCGCAAATCCGCCGCCAGCCATGGTCGGACCGGCCGCGCAAGCGCGTCGGCTCAGGAAGTGACAGCGGGCTTGAGTGCCGGAGCGGCCGGCTTGCGGGCCTCCGCACCGCCTGCGGGCGCTTCAACCTGGCCGTCGATGCTGGGCAGCACCCGCGCACCGTCGGCCGGGAACGGGATCGGCGTCAGGCAGAGCACGTCGCCGTCCTTGGGCGCCTTGGGCGCGGCGGCCGACACGACGATGTGCTTGTCGTTGCTGACCAGCGGCTCCACCGTCAGGCGCCGCAGCCGGTTCTGCGGACGGTCGATCAGGATGATCTCGTTGCCGGCGCGCACGGCGTTGCGCGGAATCACGAACACGTTCTGCAGCGGATCCCCCTCGATCTCCGCCTCGACAAAAGCCCCCAGCGTCAGCGGCGGCACGCCGTCGGCACGCCGCACGTACGGATCGTCCACCTGGGCCACGGCGGTCATCTGGCGGGTCTGCTCGTCCAGCGATCCCTCGACCCGCACGATGCGGCCTTCCCAGCGCACCGGCTTGCCGGCCGCGACCGAGCGCAGGAACACCCGCGAGCCCGGCTCCGCCGCCGTCTGCTGGTCGCGGAACGACTGCGGCAGGCGGAGGAACTGGCTTTCGCGCTCCGGCAGCGGCAGCCGGATCTCGACGTAGTCGACGGCGAAGATCCGTCCGAGCACGGTGCCCTGACCGACAAACTGGCCGACGTCGACCGCCTGCTCGAGCACCTGCCCCGTGTAGGGCGCGCGGATCACGGTGCGTTCGAGATCGCGCTCCGCCTTTGCCAGCTGCGCCTTCGCCGCCAGCACGTCCGCCTCCGCCTTCGCCAGCTGCGGCGCGCGCGTCACGAGCGCCGAAGGCGCGCCGCTGCGGCCGAGGGCGCGCCAGTTTTCCAGCGCCTGCTCAGCGCGGGCCTCCTCCTCGGCCAGCACGACTTCGGCCTGGGCCAGGGCCGACTTGGCAACCACGATGGCCGTCTCGTAATCGAGCGGGTCCAGGCGCATCAGCACCTCGTTCTTGTCGAAAAAGCCGCCCGGCCGGAACGACGGGCTCATCTCGAGGATCTTGCCGCTCACCTCCGGCAGCAGGGTGCTGCGCGTGCGCGCCTGCACCGTGCCCTGGGTGCGCACGCGCAGCTCGTAGGCGCTCTGGCGCAGCACCGTGCCCTCGACCCGGACCAGCGAGGGCGGAATCTCCACCTTGGCCTGCTCCGGCGGATTCGCCAGCAGCCACCACGCCAGCCAGACGCACCCGCCCAGAATGACCACGGGAAGAAGAAAACGCAGAGCTGACTGGACGAAACGCATGGAGAAAAGGGAAACGAATGAACCGGGCCCGATGCGTCAGGTTTCCCGGAAAACCGGCAAAACCGCCGCCGCACCGGCGCCGTCCACGGAGTTGAACGGTTCACCAGCTTCCCGGCGAGCGCCAGAAAATCCTGCCGGGCCCCTGACCCGGCACGGCCGGCGGGCCTTTTTGCTTTTCAGTCCCGGGTTTCACGGTTTTTGTGCCCGTCCATGTCCCGCGACTACACGCTGCACGCTCCCGCCCACGCCGCCCCCCGCATCGACTACGCCGCGGAACTGAACGAGCAGCAGCATGCCGCCGTCACCTGCCCGCCCGGCCAGACCCTGGTGATCGCCGGCGCCGGTTCCGGCAAGACGCGCACCCTCACCTACCGCGTGGCCTGGCTGCTGGACAACGGCGTCCTGCCCGAACAGATCCTGCTGCTCACCTTCACCAACAAGGCCGCCCGCGAAATGCTCAGCCGCGTCACCGAACTGGTGCCCGTGGAGACCCAGCGCCTGTGGAGCGGCACCTTCCACTCGATCGGCAACCGCCTGCTGCGCTGGAACGCCGAGCGCCTCGGCTACCGCAAGGGCTTCTCGATCATGGACCGCGAGGACCAGAAGGACCTGCTGGAGACCGTCCTCGGCAGCAGCGGCATCGACACCACCGGCTTCCGCTTCCCCAAGGCCGAGGTGCTCGGCGACATCTTCTCCCTGGCCGACAACACCTGCACGCCGCTGGCCGAGATCATCGCCACGCACTACCCCTACTTCGACCGTGTCGCCGAGCCGATCCAGACGCTGCGCCGGCTGTACCAGGACAAGAAGGTCGAGACCAACTGCATGGACTTTGACGACCTGCTGACGCGGTCCGTGCAGCTGCTGGAGGAGCACCCCGACCTGCTCGAACGCTACCGCCGGCAGTTCGAGTTCATCCTGGTGGACGAGTACCAGGACACCAACCGCCTGCAGTGCCGCTTCGTCGAACTGCTCGCCGGCGCCGACGGCAACCTCATGGCCGTCGGCGACGACGCCCAGTCCATCTACTCCTGGCGCGGCGCCGACGTCTCCAACATCCTCAACTTCGTCGAGCGCTGGCCTCGTGCGCGCACGCACAAGATCGAGGTCAACTACCGCAGCGTGCCCGAGGTGCTGGCGCTGGCCAACGCCTCGATCGCCCGCAACCGGGGGCAGATTCGCAAGAGCCTGCGCCCCGCGCGTCCGGCCAAGGAGCAGCTGCCGGCCCTGGTGCCCGTGGACAGCAGCGGCGCGCAGGCCGCCTTTGTCGCCCAGCGCATCCTGGAACTCCAGGAGGAGGGCGTCGGACTCGGCGACATGGCCGTGCTCTACCGGGCGCATTTCCACAGCATGGAAATCCAGATGGAGCTGACCAACCGCGGCATTCCGTTCCAGATCACCAGCGGCCTGCGCTTCTTCGAACAGGCGCACGTCAAGGACGTGGCCAGCTTCATGAAGTTCGCCGTCAACCGGCGCGACGAGGTCAGCTTCATGCGCATGGTGAAACTCATGCCGGGCGTCGGCGGCGCCAGCGCCCACAAGCTCTGGACCGCCTGGCTGCAGACCGACGCGGCCCGCGCCGAGATCATGACCGGCAAGTTTTCCGACCTGCTGATCCCCATGCCGGTGCCGAAGAAGGCGCGGGAAACCTGGGACCAGTTCGCCTACACCCTCGACGAGCTGGTGGTCGACGGCCGGACCGCCGCGCCGACGGAGATGATCCGCAGCATCGTCGAGGGCGTGTACCGCGACTACATGCACGCCAAGTTCAAGAACGCCGAGCAGCGCGAGCAGGACCTCGACCAGCTCGGCAGCTACAGCACGCGCTTCACCGACCCGCTCGAATTCCTCAGCCAGCTGTCCCTGCTCAGCGGCGTCGACACCGACAACAAGCCGGACCCGCAGGCGCAGGAACGCGAGGCCGTCACCCTGACCACGGCCCACCAGGCCAAGGGTCTCGAATGGCACACGGTCTTCGCCGTGTGGCTCGCCGACGGCATGTTCCCGCACGCGCGCGCCGTCGATGAAGGCGGCGACGAGGGCCTGGAGGAGGAGCGCCGGCTGTTCTACGTCACCGTCACGCGCGCCAAGGACGAGCTGTACCTGACCTACCCGCTGATCAACCACCAGGCCCGCGACGGCGACATCCTGATGCGGCCGAGCCGGTTCATCGCCGAACTGCCCGAGGAGCTGATGGAAAAATGGAACGTGCGCGGCGGCTGGTGAGCCGCCGCCCTGCGCCGTCGGCCGGCGGCTCAGTCACCGGCCAGCAGGCGCTCCCAGAGCAGGTCGTTCATCAGCACCTTGGTGACGAACTCGCGGCTGCTGCGCTCGTTCGATTCGGGAGCCGCGGCCAGCAGCGGGATGTCGATCTTGAACGAGGCGCCACCTTCCGGCAGGTTGTCGATCTGGATGTCGCCCCCGTGATGGTGGACCAGGAAATAGACGGCCATCAGGTTGAGGCCGAAATCCGGGGCGTCCTCCTTGCGGCGCACGAACGGGTCGAACACCGAACGCAGTTCGCCCAGCGGCAGGCCGGGGCCGTTGTCCTGCAGCGTGAAGGTGACCGAGACCGGCTTCTCGGCAAAACGCTGGGCGGTGGCGCCGAGCACCAGCTTGGAACCGGCGGGCAGCACGCTGATCTCGTCCTGCAGCAGCAGCGAGAAGATGCGGGCAAAGCGCTCCGGCTCCGTGGTGATCGCCGGCAGGTCGCCGGCCAGGTTCAGCTCCAGCCTCAGGTTCTTGGCCTCGAGCTCGGGCTTCAGGCGCTCCGCCACGTCGGCAAGCGTCTTCGCCACGTCGACCGGCACCTCGCCGCCCGTGGACTCCGCTCCGCCGCTCAGGGTGCCGAGCAGGTCGGAGATGCGCTCGGCCTCCTTGAGCACGCGGGCGTGGAAATCGCTCCAGAACAGCGGGTCCTGCAGGCGGTCCATGTCGACGCTCTCCTCGCGCAGCTTGCTCGGGGCCTGGCTGAGGAAAGTCTGCACCGCCTGCAGCGGATTGCGCAGCTGACGCGTCAGGCCGCTGGCGAGAACGCCCAGGCTCATGACGCGGTCGGTGATCACCATGTTCTGCAGCACGCTCAGCTTCTCGCGCAGCAGGTCGTCGCGCTCGCGCTGCAGCAGGAAGAACTCCATGGCACGGCGCAGGGTGTTGCGCATGTCCTCCACCTGGATCGGCTTGGAGATGTAGCGGAAAACGTTGCCCAGATTGACCGCGTCCACCGTCACGCCGAAATCGGCGAAGGCCGTCACCATCATGCGCACGATCTTCGGCCGGCTCTGGCGCGTGCGCTCAAGCAGCTGCACGCCCTTCTGGCCGGGCATGCGCTGGTCGGTCAGCAGCACGCCGATCTCGTCACCCTGGGACTCCAGCAGCTTCAGCCCCTCGTTGGCGTTCGGAGCCGTGAGGATGCGGAACTCACTGCTAAAGGTCCGTTCGAAATACTTCAGTGCCATCTCCTCGTCGTCCACATACAGAACCGCATATTTCTTATAGTCGTAAAAATTGTGCATAAGTAAGAATTTTATGGACGGGTGCGCTCGGTGTTTTCAACTATGGAAGGGGTGCGTGGGAATTCCAAAACAAATTCACAAAACTCGCCGGGAACGCTGTTGAGCGAGATCCGGCCGCCATGCTCGGCGACGATCTGGTGGCAGATCGACAGCCCCAGCCCCATGCCCTCGCCGACGTCCTTGGTGGTGAAAAACGGATCGAAAATCTGCTGGCTCAGCGCTTCCGGCACCCCGGGTCCGTTGTCGCGGACGCGCAGCGAGACGGTGTGATCGTCCTCGGCGGCGCGCATCGAGATCGTCGGCGCCTCGGTCTCCGCATAGGTCTTGCCCTTCATCGCGTCGAGGGCATTCTGCACCAGGTTGATCAGCACCTGGATGAACTGGTTGCGGTCCCCCGGAAACTCAAGCCAGTCCGGGATCGCGCAGTCGACCTGCACGCCGTCCTTGATGGCGTGCGAGAAGAACCGCAGGGTCGTCTGCACCGCCTGGGACAGGTTGAAGACGCCGCCGATCTGCTGGGTGGTGCGCGAGAAGCCGCGCAGGTCGCTGATGATGCGCGCCACGCGGTCGACGCCGCCCTCGATGTCGCTGACGGTCTCGACGAACTCCGCGCGGTCGGCTTCGGCGAGCTTGTCGGCGGTGTCGCGCAGGACGTACAGCGCCTGCTTGGCGAAGTTCAGCGGGTTGTTGATCTCGTGAATGAGGCCGGCGCTCAGGCGCCCAAGGGAAGCCAGCTTCTCGTTGCGCACCAGCAGCGCTTCGGTCTCCTTGACCTGCTCGAGGGCCGCCTCCAGCCGCTGCTTCTGCTGCGACAGTTCGCGCTGAAAGAGGTGGGAGTCGGCGAGGTTCTTCAGGCGCACCGACAGCTCGGTGAGCGAAAAGGGCTTGCCCAGGAAGTCGCTGGCGCCGGCGAGCAGGCAGTCGATCTTGGTCTTCTCGTCGGCGCGCGCCGTGAGCAGGACGATCGGAATGTTGCGGGTGGAGGTGCGCTGGCGCAGCTCGCGGCAGACCTGCAGGCCGTCCTTCTCCGGCATCATCATGTCCGAAAGGATGATGTCGGGCATGAACTGCGCGGCCTTGTCCACCGCCTGCTGGCCGTCGACCGCCTCGATGATCTCGAAGCTGTCGGCCAGCTGCGCGCGCAGGAAGCGCAGCATGTCCGGCTCGTCGTCGGCGATGAGCAGTTTGGGCTTGCGGCCCGGCCGGCCGAAACCGACCTCGATGGGCCGCAGGGTGGCCTGCAGCGAAGTCATCGCCGGGAACATCTCCGCGCGCCGGTACAGGTCGCTGATCCACTCCTTCTCGGGCACGGCCTTCTCCTCCGGCTCGGCCGGCCCGGGTTCCGCCGACGCGCGCTCCGGCGCCGGCTCGAACGGCAGGCGCACGGTCATCGTGGTGCCCTTGCCGGGCTCGCTCTGCACCGCGACCTCGCCGCCGTGCGCCTCGGCGATCTCCTTGACCAGCGACAGGCCGATGCCCATGCCCTGGTACTTGCGCCGCGAGGAGGTGTCGCCCTGCCAGAAGCGGTTGAAGATGCTGGCCTGGTGCTCGGGCGCGATGCCGACGCCGGTGTCGCTGACCTGCAGCAGCAGCCAGTCGTCCTGGCGGCTGGCGCCGAAGGTCACCGTCCCGCCGGCCGGGGTGAATTTCAGGGCGTTGAACAGCAGGTTCAGGCAGACGCGCTCAAGCTTTTCCGCATCGGCCAGGACGCGGCCCAGGCCCGGCTGGCACTCGGTCTTCAGATGGATGCGCTTGTCCTGGGCGACGCCGCTGACGGCGCTGGCGAGGCCGCGCACAAACTCGTCGACCGCGACCTCGGCGCGGCGGATCTGGATCGTGCCCGACTCGAGGCGGACGAGGTCGAGCAGGTCGTTGATCAGCTTCAGCAGGCGCATGGCGTTGCTGTGCATGGTCTGCAGCAGGTCGTTCTGGGCCTCGGCCGTGAGCTGGTCGCGGCGCGAGCTCAGGGTCTCGATGGGGGCGATCAGCAGGGTCAGCGGCGTGCGCAGCTCGTGGCTGACGTTGGCGAAAAAGCGGCTCTTGGCCTCGTCCAGCTCGCGCAGCTTCTGGTTGTTCTCCTCGAGCTGGGAGTGGGACTCCTCGAGCATCTCCTTGGAGAGCTTGAGCTGCTCCAGAGAGTCGGCCAGCCGGCTGTTGGCATCCTGCAGCTGCTCGCGGTTGCGGTCGAGATGGCGGCGCAGGGCGAACTCGGAAAAGCGGATGCTGTTGTAGAACCAGGTGCCCGCCGTGGTGAACACCCCGGTGACGAAGAGGAAGTAGAGGTTGTTGTAGAAGATGCTGGCCGCGACGATCGGGCCGTGGGCAAAGCTGGCCGCCAGGTACATGCCGAGGGTCATCAGCACCACGACGATGCTGTCGAGCAGCGGCCAGTGCATCAGCACGGCCGCGCCCAGCATGACCAGGTTGAGGCCGGCGTAGTAGGGCGACTGGGCGCCGTCGCGCTCGTAGATCATCCAGGCGATGGAGCCCATCAGCGGGGCGGCCATGGCCAGCCCGAGCAGGCGGTGCCAGCGTCGGCCGAAGTCGGTTGACAGAATCTGCCGAATGATCACCAGGGCGATCGCCGTCCAGGCGCGCGAGGGAAAAAACTCGCGCAGGCCGTCGATGCCGTAGACCATCCAGTCCAAACCGCCGCCCGCGAGCATGAACACCGCCGCCAGCACGCCGCACATGCGGTAGTTTTTGACGCGGATGTCGCGCTCATACTCGACGAAGCGCCGCTTCAGGATGTCGGCGCTTTCCGAGTCCGCTGAGGGCTGGACCTGCATGCTCAGACGGCGGGTTTGCGCACCTCCAGAAAAATGTTCACGCCGGTCTCGTCCGCCTTGACCACCGAGGCCGCCGCCGGCGCCCGGCTCGGGGTCAGCCGGAGGAACTGCTCCTCATCACGGTAGACGAGGTGCCATTCGGCGAGGTACTCCATCCAGTTGCGCCAGGGATTGCTGGGATGGACGTTGGTGGCGATCAGCAGCCCGCCCGGCGCCACCATCTCGTAAAAGATGTCCAGCAGCCTGCGGCAGATGCGGTCGGACAGGTAGTCGAAAAGGCCGGCGCAGTAGACCAGGTCGTACTGCTCCCGCGCCGCGGAACCCGGCCGTCCGGCGTCCTTGAGGATCTGGTGCACCGACTTCTTCTCGAACTGCAGGGTGGTCTGGCGTCCGTGTGCGGCCTTCAGTTCGTTGAGGGTCCGGCCGGTGTTCTCCAGGGTCTCGTCGTTGAAGTCGAGCAGGCGGAAGTCCGCGTGATCCGCCTCGTCCCGCAGTCGCAGGAAGTTCTGGATCTCCTGCGCGGGGCCGCAGCCCAGGTTGAAGATGCGCGTCTGGCGCGACTCCGCCGCCGACACCCGCTGGATCTCCGCGGTGATCTGGTCGGTCAGGTAGACGATGCGGTTGCGGTGCGCGATGACCGGCGGGATCTCCAGGTACAGCTTGTTGATCAGCTTGGCGAACACCGAGCTGCCCTCGTACGGGTCGCGCAGCATCATGCTCACCATCTCGTAGTCGCCCGCGTAGCCGAGCGGCTTGGCGTAGGTGCGGTAGACGAAGGGCGCGCAGAGCACCAGCGGGTGCAACTGGCGCTTGATGTAGCTGCGGTGCGCGGGCTGCACTTCCAGGGGGATGGCCTCGGCGATGCCCTCGAAGCGCTGCATGAGCGGCAGCACGACCGGGATCACCGGCCCCTCCAGCCGCTGCAGGATCTCCCGTTCGGCCTCGTGCCGGTCGCCCAGCGGCATGGAGCGCACGCCGAGCTCGACCTGCTCCATCCAGCGGCGCAGGTCGCTGAGCAGGATCTGCATGTCCGAGACCACCACCTTGAAGTCGGGCAGCACCTTGTAGGTGCGCTCGGTCTGCTGCAGGAACTCGGCAAACTCGCTCACCAGCCGGTCCTGATGCTGCACCGGGCTGAAGATGTCGGCATCGGTCCAGCCGTCGTCATCCAGCGACACCTCGAGGATGAGCATGATGCCGGTGTTGACCAGGTTGGTGATCACCGCCCGGCCGGAGTAGAGCATGCGGTCGTTGACGCTGACCCGGAACTCCATGAGCACCTCCGAGAGCTGGAGGATGCTGTAGGGGTTGTAGACCTCGAACACCGCCAGATGCCGGGTGAGCCGGTGCACCGTGCCGCGCACCTCCGCCCCCTGGCTGTTCCGGCAGACGATGATGCTCAGGTTTTCACCGGGCATTCCTGGGTTGATGAGAGGCAGCTCGGAAGTGTCGTTGGACATTGTGCGGAAAGTGAATGCGCCTGGAAGGGCGGAACCCGGATGACGCCGGACCGGGTCGGCCCGGGACGCCGGCCTAGAACCGGTGGCTGAAGCTCAGGGCCACCACGTGCCACTGATGCTTGTACCGGCCGTTGAACAGCGGCTGGTCCGCGTCGCGGACCGTGCGGCCGGGATTCCAGATGAAACCGTAGGTCAGGTCCACCCCGTTGCGCCGCCCCTGCCAGCCGAGGCCCAGGCTGAAAATGTGGCGGTCGTAAGCCGGGATGGCCGGCGTGTAGCTGCTGTCGGGCATGGAGTTTTCGGAAAACAGGTAGCCGCCGCGCAGGGTCCAGGCCTTGGCCAGCTTGTAGGAGGCGCCCATGCCCAGATCGATCGAGTTGTGCCAGTCCAGTTCGACCGCCTGGGTCGGCAGCCAGCCGGCGCTGTCGCTGGTGCGCAGCGGGATGTCGTCGTGCGAGCTGTTGGCGGTCCACTTGAAGTCAAAGCCCAGCGTCAGCCGCTCGGTCAGGTCCCAGCCGTACCCCAGGGC
This sequence comes from uncultured Prosthecobacter sp., assembly GCA_964472185.1. Taxonomy (GTDB): domain Bacteria; phylum Verrucomicrobiota; class Verrucomicrobiia; order Verrucomicrobiales; family Verrucomicrobiaceae; genus Prosthecobacter. Next base: position 21,778 of record CAYYJK010000019.1, read on the forward strand.
GATCGACCCCGGAAAGGTCATGTCCGAGTAGAAGGCGCTGCGGTTGTCGAGTCCGGGCCCGGCATCGGGCAGCCGCTGCGCCTCGAAGCTGCCGTCGTACTCCACCTGCATCGGCAGGCGGCCGACCAGGGCCAGGCGGTGGCCGGGCGCCGGGGTCCAGGTGATCCCCACGTAGCCGCCGATGCCCCAGCCGTCGCCGCCAAACTTGAACTCGCCGTCCGGCAGGCCGGGCCCGAGCGGCACCATCTGGTTGATCTCCAGGCGGGCGTGCATGAAATCAAGCCCCACGCCGATGCTGACGTCTTCATGCACCTTCCAGGCCAGCGCCGGCGTGATGCTCAGCGCCACCAGGCGCGACTCGTAGGGCACCACGTAACGCAGGACGCTGTCGCGGCTGTAGGTGGCGCCCAGACCGTAGGGCGAACTCAGGCCCAGACCGAAGGACAGCGAACCCGGCGTCACCGGCACCACAGCGTAGACGCTGGCCGGGTACTCCCAGGGCTTCTCGTGCTCCAGCGACAGGCCGGCATCCGAGCGAAACTTGATGTCACCATGCCAGAGGCCGGTGCTGATCAGCAGTTCCGGCCGCTCGAACTCCGCCACATTGGCGGGGTTCACCCGCACCGCCGAAGCGTCCTGAAGGTTGGCGAAGCGGCCGCCCGCCGTGCCCAGAGCCTGCGCCGAGTCCGGAATGAGCGAGAGGCTTTCGGCGGCCGGCAAACGGCCCCCAAAGCAGCCCAACAGAGCCATCAAAGGCAAAAACAAACAGCGACCGTTCATGCGAGAAAATGGACTTAAAACGTTGATCACCAACAATCAAAAACTCCCCAAGAAAGAGAATTTCCATAAATGATTCCTGTGCTTGTCGCTACGCACAAGATGCATTTTCAAATTCTTGACTTTCCAGCAAACTCATTAGGAGGTGCTTTGCCACCCGCTTAGACCTTTGGCTGAACCTCGCGCCCCGCGGTTGCGCCGCCAACCCGGCCTGGCGGAAACGGGCGTTTGCATGAAAGATCACGGCCGGTCGTTCCGGCCTTTCCACCCACCATGATTCGTCTCACCTCCACCCTCACGCTGCTGCTCGCCCCCCTGCTGTCCCTGGCCGAGCAAGCGGACGTCGTCATCTATGGCGGCACTTCCGGCGGCATCACGGCCGCCATCCAGACCGCCCGCATGGGCAAAACCGCAGTGCTGATCGAGCCCAGCCAGTTCCTCGGCGGCCTGACCACCGGCGGCCTCGGCGCCACCGACATCGGCAACAAGAAGGCGATCGGCGGCCTGTCCCGCGAGTTCTACAGCCGCGTGTTCCAGTACTACCGCGAGCCGGCACGCTGGAAGCAGGAGACGCGCGAGGCCTACTACGCCCGCAAGCCGCACGGCAACACCAGCCGCGAAGACACGATGTGGACCTTCGAGCCGCATGCCGCCACCGAGATCTACGACGCCATGCTGGCGACGGTGCAGGACAAGGTCACCGTGATCCGGGGCGAGCGCCTGGATCTGGCCCAGGGCGTGGTCAAGGACGGCACGCGCATCACCGCGATCCGCATGGAAAGCGGCCGCGAGTTCACCGGCCGGATGTTCATCGACGCCACCTACGAAGGCGACCTCATGGCCAAGGCCGGCGTCGGCTACCACGTCGGCCGCGAGGCCAACAGCGTCTACGGCGAAACCCTCAACGGCGTCCAGACCGGCCACGCCGTCCACCACCAGTTCACCAAGCAGGTCGACCCCTACGTCAAGCCCGGCGATCCCGCCAGCGGCCTGCTGCCCGGCATCGAGAAGGATCCCGGCGAGGAATTCGCCGGCGACCGCAAGGTGCAGGCCTACAACTTCCGCATGTGCACCACCGACGACCCGGACAACCGGCGCGCCTGGGAAAAGCCGGCCAACTACGACGAGCGCCAGTTCGAACTGGCGCT
>CAYYJK010000020.1:0-22803 GCA_964472185.1 uncultured Prosthecobacter sp.
CTGGCCCGCCAGCTGGCCGAGCGCACGCTGGACGAGGATCCCGGGCTGCAGGCGCCGCGGCTGGGCGAACTGCGCGCCTTCGTGTTCCGCGAGGACGCGCCGCAGGCGATGCTGCAGTAGCCGGGCTACTTGCGCGCGGCGTAGACAAACGCCGGCGGCATGTTGGCCCAGATCACCTCGCTGGTCTGCACGCGCCCCAGCTTCTGGCGCAGCAGTTCGCGAAAACGCCGGCCGCTGGGCAGCTGGTGGAACCCCCAGTAGGCGAAGGTGGCGAAGCGGCCCCCCGGGGCCAGATGGGGCAGGACGTTGTCGAGGATCGCTTCCTGCAGTTCCGGCGGAAAAGCCGTCCAGGGCAGGCCGCTGACGATGGCGTCGAAGGGTTCGCGGCCGCGCCGGTAGGCGTCGAAGTCGAAGGCCTGCGCGCCGGCGATTTCAAAATGCAATCCCGGGAAGGCCGGCCGCAACTGGCCGACGAAGGTCTCGTTGAGTTCGATGCCGAGGTAGTCCGCGCCCGGGGCCATGCGCTCGGCGATGGCGCCGGTGAACGCGCCGGTGCCCGGGCCGAGCTCCAGGACGTGGCGCGCCTGCCGGATGGCGGCGCACTCCAGCATGCAATCCGCCAGGGCTGGACTGGAGGGCGCCACGGCGCCGACCGTCTGCCAGTTGCGCACGAACTGCTGGAGGAAGGTGGCTGCGGACATGAACGTGCAGAGTAAGCGGACTTGCGAAATGGCGCGAATGTTTTTCCTTGCCCGGCGTTTCCCTTTTTACCGATGCGTCGACCGCTGCGACTCCTGCTTTTGTGCCCGCTGCTGGGACTGGCCGCCTGCCAGTCCGCAGGCTCCTACAAGATCACGCTCAAGGACGGGCGCGAGTTCCTCAGCAAGGACCAGCCGGAGTACCAGCGCAAGACCGGCTACTACCGCTACCGCACCTTCCAGGATCGCGACGCCCTGCTGCGCGCCGACGAGGTGCTCATGATTCAGGAGCAGGGGGCCTGACCGCCATGCGCGCGTCCCCGCCATTTCCGGCCGATCAGCCCCTCGTTTTGGCCTCGCAGTCGCCGCGGCGGCTGGAGCTGCTGCGCGATGCTGGCTTCCGTTTTGAAACCCTGTCGCCCGAGGTCGAGGAGGCGCACGATGCGAGCCTGACGCCCGAGGCGCTGACGGTGGAGAACGCCCGCCGCAAGGCGCTGGCCGGGTCGCAGCTGCGGCCGCAGGCGCTGGTCATCGGCGCCGACACGCTGGTCTACGTCGACGGCGATCCGCTCGGCAAACCGGCGGACCTGGAGGAGGCGCTGGCCATGCTGCGCCGCCTGTCCGGCCGCCGGCATGAGGTGTGCACGGGCGTCTATCTGGCCTGGGACGGCGGCCTGCAGGGCTGCGGGTTTCACGACGTCACCGAGGTGACCTTTCAGCCCCTGCCGGAGGCGCGGATCCGCGCCTACCACGCCCGGGTGAATCCGCTCGACAAGGCCGGCGGCTACGGCATCCAGGAGGCGGGCGAACTCATCCTCGACCGCTGCGACGGCTCCTGGACCAACGTCATGGGACTGCCGATGGAGCGCCTGACCGCGGAACTGCGCCGCCTCGGCATCACAGCTGCTTCTCCTGCTCCCGGAACTGGGTCGGCGTCAGCTTGGTCATCTTCTTGAAGTCCTTGCTGAAGAAGAACTGGTCGGCGTAGCCCACCTGGCGGGCGATCTCCTTGACCGGATCGTCGGACTCGATCAGCCGGCGCTTGGCCTGGTTGATGCGCTCGCGGCGCAGCCAGTCGATCGGGCTGGTGCCGATGGCCGCTTTGAACTGGCGGCTGAAATGCGACTCGCTCATGCCGGCGAGCTGGGCGAGCTCGACCACGCGGATCGGCTGGTGGAAGTAGAGGCGCATCTTTTCCAGGGCCTTCTGAACCGGCATCGGCAGCTCGGGCCGGATCATGTCCGGGTCCGAGAGGCGCGCGTCAAAGGCGCGGGCGATGATCGCGGCGATCGAGGCGTTGATGTGGGCGGCGTCGCAGGGGCGGTTGCCGTTGAGCGAACGGAAGGTGTGCTCGAAATCGACCGCGGCGGCGCTGGCCTGGAAGCCCTGGAACACGGGGTAAGTCCGCACCTCCAGCAGCTGCGAGATGCGGTCGAGCGTGCGGCCCTCGACGCGCACCCAGTAAAGTTCCCAGGGATCCTTGGTGACGGCGCCATAGGCGTGCGGGTGGTGGCAGTTCACCCAGACCAGGCTGCCCGGCCCGGCTTCGTGGCGTTTGCCGGCGATTTGCACCCAGCCGCGGCCGCTGAGGCAGAGGATGAGTTCGTGGCCCGGATAGGTCTCGCGCTGGATGCGGTGCTCAATGCCGGCGCGCAGGTGGCCGGCGCGCACCACGGAATAGAACAAATCGCGCTGCCAGTCCGCCGGGGTGGCGTACAAATTGGTGAAAAAAACGGTCTCCGGAAACAATCCGCTCATGGCGCTATATTACATGTACGACGGGCATGATCTGTCGGGTTGAGCCGATTTTTGTCGCCAGGAACGGTGTCAGGCAGTCAAGACACTTCTGGCGCAGGCCGGGCGAGTGTGCTAAGGCTGCGAGTTCCGCCGGCCGCCGCCGTCGCGGGTTCGCGACCATGTCTGCCTTTGCCACTGTCCTTCCGAGTCTCGTCCAGTCATTCGCGCCGCGCCTTCGCCAGGAAGCCGAGCGCTTGGCCGATGACGATGCCATTCGCGGTCTCGACCTGGTCGAGGATGAAGTGCTCGCCGAAGTCGGTCTGGACGACCGGCGGGTGAACGTGCGCTGGGCCTACGAGGACGGCGCCTGGCAGGGGGAGAGCGACTGCGATGACGAGGCCCTGCATGATCTGGCCCTGTGCGCGACCCTGCTCGCGGCGCAGCGGCGCCTGAAACGCCAGGCGGCCGAGGGGCTGGCGGCGGAAGCGGTGGAGGAGGAGCCGTTCCAGGCCCAGCTGGAGCGTCGCCTGGCGCGCCAGCTGACCCCGGAGGAGGAGGCCTATCTGGGCAAGCTGGAAAAGCGGCTGCAGCGCGTGCGGCAGGGCGGCGGTCACATTTACGACCAGGACATGGTGCGGCTGCATCCGCGCTGGAACATCCAGAGCGTCGATCCGCTGGCGCTCTGGCCGGAACCGCCGGTGACGCTCAAGGAATTCTGGGAGTACGTCGCCCTGGCGCTGCACGAGCGCAGTCTGCCGGCGCCGGCCTTCCTGCGCGGCAGCGTCGACCTGGAGGCGGTGCGCGAGCGCCTGCGCGGCTGGCATCAGGAGCGTTCCCTGCCGCTCTGGCGCGAACGCATCCGCCGCCTGCTGCATGAGCTTGAGCAGGCGCCGCCCCGGCGGCGGCGCAGCGGCGATTTTCGCCTCATCATCACCACGGCGGAAGCGCGGCTGCAGGCGAGCGACGGCGCCGGCGGCCCCTTCCGACCGGTCACGGGCGCCGAACTGGCGGCCCTTGAACACGACCATGAGCACGGCGCGCTGAACCTGCCGGCCGAGGCGGAGTTGCTGCTGCTGGCCTGCCTGGGGCAAACGGTCAGCGGGGCGGGGGACCTTTGCCGGTTCGATCTGGAAACCCACGGGCGCTGGCTTGGCGCGCTGCTGCAGCAGCCGGCCTTGCAGTCGCGGCTGCTGACCCTCGACGAGCTGCCGTTCCGCCGCGCCGACGCGCCGCTGCGGTGGTACAGTGAGGAGGACGCGCAGACCGGCCAGCTGCGCCTGAGCCTGCTGCAGGACGACGCGACGCCCGCGCCGCTGCCGCTGCGGGTGCTGCACGGCTCGGAGACGCTGTACCTGTCCGCGGACACCGTCTTTTCCGGGCCGCTCTGGTTTCCCGAGGAGACGCGCCTGGATGTGCCGGTCGCCATTCCGATCCCTGCCCTGGCCACCCAGGACGGCATCGCCTTCCTGGAGCGCCTGCGCCTGCCGCTGCCGGCGGCCATCGAATCCCGCATCCGCCACGAACCGCTGCACGTCGAGGTGCGCGCCCGCTGCATCGCCCGGTCGCCGCTGTCGAGTTCCGAACACGCGGTGTTTCAGATCCAAGCGGTTTCGCCCGAAGGCCGCATCCGCGAGGTGCTGAGGCAGGGCGGCTGGCAGCCGACCGCTGAGGCGCGGCCGGAGGGCGACGACAGCATCCTCTGCCGCGACCGCGCGGCGCTCGGGCGCGCCGAGGCCGCGCTGCAGGCGCTGCGGCCGGTTTACGACGCCGAGCATGACGGTTTCCGGGTGCGCCTGACCAAGACCTTTCCCGAACAGTTCAACCAGTGGGCGCAGACGCTGCCGGAGGGCATGCAGCTCCAGCCCGATGAACGCCTGCAGTCGATCCTGGCGGATCCGCTGGTGGCGCGGGTGCGCATCGAGGCCTCGCAGACGGCGAACATCGACTGGTTCGACCTCAAGCTGGTGTTTGAGGTCGAGGGCGCGGACCTGAAGCCGGCGGAGATCCGCCGGCTGATCGCCGCCAAGGGCGGGTTTGTCCAGCTGGCCGACGGCAGCTGGCGCCGCGTCAAGCTGGAGCTGACCGAAGAGCAGCAGACCATGATGGACCAGCTCGGCCTGGACCTCGATGAGATGAGCCAGGAGGCGCACCGCCTGCACTGGCGCCAGCTCACCGGCAAGGCGGCCAAGGAGATCATCCATCCGCGCGCCTGGCAGGGACTGACCCAGCGCATGGAGCAGGCGCGTCTGGACGAGCGGCCGCCGGTGCCGCCCGGCCTGGGCGTGACGCTGCGTCCCTACCAGGAGGAGGGGTTCCATTTCCTCGCCTACCTCAGCCTGAACAAGTTTGGCGGCATCCTGGCCGACGACATGGGTCTCGGCAAAACCATCCAGAGCATCACCTGGATCCTCTGGCTGCGCAGCCGCTACCGCCAGGCCTGGCCGTGCCTGGTGGTCTGTCCGAAATCCGTGCTCGATGTCTGGGCCACGGAGTTCGGCAAGGCCGCGCCGGGCCTGTCCGTGCAGGTGCTGCGCGACAAGGACGAGCTCGATCTGGAGCACCTGTACAAGGACCAGCACGTGCTGGTCATGAACTACGCCCAGCTGCGCGGCTGCATCGCCCAGCTGGAGCCGGTGAAGTGGCTGGCGGTCATCCTCGACGAGGGCCAGCACATCAAGAATCCCGACAGCAAGGCGGCCAAGGCGGCGCGCCAGCTCAAGGCGGAAAACCGCCTGGTGCTCAGCGGCACGCCGGTGGAAAACCGCCTGCTCGACCTCTGGAGCCTGATGACCTTCGCCGCCCCCGGCGCGCTGGGGGACCGCGGCTACTTCCACCGCCACTTCGACCGGCGCAAGGATGCCAAGGCCAGCGAGCGTCTCGCCGCGCGCCTCAAGCCCTTCCTGCTGCGCCGCACCAAGGCCCAGGTGGCCAAGGAGCTGCCGGCGCGCAGCGAGGAGGCGATGCTCTGCGAGATGACCGGCACCCAGGAGCGGCTGTACCGCGAGGAGCTGGCCCGCGCCCAGCACATGGTGCTGAGCGCTTCGGGTTTCGAGGTGCTGACCCGCAAGCGCTTCGCCATCCTGCAGGCGCTGACCCGCCTGCGCCAGATCTGCTGCCATCCGGGCCTGGTCGACAAGTCGGCCGGGCACGACGACAGCGCCAAACTCAGCGCCACGCTCGAGCTCATCGAGGGCCTGCACGCCGAGGGGCACAAGGTGCTCCTGTTCAGCCAGTTCGTCACCATGCTGAACATCCTGCGCGACCGGCTCGACGAGATGAACATCCCGCACTACTGGCTGACCGGCTCGACGCAGAACCGCTCCGAGGTGGTCGAGGGCTTCCAGAAGGATCCCGACCCCTGTGTCTTCCTGCTCTCGCTCAAGGCCGGCGGCAGCGGCCTCAACCTCACTTCGGCCAGCTACGTCATCCTCTACGATCCGTGGTGGAACCCCGCCGTCGAGGCCCAGGCCATCGACCGCGCCCACCGCATCGGCCAGACCCAGCCGGTCATGGCCTACCGGATGATCACCAAGGGCACCATCGAGGAGAAGATCATGCTGCTGCAGCAGAAGAAGAGCCTGATGTCCGCCAACCTGCTCGGCGAGGGCGGCTTCGCCCGCACGCTGGAAAAGGCCGACTTCGAGTACCTGTTCGGGCTCGAGGCCGAGGAGGCGATGAACCGCGAGGACTGAGTCCGGCCCGGAAACAGCGCGCCCGCCGCGGCGCGGGGCCGGGGCGGGCGTGGTGTGTCAAGCCGTTGGCGGCCGTCACGGAGCGGCGCGCCACTGCCACTGCTCGTTGAAGAAGCCGGCGGCCGGCACGCCGCCCGGCGCGCGGGTGGTCTTCGGCTGGCCGAGGTCGATCACCGCCCAGTCGGGCAGCTTGGCGACCTGGCGGGCGTTGTTCAGGTAGTCGTACTCGCGGTAGGTGAAGCTGCTGTTGATCACCACGTAGCGCTGCGGGTTGAGCGGGTTCGGGTAAATGAGCACCGGCGCGTGGGTCCGGGCGTCGTAGGTCTTGCCGTTCGCCACCAGCTTCTCGGCGGTCCACTGGATCGGCAGCTTGGCGATGATTTTCGCCAGCACGGCGTTGCTCTGCGGGTCCCCCCAGAGGACGAGGTTGTTGGCGGCGATGTCGGCCTCGGTGATTTCCCGGTCCGCCTTGACCGGCGCGTCGCCGCGGAACTGGCGGCGCCATTCGAACCGGGCGCGCTCCATCTCGGCCTTCGTCCAGTCGGCGACCCTGGCATGCAGCGCGGGGCCGGTCGGGCGGACGAACAGGAAGGCGTCCATGAAGGCGTCGTCGATCGGGCCGGTGAGGCCGTGGCGCTTGGTCAGCGATCCGGCCTCATGCGCGTGCAGCGCCGGCGTCCACTTGCCGCCCTGCTTGCGCAGGTGGACCCGCCAGGAGCGGTCGGACTTCGGCCGCACGACTTCCAGCGCGGTGCCGTCGATTTTGACGGTCGGCTTCTCGCGCGGGCTCAGCGGGCAGTGGCCGGCCGGCATGTCGATCGTCAGGGCGGCGATGTTCTGGGTCTGCACCGTCACCTCGGCGGCGCCGCTGATGCGGGCGTGGACGCGGCTGCGCTGCCAGCTCTGCTCGAGCTCGTCGAGCGTGATCCAGTGCATCCTGGGATAGCGCAGGAACCAGGTGGTGAAGTGGACCTCGTTCGGCGTGCGGTCGCGGCCGACGGCGGCGATCGCGGCCAGGCGCTTCTCGACTTCAATCAGCGAGTCGGGGTGGATCTTGTGCGCGGTTTGCGGGCCGATGATGTGGACGAGGTCGATGTTCTCGGCGCGCAGGTGCTTCTCCATGATGTCGGCCGCCTGCTTCTGTTTGTCGATCTCGCCGCTGTAGGCCACGGTCGGGCAGTGGAACAGGTTCAGCGCGCTGTCGGTGGCGTTGTACCAGTGCCAGAGCGTCTTCTCATGGGCGGGGATCTTCGACACGTCCTCGTTCTGGAAGACGTTGAGGAACTCCGGCGTCTCCGAGAAGCCGGCGCCCGGGTTGGCGGCGCACCACTTTTCCGCGTAGTTGACGGCGAACTGCCAGGCGGCGGCGCCGCCCATGCTGAAGCCGCGCACGATCATGCGGTCCTCGTCGATCGCGTAGAATTTCTGCGCGTGCGCGATCGCCTCGAGCAGGTCGATTTCGCCGGCAAACTTGTTGGCGCAGCAGTAGCGGCCGTAGGGGTGCAGGACCAGCGCGCCGGCGGGCGCGATCTGGCCCGTCTGCTTGCGGCGCTGGTCGATGAAGGCGAGTTCGCTGAGGGTCTCGCCGCGGCCGTGGCACCAGGCGTCAAGGCGCACGGGCGCGCCGCTGTAGCTTTCGGGAACGACCATGCCGTAGGGCTGCACGGAGCCGTCGATCTTCGAGCGGTAGCCGCGCACCACCAGGCCCTTCTGGGTCGTCCAGGGATGCCGGCCGTCCTTGAGCTGGCCGGCGCGCAGCTTGCCTTCGGCCAGGGCCTCGGCGGCGGCCTTGAACTCGGCCGGCTTGTGGAACTCCTGATAGCGCAGCGCCCAGTCGACCGCCTTGTGGAACACCTCCACATCCGGCAGCAGGTCGGCGAGCTGCGGATGTTTGGCCTGGGCCTTGGCGGCGGCGTCGATCGCGGCGCGCAGCTCCGCCAAGCCCTGGCGCAGGGTCGCGGCCTCGGCTTCGGGGATGGCCACGCCGGGCGGCGGGATCGGGCGGACGTTGTCGGCGAGGTTGTCCTTGGGGCCGTCGGCGAGGGCGGCGGACACCACGAGCAGGGAGAGCAGCGGCACTTTCATGAGGAAAGCAATCAACGCGGGGAAGGCCGGCTTTTCGAGCGGAATTGGCGGCCGGCGGAAACTGGCCCGGGTTTGGCAAAACCTGGGCCGGGCTTGCGCCAACCGGCAAGCGGACGAAGGTTGCCGCCGTTCACTCCGTTCCTTCCGCCATGATCCGCCGTCTCGCAGGCTTCCTTCTGCTCCTTGGCCTTGCCGCCGCCGCTCCGGCGGCGGACGAGGGGGCCACCCTGTTCCAGAACGTCTGCGCCCAGTGTCACGGGCCGCAGGGCGAGGGCAAGGAGGACGTCAAGTCGCCCTCGATCGCGAACCTGCCGGTCTGGTACGTCACCACCCAGCTGAAGAACTTTCATGACGGCCGGCGCGGCCAGGACACCGCGGTGGATCCCCAGGGCGCGATGATGGCGGCGATCGCCAAGGCGCTCAAGCCGGAGCAGATCGAGGCGGTGGCGGCGCATGTCGAAAAGCTGCCGCTGGTGGTGCCGAAGGAGCTCACCGTCGCGGGCGCCAACGTCCAGGCGGGGCAGGAGCTGTTCTACGAGCGCTGCATGGAGTGCCACCGCTACAACGCTTCCGGCGAGATGGCCTTCGGCAGCCCGCCGCTGGTCGGCCGCCAGGGCTGGTACCTGCTGGCGCAGCTGAAGAAGTTCAAGAACCTCCACCGCGGCGCCGCCAAGGGCGATGACAAGGGGGCCAAGATGGTGCAGATGGCGACCCTGTTCATCGACGACGAGCAGACCATGAAAAATCTGGTGGGGTACATCCTGACGCTGAATCCGCCCAAGCCCTGAGGCGCGCCGGCATCTTGGCTGCAATGCGCGGGCGCGGCGGGCGTTATTGTGGGCCATGAAATTCCTGCTTCTTCTGCCGCTGCTGCTGGGCGGCGCGCTGGCCGCCGAACCGCCGAACATCGTCTTTTTCTTCGCCGACGACCAGACCGCCGGTTCGCTGGGCTGCTACGGGCATCCGCAGGCGCAGACGCCGAACCTCGACACCCTGGCGGCGCGCGGCACGCGCTTTCAGAAGGCCTTTGTCAGCCAGCCGATCTGCTGGGTCAGCCGCACCAGCATCCTGACCGGCCTGACCGGCCGCAGCTTCGGCACGAAGGAGAACCCCGAGCAGCCCAGCCCCGAGGTGGCGCGCACCCTGTATACCGACCTGCTGCGCCAGGCCGGCTACCGCACCGGTCACTACGGCAAGTGGCACACGAAGCTGCCCGCCGGCAACGAGCCGCAGGATCACTTCGACGTTTATGAGGACATCGGCCGCAATCCCTACTTCAAGAGGCTGCCCGACGGCACGCTGCGCCATGAGACCGATCTCATTGTCGATCGCGGCATCGAATTCCTGAAGAACCAGCCGAAGGACAAGCCCTTCGCCCTCAACCTCTGGTTCAACGCCTGCCATGCCGAGGACAGCGACCGCCGTCCCGGGCTGCACTTCGCCTGGCCGGAATCGGCCAACGGCCTGTATGCCGACCAGGAGATGTACCGCCCCCGCCTCGATGATCCGGCGATCTTTGAGGCGCTGCCCGACTTCTTCAAAACCAGCATCACCCGCGAGCGCTACTTCTGGCGCTGGAACACGCCGGCCAAGTACCAGACCAACATGCGCGCCTACCTGCGCATGGTCAGCGGCATCGACCACGCCATCGGCCGCTTCCTGGCGGCGCTTGAAGCCGCCGGCCTCGCCGACAACACCATCGTCGTGTACTCCGCCGACAACGGCTTCCACATGGCCAACCGCGGCCTCGCCGGCAAGTGGTCGCATTTCGAGGAATCCCTGCGCGTGCCGCTCATCGTCGCCGATCCGCGTGTGCCGAAGGCGCAGCGCGGCCGGGTGAGCGAGGCGGTCGCCCTCAACCTCGACCTGCCGGCCAGCTTCCTCGACTGGGCCGGCGTGCCGGTGCCGGCGGCCTACCAGGGCCGCAGCCTGAAACCGCTGGTCGAAGGCGCCCGCCCGGCCAACTGGCGCACGGAGAGCTTTCATGAGCACTTCGCCGTGCGCAACCGCATCCCGCCCCACGAGGGCGTGCGCACCGAGCGCTACAAGTACGCCCGCTACTTTGACCACGGCCACGAGTTCCTGCACGACCTGCAGGACGATCCCGACGAGCTGAAAAACCTCGCCGGCGATCCCGCGCACGCCGCCACCCTGCAGCAGTTGCGCGCCCGCACCGACGCCCTGGTCGCCCAGTACGGCGGCGCCCTGCCGCCGCGGAAGGGCGCGTTCCAGAAGTCCAGCGATCCGCATCCGGTCGCTTCCGCCGCCGTCACGGTGAAACCCGGCCCCGACGGCTTCGTCAAGCTCTTCAACGGCCGCAACCTCAACGGCTGGGACGGCGACCCGCAGTTCTGGTCGGTCGAGGACGGCGCCATCACCGGCGTCACCGACGGCAGCCTGAAGACGAACCGTTTTCTGACCTGGACCGGATCGACGATCCGCAACTTCGACCTGCGTGTGCGGGTGAAGGTCACCGCCGGCGGCAACAGCGGCCTGCAGTACCGCGGCGCCATGCTCCCCGAGGTCGGTCTCGACATCGTCAGCGGCTACCAGTGCGACATCGTCGCCAACAACCCCGACTACAACGGCATGCTGTACGAGGAGCGCGGCCGCCGCATTCTGGCGCACACCGGCGAGAAGGTCACCATCGATCCCCAGGGCCGTTCCTGGATTGTCGGTCGCATGGAGGTCAAAACCTTCGCTCCTGACGAGTGGCACGAGTACCGCGTGCTTGTGCGCGGCAACCATCATCAGCACTGGATCGACGGCCATCCGACCGCCGACCTGCTCGATTTTGACGAAAAGGGCCGCTCGCTCGACGGCGTGCTCGGCGTGCAGGTCCACGTCGGCCCGGCGATGAAGATCCAGTTCAAGGACTTCCGCATCCAGCATCTGCCCGACGACCTGCCGTTGCAGAAGTTCGAGGATCACCCGATCCCCGCCGGCTCCCGCGGCGTCAAACCCCAGGGCAAGCTGCCCAAGGACTGGCAGCCGCCGGTGTACGGGAAGCCTTGATCAGCCGCGGGTGCGCGCCAGCGCCGCGTTCCAGCCGGCGAGCAGGGCCTTGCGCTGGGCGGGCTTCATCGCCGGCTCGAACCGGCGTTCGGCCTGCCACTGACTGGCGATGTCGGCCGGGCGTTTCCAGACGCCCACGCCGAGGCCGGCGAGGTAGGCGGCGCCGAGCGCGGTGGTTTCGGTGACTTGCGGGCGGACGACCGGCACGCCGAGCAGGTCGGCCTGGAACTGCATGAGCAGGTTGTTGGTGCTGGCGCCGCCGTCGACGCGCAGCTCGCGCAGTTTGACGCCGGCGTCGGCCTGCATGGCGTGCAGGATGTCGGCCACCTGGTAGGCGATGCCCTCCAGCGCGGCGCGGGCGAGGTGCGCCTTGGTGGTGCCGCGGGTCAGGCCGCAGATCAGGCCGCGCGCATGCGGATCCCAGTGCGGGGCGCCGAGGCCGGCAAAGGCGGGCACGAGGTAGACGCCGCCGGTGTCCGGCACCTGCGCCGCCAGGGCCTCGATCTCCGAGGATTTTTTGATCAGGCCCAGGCCGTCGCGCAGCCACTGCACGACCGCGCCGGCGATAAAGACGCTGCCTTCGACGGCGTACTCCGGCGCCCCATCGCCGAGCTGCCAGGCGACGGTGGTGAGCAGGTTGTTGCCGGAGGCGATGCGCTTGGTGCCGGTGTGCATGAGCATGAAGCAGCCGGTGCCGTAGGTGTTCTTGACCATGCCCGGCCGGGTGCAGACCTGGCCGAACAGCGCGGCCTGCTGGTCGCCGGCGATGCCGGCGATGGGCAGCGTGCCGCCGAGCAGCGTGGTTTCACCGAACACCCCGCTCGAGGGCCGCACCTCCGGCAGCGCCGAGGCGGGCACCCGGAACAGCTTGAGCAGTTCGGCGTCCCAGCTGCCCGTGGTGATGTCGTAGAGCATCGTCCGCGAGGCGTTGCTGACGTCGGTGGCGTGCACGCGGCCGCCGGTCAGCTTCCAGAGCAGCCAGGTGTCGACGGTGCCGAAGGCGAGCCGGCCGGCCTTGGCCAGTTCCTTCGCCTTGGGCACGTGGTTCAGAATCCAGTTCAGTTTGGTGGCGGAGAAGTAGGCGTCGACCACGAGGCCGGTCTTGTGGCGGATCATCGGTTCGGCGCCGCGGGCCTTGAGCCGGTCGCAGAAGCCGGCGGTGCGCCGGTCCTGCCAGACGATGGCGCGGTGCACGGGTTTGCCGGTCTTGCGATCCCAGACCACCGTGGTTTCGCGCTGGTTGGTGATGCCGATGCCGGCGATTTCGGCGGGTTTGACCCCGGCCTTTTTCAGCACCTCGCGGGCGGTGCGCAGCTGGGTTTCCCAGATCTCCTCGGCGTCGTGCTCGACCCAGCCGGGCTTCGGGTAGTGCTGGGTGAATTCGCGCTGGGCGGTGGCGACGACCCGGCCGGCCAGGTCGAAGAGGATGCTGCGGCTGCTGGTGGTGCCCTGGTCGAGCGCGAGAAGGTAGGTCATGCCGCGATTGTTCACATCGCTCCGGCGATGACAAGGCGGAAGCGCGCCGTGGTGCACTCAGCGCGCCAGCGCCGCGATCTCCGCATCGCCGAGCGCGCGCCGGTGCAGGAGGAACTCGTCCATGGCGCCGCTGAGGTGGCGGATGGCGACGCGGTCCGGTCGGGTGGTGTCGTTCCAGTTGCCGAGTTCGGCCAGGCCGAGGCGCAGCGGAAACACCTCCGGCACCGGCAGGCGCGCCAGCGGTTCGCCGTCGAGGTAGTGGCGCACCTCGCGCCGCTGGGGGTCGTAGACGGTGGCGAGGTGCAGCCAGCGGCCGAAGCGTTCGGGCAGGAAGACGGCGGCGGTGTCGTAGTCGACATGGCGTTTGCCGTCGCGGCCGGCGATGCCCAGGCGCAGGCGGCCGTCGCGGGTGATCTGCCAGTGCAGGGCGCCGTCCTTGAAGCCCTCGACCATGAACAGCGAGTTGAAGGCGCGGTCGAGGCCGTCGATGCGCAGCCAGGCGCTGAGGGTGAGCGCCGCCTGTTTGCCGGGCAGGCTCAGGCGGACGCGGTCGCTGATGGTGCGGAATTCCAGGGCGCGTTTGCCCGGCCAGCGGCCTTCCGTCCAGCGGCAGCCGACGATGCTGGCGTCGGGGACCTCCGCCGCCTGCGCGGCGTGGTTGCGCAGGGTGCGGGTGCTGGCCGGATCCTGGAAGTCGAGGCGCAGCAGCAGGCCGGTTTCGCGGTTGCGGTCCGGGCTGCCGGCCAGCCAGCGTTCGAAGGCGAGCCGCTGCGATTCGGCGGTGCGTTCGCCGACATCCTGCAGCGAGGCGAAGCGCGCCGGCTGGGCGGCCAGGGCCCGGGGGCGGGCGGCGAGCGCCAGCGCCTGGCCCTCCTTGAGCGGCTGCATGGCGCGGTCCGGCGCGTGCAGTTCCACCTCGCCCTTGAACACATGCAGCTCGGCTGCGGCCGCAGTCAGGTCGAGGCCGAAGTCGGTGCCGAGATCGACGATGCGGCCGCGCGGCGTGTCGATGCGGAAGCCCTTGGCCTGCGGCGGCACATGGGCGCTGAGCTTGCCCGACCGGCAGGCGGCGGCGCTGGAGGAGACCAGTTCGAACTCGGCCGGCCCCTCCAGGGTCACCCGCGCGCCCTGGAAGAACTCGATCTGGGCGAGGCCGGCCTTCAGGCGCAGCGTGCCGGGCGCGAGCGGGGTGCCGGGCGCGATGGCGGCGCCTTCCCACTGCAGGTTGACGCCGCGGGTCAGGACCGCCACAGCGGCCGTGGTCGCCTCGCGCTCGTCCGGCCAGGCGCGGTGGACGATCCAGGAGCCCAAGACGGTCAGGCAGGCGGCCAGGGCGGCCACCCCGGCCAGGGTGGGCAGGCTGAAGCGGGCGCGCGCTGCGGTGGGCGCCGCGGGGGCGGCGTCACGCGCCAGCAGGCTCAGGCCGGCCGGGGGCGAGCTGGCGCCGATTTCGCGCAGCATGGCATCGAGCTGGAGATGGTCGAGCAGGCGCTCGCCCAGCTCCGGCCGGCGCTGCAGCAGCTCGAGCAGCTCGGCGGCGGCGGCCTCGTCGAGCGCGCCTTCCAGGCAGCGCTGGATCAGCATTTCGGGATCGGCGTCAGGCATGGGCGGGCGGGTGATGCAGGTGGCGGCGGATGCAGTCGCGCAGCTTGTCGCGGACGCGGGACAGGGCGCGGCAGACCGTGTCCGCCTTCATGTCCAGGCGGGCGGCGATGGCCGGCGTGGCGACCTCGCCATAATAATAGAGCTCGACCAGTTCGCGGCTCTTGTCCGGCAGCTTCTGCAGGCAGCCGCGCAGGGCGCCGATCTCCTCCTCGTAGCGCGGCGGCGTGTCGCGTTCCTCGGCGAGCCGGCGGATGTGGTCGGCGAGCTTCTGCACCACCTCCGGGCGCTCGCGGGTGCGGTCGCGCCAGAGCCGCAGGGCGACGTGGCGGGTCATGGTGGCGAGCAGGGGGCGCAGGTCCTGGTCGAGATCCCAGCGCGCTTCCTTGGCGAGAAACTCCAGGAAGGTCTGCTGGACGATGTCCTCCATGAGGCCCGGCCAGGGGGCGTACTTGAGGGCGACCCCCTTCACGAAGTCGTGATGGTGCAGGAAGGCCTGGGCGGCGCGGGTCTCGTGGCGGTTCATGGTTCCTCGGGATGTATCCGCAGCAGGGTCGGCAACCGGACGCAAAAAAACAGCTGTCGCCTCGCGGGGCCAATTCGTCACACGATTTTGGACCAAGGGCCGCCCGGGCTTGCAATCTTGGGCATCGCCTCCTAAGTGCCCTCTCCCCCGATTCTCCCGTCCATGCCCGACTGGCTCGCCGTCATCCTGCTAGGCATCATCGAAGGTGTCACCGAGTTCCTGCCGATTTCCTCGACCGGGCACCTGCTGATTCCGCAGACGCTCGGCTGGCTGCCGGCAAAGAGCGACCTGTTCAACGTCGTCATCCAGAGCGGGGCGGTGCTGGCCGTGCTGGTCGTGTTTGCCAAGCGCGTGCGCCAGCTGGCCGCCAGCCTGGGCGAGCCGGCGACGCGCGACTACCTGCTCAAGCTGCTCGTCGCGTTCGTGCTGACCGGTCTCGGCGGCGTGCTGATCAAGAAGCTCGACATCCAGCTGCCCGAAGCCGTTTCGCCGGTGGCCTGGGCCACCCTCATTGGCGGCTTCGTCATCCTCTGGGCCGAGTGGCGCCAGCGCGGCCGCACGGGCCTGGCCGAAATCACCTGGGCGGTGGTCGTGGCCGTCGCCGCGGCGCAGCTGCTGGCCGCGGTGTTCCCGGGCACCTCGCGCTCCGGCGCGAGCATCCTCATGGCCATGGCGCTGGGCGTGGCCCGCCCGGCCGCCACGGAATTTTCCTTCCTGCTCGGCATCCCCACCCTGATCGCCGCCGGCGGTCTGCAGATGGCCTCCGAGATCGCCCGCCATGGCACCGGCGGCGAGGACTGGTCGATGGTCCTGCTCGGCGCCCTGGTCAGCGCCGTCTCGGCCTTCGTCGTGGTCAAGTGGCTGATCCACTTCGTCCAGAGCCACACCTTCAACGGCTTCGCCGTCTACCGCATCGTCCTCGGGGCCGGACTGCTGGTCTACGCCGCCCGCACGGGGCACTGATTGAAAACCATGGTCGACTTCGCCAAAGGCTACTTCCGCCGCTCGGTTTTCAAGACCTACCGCTTCCTCAAGCACCCGCGGAAGCTGAAGACCAGCCCGACCATGCGCTGGTTTGCCCGGCATTTCCTCGACAAGCGGGTGTGGAAGCCGACCCGGCACACCTTTGCCGGCGGCATGGCGATCGGCTGGTTCGTCACCCTGCAGCTGCTGCCGATCCAGATGCCGTCCGCGGCGATCCTGGCGGCGGTGTTCCGGGTGAACATCCCGATCGCCATCATCATGTGCTGGATCAGCAACCCGGTGACCATGGCGGCCCTGGTGCCGCTCGAGTACCTGGTCGGCAAGTGGGTGCTCGCCTGGGTCTCCGAGGTGCCGTCGACGCCCTTTCCGACCCAGCTGCCGGAGGACATCCCCGGCCTGTGGCTGGCCCTGCGCGAGCATGCGCCGGTCATGCTGTTCGGCGGCATCATCCTCGGCGCCCTCGCCGCGCCGCTCAGCTACGTCGCCAGCTACCTGGGCTGGAACGTGGTCGAGCGCTGGAACCGCCGCCGCCACCAGCCGGTGCTGCCGCTGTCCCCGGACGGCCCGTCCTGAGACGCTGCGCCTTGACCTGCGGCCGGAATCCCGGACCTTGCGCCATGCGCACCTCCGACCGCACCCACACCATGGCCATCTTCTGCGACTTCGAGAACCTGGCCATCGGCGTCCGCGAGGCCAAGTACGACAAGTTCGACATGGGCAAGGTGCTCGAGCGCCTGCTGGTCAAGGGTTCGATCGTGGTGAAAAAGGCCTACTGCGACTGGGACCGCTACCGCGACTTCAAGAAGACCATGCACGAGGCCGCCTTCGAACTCATCGAGATTCCGCACGTGCGCCAGTCGGGCAAGAACAGCGCCGACATCCGCATGGTGGTCGACGCCCTCGACCTCTGCTACACCAAGGCCCACGTCGACACCTTCGTCGTCGTCAGCGGCGACTCCGACTTCTCGCCCCTGGTCAGCAAGCTGCGCGAGAACAACAAGACGGTCATCGGCGTCGGCGTGAAGAACTCCACCAGCGACCTGTTCATCGGCAACTGCGACGAGTTCATCTTCTACGACGACCTTGTGCGCGAGCAGCAGCAGAAGCGGCGCACTCGGCTGCCGGCGGCCAAACCCGCTGCGGGCGAGGCCCAGAAATCCGCCAAGGCGGCGCCCGCGGCCGAGGCGCCAAAGGCGGCCGGCGACCCCGAGAAGGCGATCGAGATGCTCATGGAGACGGTCGACGCCCTGGTCGGCGAGGAGGGCGGGGAGCAGGGCATCTGGGGCTGGAAGGTCAAGGAGACGATCAAGCGGCGCGTGCCCCAGTTCAGCGAGCGCTTCCACGGGTTCCGCTCCTTCAACGCCCTGCTCGAGGCGGCCGGCAAACGCGGCCTGCTCGACCTGGTCCACGACGAGCGTTCGGGCGGCTACCGCCTGCGGCCCGGTCTGGGCGGGGACGCCGCCGAAACGGCGGCGGTGGCCGAGTGAGGCAAGATTTTTCTCGCCAGGCCGGGCGGCTTCCGGTCTAATCGGGACGGCGGAGGGTTATTCGGCCCGCCGTCGCATACATCATATCCAAACCACAAACGCATTCATCCCCATGAAACGAGCACTGCAACGAGGGTTCACCCTCATTGAACTCCTCGTGGTGATCACCATCATCGCCATTCTGGCGAGCCTGGCGGTCCCCACGTTCAACGTCATCCAGGACATGGCCAACCAGACCAGCACGTCCAACAACTGCCGCCAGATCATCATGGCCATGAAGGTCTTCGCGCAGGACAACAACTCGATCTACCCGGATTCCTACCAGAACCCGCAGACCGGCGGCGTGGCGGTCACCGCCAACGACGCCTTCCGCGTGCTGTTCTCCGAGGACATCATCCAGGACGAGCGCATCTTCAGCGCCAAGGCCAGCCCGTACATTCCGGACGGCAACATCGGCCAGGCGCCGACGTTTGACCAGGCGCTGATGGCCGGTGAAAACCACTGGGCGCTCACCCAGGGCCAGACGACCTCCAGCAACGGCATCATGCCGCTCGTCTATGAAAACCCCTCGGCTGCCGGCTGGCCGCCGCAGTGGAACTGCGACGCCGCGGGCCAGCTGGTCCAGGGCCGCACCTGGCGCGGTGGCAAGATCATCATCGGCCGCAATGACAACTCCGTGAACGTCGAGAAGCTCGCCGCCAAGCGCGGTGCCTCCGTCGGTCCGGCGATGATGGCCGGCGGCATGGACATGTTCACCATGGCCAGCCAGAACCAGCCGCAGCAGATCCTCAACATCGTGCCCAAGGGCGCCGGCAGCTACACCAACAACCCGGCCATGGGCGGCATGCCCGCCGCTCCGGGCGGTCTGCCTCCGGCTCCCGGCGGCCTGCCTTCCCTGCCGGGCGCTCCCGGCGCCCCGGCCGCTCCGGCTCCCGCCGCTCCCGGCGGCCTGCCGGCCCTGCCCGGTGCTCCGCAGCAGTAAGCTCCCGGACTTCGGTCCGATTCAGACGCCGCCGGGCTTCCCGGCGGCGTTTTTTTGTTTCAACGCCGCGGCCGCCGCGACTATCGTCGCTGGCATGTCCCTTCCGCTGCTGGCGGCGCTGAGCTGGCCGATGACCCTTTTGACGCTGTTCACCCTTGGCCTCAGCCTGGCGGCGCTGCTGCACCTGCTGGTGCGCCACCGCGACCACCGGTCGGCCGGGTTCTGGGTCGCCCTGGTGGTTCTCTCCCCCCTGGCCGGAGCGGCGCTCTATGCCCTGCTCGGCATCAATTTCGTCCGCCGCCGCGGCCGGCACTACCGCGGCGGCATCGGGCCGGCCTACCGCGATCCGCCGCCGGCCTGTCCGGTGTTCGGCCAGCCGGGGCAGGGGGGCGACGAGCACGACTGCGCCCTGGCGGTGACGCTGGACCGGATTTCCCGCTTCACCTTCACCAGCGGCAACGCCGTCGAGGCTCTGGAGAACGGCGAGGCGGCCCTGCCGGCGATGCTGGAGGCGATCCGCGGGGCGCAGACCAGCGTCGCCCTGGCCAGCTACATTTTTGAGGCGCACCACATCGGCGCGGACTTCGTCCGCGAACTCGCCGCCGCCCGGGCCCGTGGGGTTGAGGTGCGGGTCATGGTCGACGATGCCGGCACGCGCTACTCGTGGCCGCCGGTGACGCGCCAGCTGCGCCGGCTGGGCGTGCCGGTGCGGCGCTTCATGCCGAACCGCTTCGTCCTGCGCTTCCTGACCATGAACCTGCGCAACCACCGCAAGATCCTGGTTGTCGACGGCCACACCGCCTTCACCGGCGGCATGAACATCCGCGAGGGCAACATGCTCCAGCGCCAGCCGGCGCATCCGGTGCGCGATCTGCATTTCCGCGTGCGCGGTCCGGTCGTCGCCCAACTCCAGCGGGTGTTTGCCGAGGACTGGGCCTTCTGCGCCGGGGAGATCCTCCGGGGCGAGGCCTGGTTCCCGCCCCTGGCCCCGGCGGGCCCCACGCACGCGCTCGGCATTGTCGACGGTCCGGACGAGGATCTGGAAGTCATGCCGGTGGCCCTGTTTGCCGCCCTCAACGCGGCGCGGCAGCGCGTCTGCATCATGACGCCCTACTTCCTGCCCACGGCCACCCTGATCGCGGCGCTCAAACTCTGCGCCACCCGGGGCGTCGAGGTCGTCATCGTCACCCCCGCCCGCAACAACATCCCGCCGGTGGCCTGGGCGGCGCGCACCCTCTATCCGGAACTGCTCGAGGCCGGCTGCCGCATCTACGAGTCGCCGCCGCCCTTCGACCACAGCAAAATGCTGCTCATCGACGAGGCCTGGAGCTGCCTTGGCTCGACCAACTGGGATCCGCGCAGCCTGCGCCTCAATTTCGAGTTCAACCTCGTCTGCCACGATCCGGCCCTGCGCGGCGCCCTGCACGGCCTGTTCGAGCGCAAACGCGCCGAAGGCACCGAGGTGACCGAGGCCCGGCTCCGGGGCGCCTCCTTCCCGGAACGGCTGCGCAACGGCTTCGCCCGCCTGTTCATCCCGCTGCTTTGAGCCGTCCTCCCCCTCCGGCGGAGGCGGCCAGGCCCCCCCCTGCGTTCTGTCGTTGTCAAAGCCGGCAAAGTGCTCTAGCCTGTCCGCCCCTCCGGCCCGGCGGTCTGCCGGCGTCCGGTCGGCCGCCATCTCCCAGACAGCATTTCGCATGAACATCAACGTCGAACACCAGCCCAACTGCCGCGCCGTGGCCCACATCCGCGTCCCGGGTGAAGAAGTCGCCAAGCAGCGCCAAGCCATCACCAGCTACTACGCCAGCCAAGTCCGCCTGCCCGGCTTCCGCCCCGGCAAGGCGCCGGCCGCCGCCGTCCAGAAGCGCTACAGCGCCGACATCGAGAGCGAACTGGAAAAGCAGCTGATCAACGACGGCCTGCGCCAGGCGATCAAGAACGAAGGCCTCGAGGTCCTCAACATCCTGTCGGTCACCGACAAGAAGGTCCACGACACCGACAAGAGCTTCAGCTTCAGCGCGGAAATGAGCCTGGCGCCGAAGTTCGAGCTGCCCGAGTACAAGGGCATCCCGGTCAAGCTGCCGCGCATCGAGATCACCGACGCCGACGTCGACCACGACCTGCTGCACCTGCGCGAGCGCTACGCCACCTTCCAGGACGTCGACCGCGCCGCGGCCAACGGCGATGCCGTGGTTCTGGGCTTCACCGGCAGCCTGGAAGGCCAGCCGCTCGGCGAGGTCCTGCCGGACGCGCCGGCGCACCTCAAGGAGATCCAGGAGAACTGGTTCCTGCTCGACGACGAGGAAGATTTCCTGCCCGGCTTCTACGCCGGCCTGGCGGGCGTGAAGAAGGACGAGCAGCGCACGCTCGCCCTGCCGCTGCCGGACGATTTCGCCTTCGAAGGCCTGCGCGGCAAGACGCTCGAACTGGCCGTCACCTGCAAGGGCGTCAAGGAGAAGTCGGTGCCCGCCCTGGACGCCGAGTTCATCCAGAAGATCGGCGGCGGTGAAATGACCGAGGAAACCCTGCGCGGCGAGATCAAGGAAGCCATCCGCCGCCGCCGCGAGCAGGCCCGCGAAACCGCCAAGGCCAACCAGGTCATCGCCCACATCTTCGAGAAGGTCGAGTTCGACCTGCCCCAGGAGATCGTCAACCGCGAGGCCCAGCGCCGCACCAACGACATCGCCATGCGCGCCCTGCAGCAGGGCGTGGCTCAGGAGGAGCTGGTGCAGCGCCAGGAGGAGATCCTCGGCAGCGCCACCCAGCAGGCGACGCAGAGCGTCAAGGTGTCCTTCATCCTCGAGCAGATCGCCAAGAAGGAGGGTCTGACCGTCACCGACCAGCAGCTGACCTACGCGCTGGCCAACATGGCCGCGCGCCAGAAGAAGCCGGTGAAGAAGTTCATGGGCGAAGCCCAGAAGAGCGGCATGGTCGAGCGCCTGCGCGACGACCTGCTCATGGAGAGCGCGCTGCAGTTCCTCAAGGACCAGGCCCAGGTCGAGGAGACCGATCCGGAGCCGGAGCACTGCGACGAGCATTCGCCCAAGGCCGCCTGATCCGCAGCACCGACCAAGCAGGCAGCGCCGGGCGACCGGCGCTGCCTTTTTTTCGGTGCATTCCCGGCGGCGCGGCGTAACAACGCACAGCTTCCCTCCTTCGCATGCCTGACTCCCGCAGCATCCTGATCACCGGCGCCAACGGCGTGCTCGGGCACGCCACCGCCCAGTACTTCCTCGAACGCGACCCGGCTTGCGCCGTGTTTCTGGGCGTGCGCGAACGCCAGGAGCGCGCCCGGGGCTTGGTGGAGCGGTTCCCGGACCGCGCCTTCCTTTGCCCGCTCGAGATCACCGCGCCGGAGTCCTGGCAGACGGCGCTGGCCTGGATCGAGCAGCAGCGCGGGCCGCTGGCCGTGCTGGTCAACAACGCCGGGTACCACGACGACGCGCTGCTGGCGGCGATGACGCCCTTCCAGTGGTCGGGCGTGCTCGACGCCAACCTCAACGCCGTCTTCCACGGCTGCCAGGCGGTGCTGCGGCCGATGATGGCGCAGCGCTGGGGCCGCATCATCAACGTCGCTTCGCTCAGCGCCCTGCATTCGCCGGCGGGCCAGACCAACTACGCGGCGGCCAAGGCCGGCGTGCTCGGCCTGACCCGCAGCCTGGCCAAGGAAACCGCGCGTCTGGGCATCACCGTCAACGCCGTCTGCCCCGGCCACATCGAGGGCTCGCTGCCCGCGGGCTGGAGCGAGGAGCAGATCAAGGCGGTGCGGCGCGAGACGCCGATGCGGCGTTTTGCCCGGCCGGAGGAGATCGCCGCCGTGGTTTTCTTCCTTGCCAGTGCGGAGGCGAGCTATATGACTGGCGCTTCCCTCAAGCTGGATGGCGCCCTTGTCTGAAGGCTGCCCCCGGACCCCCTTCTCACCCTGACCGAATGAATCTCCGTCAACGCATCAAGGAAGTCATGGCCGCCGAACTCATGCTGGAGGTCGGTGCTGATGAAATCGGCGACGAAGCGCCGCTCTTTGGTCCCGGCGGCATTGGTCTGGACAGCGTCGACGCGCTGCAGCTCGTGGTCGCCATCGAGAAGCACTTCAAGCTGAAGATCAGCGACCAGACCAAGGCCCGCGAGATCCTGCACAGCGTCGACAGCATCGCCCGCGCGATCGAGGAAGCCGGCCTCGCCTAGACCGCCCCGTCGCCCGCATGAAGAAGGCGCTGGTCATCCTGCTCAAGCTCGCCATCACCACGGCGCTGCTCTGGATGATTTTCCGCGAGCACGCCTTCACGCGCGACATCCTGCCGCACCTGCTGGCGCTGAGCCGGAACTGGGACTGGACCCTGGCCGGGCTGGCCTGCGTCGGCCTGTCCACCTGGCTGAGCGCGCTGCGCTGGCAGGTTCTGCTGCGCGGCCAGGAGCATCCCGTGCCCGGCGGCGAGGTGCTGCGCATCACGGTGGTGAGCAACTTCTTCAACATCACCTCGCTGGGCGCCGTCGGCGGCGACGCCTACCGCGTGCTCGCCCT